>CAZQBW010000163.1:0-11715 GCA_964591515.1 uncultured Clostridia bacterium
CGCTCCGGTATAGCGACCGGTTGGATACGGGAGCAGAGGCGTTGCCATACAGAGCGCACAGAGTCACCGAGAACACAGAGGCACTCAGCACCGCTTCCTACAGTCAGTCATCCAGGCTCGGTGGTCTCGGTGCCTTTGTGCGCTCTGTACGGCAACGCCTCTGACTGAGCGCGTGCTACGCCGTGACCGAGGCCTCGAGGTCCCGCTTGATCGCGTCGAGAATGCCGTTGATGAACTGCGTCGCTTCGTACGTCGAGAACCGCCGCGCGATCTCGAGTGCCTCGTTTATGACGACCGTCTTCGGCGTGTCGTCCTCGTGAAGGAACTCGTACACGGCCAGGCGAAGGATGTTTCGGTCTACGACCGCCATTCGCGAGATGCGCCAGTTCTCGGCTCGCTCTCGGATTCGTTCGTCAATGGGCTCCAGCTCGTCCACGGCACCGGCAACCAGGCGAGACGCGAAGTCCCGCACGTCCTCCGTGCAGTCACCTCCAAGCTCGCTCCAGTACGTGCGCAACAGCTCGTCGATGGGCTGCTGTGCGATGTCGTATTGAAAGAGCATTTGTAAGGCGCAGATTCGAGCCTTACGACGAGCACCCATAAACTTCAGCTACCTTCGATCCCGGGCACGAGCGTCAGCCGATCGCGCGAAGGAGATTGGCCATCTCGATGGCCGTGACAGCGGCTTCGTAGCCCTTGTTTCCCGACTTCCCGCCGGCCCTGTTGATGGCCTGGTCGAGCGAGTCGGCCGTCACGATGCCAACGGCAATGGGCAGTTCGGTGTCGAGCGAAACGTGGTTGATGCCCTTGAACGCTTCGCCCGCGACGTGGTCGAAATGCGGCGTCTCTCCGCGGATGACCGCACCAAGACAGATGACGGCGTCGACCTGACCGGCCTTCGCAACCTTCTTGGCCGCGAGCGCAATCTCGAAGGAGCCCGGCACGCGCACAACCGTGACGTTGTCGAGCGATCCGCCGTGTCGGACGATACCGTCGAGCGCGCCCTCGATGAGCCGGCCGACGATGAACTCGTTCCAACGACTCGCGACGATCGCGAACCGCAGTCCGTCGGCGACAAGTCCGCCTTCAATCCGCTTGGGGTCAGAGCCCACTCCATTCTCCAGCCAGTCTCGGTTTTCGGACCGCCCGCAGTATAGGGGAACCACCGTGGAGGCGGAAGGGCGCCGCAATCCGGCAGGGGGAGATGCCACGGTCCCCCATGCCGTCACGCCGAACGCCGGCGCGGACCATAGCGGCCGCCTGTTGCTTCCACGACGGGGCTGTGAGAAAAACCCGCTAGCGCGGCTGGCGTCGTCCAGCCGCATCTCTGGTTCGGTTCTCTCCTCATTCTCCGTGTGGTTCCGATTGCCCGGAGGCGTGCCGCAATACACCATCAGGACGACATGAAGTTCATGCGAAAGACGCTCACCCTCGCACTCCTGTTGACGATCGCCCTGGCCGCAATGTCTTCGACAGCCCGGTCCCTGCCGCGGGCGCGATTGCTCACGATCCTCTACTTCAACGACATCCACGGACACCTCGAGCCGTGGAAGCCCGATGCGAAGAGCGACGCAACCATCGGCGGGATCGCCCGTATCGCCACGGTCGTCGAGCGTATCCGCCGCGAGAACCGTGTTGCCCGCCGATCGACCGTGCTGCTCCAGGCGGGCGACATCCTGCAGGGCACGCCGCTGTCGGCCGTGTTCCAGGGAGAGCCGGACATCGAGTGCTTCAACATCATGGAAGTCGACGCCATGGCGATCGGCAACCACGAGTTCGACTTCGGACAGTCGAACGTTGCCAAGCTGGTGGAACGTGCCAAGTTCCCCGTCCTGAGCGCCAACATCTTCTGGACGGACGGACGGCCGTTTGCCCGCGCCTCGACGGTAATCGACGCGAACGGGCTCAAGGTCGGCGTGATCGGGCTGACGACGAACGAAACGCCGCGAACGACATTCCCGACAAACGTCGAGGGACTTACATTCGATGACCCGGTCAACGCGGCGAAGTATGCCGTCCCCGTACTCGTGCCGCACTGCGACATCCTCGTGGCTCTTACCCACCTGGGGATACCGGAGGATCGGCGTCTCGCCGCCGCAGTGCCCGGCATCGACGTCATCGTCGGCGGTCACACCCATGCCAAGCTCATCACGCCGGAACGCGTAGGCAACACGGTGATCGTCCAGGCGCAGGATTACGGCCGATTCCTGGGGCGCCTCGACCTTAGGATCGAACCTGACGGACGCGTCTTCACCGAGCGCGCCGAGCTCATTCCGATCGATGCGTCGATTCCCGACTCCAAGGCCGTGTCGGAGGCCGTCGACAAGTACGCGGGCAAGTTGAAGGAGCGGCTCTCGATGTTCGTCGGCACGACGAACGTCCTGCTCGATGGCGACCGCCCGACGGTCCGGTCCAAGGAGACGACACTCGGCAATCTGATGGCGGACCTTGCAAGGAACGCGGCCCACACCGACCTCGCATTCATAAACTCTGGCTCTCTGCGCGCAAGCATCCTTCCCGGAAAGGTGACGTTCGGCGACATCCTCACGACGCTGCCGTTCAACACCATCATTCTCTCGGTCAAGCTTCCGGGCCGGACCGTGCGTGAAATCCTGAACTTCTCGGCGGCCCTCAATCCCGAAGAGCAGATCGGCGGATTCCTGCAGGTCTCGGGCGTACGCTTCGTCATCGAGAACGGTCAGGCCAAGGAGATCTTCGTCGGCGACGCTCCGCTCGACGACGAACGCGTCTACTCAGTCGCCCTTCCGGATTTCCTGCTCGTCGGCGGCGACGGCTACTCGATGATCGCGCCGGCGACGCTCGAACGCATCGACACTGGCATCGTGCTCACCGGGCTGCTCGTCGACCATCTTCGCACCCACGCCGTCATCGATGCGAAGATCGAAGGCAGGATCATCCGGCGCTGACCGTCGACCAGTCGCAAGCATGTCCACGCTGCTCATAGAGAACGCCTCCGAGGTCCTGACGCTTGCGGGACCCGCGCGTGCGCGCGTCGGCGACGAACTGGCCGACGCGGCGATCGTCACGGACGGCGCGGTCTTCGTCCGGGACGGCGTCATCGAGGCCGTCGGTCTGGCGTCGGAAGTTGCTGACCGGGCGGACGCGGACACGGTCCGCATCGACGCCAGCGGTATGACGGTCGCGCCCGGGTTCGTCGACGCCCACACGCACCCGGTCTTCGCTGGCTGGCGTGCCGCCGAGTACGAACTGCGCGTCATGGGCGCGACGTACGAAGAGATCGCCGCCGCGGGGGGTGGCATCCGCAACAGCGTGCGCCGGACGCGAGCTGCGAGCGACGACGAACTGGCGGCCATTGCACTCTCCAACGCTCGGGTGTTTCTCGCGCACGGGACCACGACGATCGAGGCGAAGAGCGGATACGGCCTCTCGGTAGCCGACGAGTGTCGCCTGCTCCACGCAATCGGGCTCATTGGTGTCGAGACGCCGCTCGAGGTCTCTGCTACGTTGCTCGGCGCGCACGAGATTCCGGACGAGTATCGCGATCGGCCGGACGCCTACGTCGATCTCGTCGTGGAAGAAATGATCCCGCTCGTCGCCCGCGAACGGCTCGCCGAGGGCTGCGATGTGTTCTGCGAGTCGCACGTCTTCTCGACCGACCAGGCGCGGCGCGTTCTCGTCGCCGCCCGTGAACATGGCCTGACGCCGCGCTTCCACGCGGATCAGCTCACGCGCTGCGGCGGAGCGGAACTGGCAGCGGAGGTAGGCGCCGCGTCTGCCGATCATCTCGAGCAGCTCGACGACGCCGGAATCGCGGCGCTCGTCGCGGGCGGCGTCTCCGCCGTGCTGCTGCCGGGCTCGGTCTACCACCTCGGGCTCAGGCGTTACGCGCCGGCAAGGCAGCTCATCGACGCGGGAGCGAAGGTCGTGCTGGCGACGGATTTCAATCCGGGGAGTTCCCCTGTGCCGTCGATGCAGATGGTGCTCTCGCTCGCGTGCACGCAGATGCGAATGCGCCCGCGCGAGGCGTTCGCCGCCGCCACGATCAACGCGGCATACGTGCTGGGACGCGGCGACCGGGTCGGATCGATCGAGCCGGGCAAGCAGGCGGATCTCGTGGTGTTCGACACGCCGGATCATCGCGTCGTGCCATACGTCTTCGGGGTCAACCACGCGGTCGTGGTCGTGAAGCGCGGCCGGATCGTCTCTGACCGCCGGCCTCGCTGAGGCGCGGGCAGATGCCGATCCGGTAATCAGTACCGGGAGCGATAGCGACCGGGTAGACATGCGCTGAGATCGATGAGGAACGTGCGCGTGAGCACCCGGTAGCTACTGCTCCCGGCTCTGACCTGAGTCTGATTGGTCATCATCTGATTTGCTTTACATTCGGCGACGTATTTTTTCCGGACGCTGCTTCTCCGTTGCGGCGTGGCACCGTGCAAAGGCCCCAGGCCAGACACGGTCCTCGACTTACCAAGGCAACGGAGGACAGGACAATGCGAGCACTGATTTCGAAGATGGGACTGGCGATCACGATGTTGGCGGTCATCTGCGTAGGCATCGCCTCAGCCGGCGAAGTGACGAAGATGCGGGCGAAGCTGCGATCCGAAACGGTAGCGTTCGCCGTCAGCGGCACCGCCCGCTATGCGGAGCTCGGGCCGCAGCACAAGAAGTTCTCGGTCGAAGTCGAAGGCTTCGTTCCCGGCTCGGAGCTGGAAGTCCTGGTGAACGGCGCGAGTGTGGGGACGATGAAGGTCGACGAGCTTGGTGTCGGCGACCTCAACTACGACTCGCGCATTCATCCGGGGGACGAAGACTGGCAGCAGTTCCCGGCCAACTTCCCTGAAATTCACATCGGCGACGTCGTCACAGTCGGTCGAATCGTCGGGACGATGCAGGGGCGATAGAATCCACGCACGGCGTGAAACCGACGCGGCCGGACTTGCGAGTCTGGCCGCGTCGTGTTTCATGCACGGCATGAACACTCCCGATTTACCGGTCCTCGAGTGCATTCCGAATTTCAGCGAGGGCCGCGATCTCGACGTCGTCGACGCGATCGTCGACGCGATCGCATCTGTACCCGGAATCCTGCTGCTCAGGCGCGAATCCGACGTGGATCACAATCGCTCGGTGATCACATTCGCCGGTGAGCCGGATGCCGTCGTCGGGGCGGCCGTCGCCGGTGTCGCCTGCGCCGTCGAGCGGATCGACCTGACGAGCCATTCGGGCGCGCATCCACGAATGGGCGCCACCGACGTCGTGCCGTTCGTCCCTATTCGGGGACTGTCGATGGAGGACGCCGCCGCGTTCGCCCGAACCGCCGCGGACCGCATCTGGAGCGAGCTGCGCGTTCCGGTCTACCTCTACGAAGATTCCGCCGTGCGACCTGACCACGTGAACCTCGCCGACTTGCGCCGCGGCCAGTTCGAACGGATACGCGACTCGATCGCGACCGAGGCACACCGCGCACCGGACATCGGCGACCGCGCCGTGCATCCGACCGCCGGCATCGTTGCCGTCGGCGCCCGCAAGCCGCTCATCGCCTGGAACGTTCTGCTCGACACGACTGACGTTGCCCTGGCGAAACGCATTGCGCGCGAGGTCAGGGGAAGTTCCGGCGGACTGCCGACGGTCAAGGCACTGGGGTTCGCGATTCCGTCGAAGGGCCACGTGCAGGTCTCGATGAATCTGACGGACTACAGGACGACGCCGATGCACGTAGCGTTCGAGGCCGTACGTCTCGCGGCGGAACGACTCGGTGTCGGAATCCTGGGCACGGAGCTCATCGGCCTCGTCCCGCAGGACGCCCTGGCCGCGACAGCAGAGCACTATCTGCGCATCAGGGAGTTCTCGATCGAGCGAGTGCTCGAGCCACGGATCGATTCGGTCCACAGATCCTCACAGATGAGCACAGATCAGTACTGGGAGCGATAGCGATCGGGTGAATACGGACAGTCAGGCGTTGCCGTACGGAGAGCACAGAGGCACGGAGAACACGGAGGTGCGGGGAACTGTTGTCAGGGTACCGTCCAGTCATCCAGGCTCCGTGTTCTCCGTGCCTCTGTGCTCTCTGTACGGCAACGCCTGTAATTCCGTATCCACCCGAACCCGAGTCGGTGGCGCTCGGACTACGGTCCGGAGAGGGTCGCCGCGAGCGCACGCGTTGCGGCGGCGTTTTCGGTTCGCCCGAGCTTCTCGAGTGCGGCTGCGCGCACCTTGAGAGCGACGGCCGCCGGACGCCTCAGTTTCACCTCGGCGATTGACGGAAGTGAGACTTCCGTCTCCATTCCCGACGTCGTCGCAAGCCGGAGCGCCTCGGTCGTCGTCGCGAGCGCCGACGACGCGTCGCCCTTCGACAACTCGGCCTCGGCCCTCCCGGCCAACGCCAGCGCATTCGCTTCGGGATCGTTGGTGCGCACGGCAAGTTTCAGCGCGCGTTCGTACCACACGATCGACGCCGCCGCATCGCCTCGGGCGAGCTCGTCGGCCGCGAGAAGCCGGAACGCTTCTCCCGCCTGCCCCAGCTTTCCCTCGTCCTCATACCGCTCGGCGATCTCTCTTCGCAGACGATCGCGCTCGCCGAGCCACTTCGACTCGGACGCCGCATCGCCGCGCGATCGTGCGACCGCCGCGAGTCCCTCCGCAGCGCGCGCAGCGGCGTCGGGCCGTTTTGCGGTCGTGGCCGCGTCAAACGACGCCTGCGCAAGCGTCGCGTAGCGGTCGCGCCAGATCGCCGCGGCGGCCGAATCACCCATCACCTCCCACGCGCGCCACACTGCCTCGGTCATCGCTTCCGCATCTGCAGCGTTCTTCGCTTCCGTCAATCCGGCGAATGCGGAGTCCGCACGCGCGGACAACAGCGCCCGATCGCGATTCGAGGCCGCGACCATGACGAGCAGCATTCGGGCGCGCGGCGCGGTCGGCTCTTTCGCAAGCGACGTCGCGACGCGGTCCCACAACGCCACGACAGACGGCGCCACGCCCGCGGTCCCCATGTCCGCAGCGGACCGCTGCAGCTCGGCCGAAAGCGCGGCTGCTGCATTGAGCGGGTCAATGCGCTTCGATGCGAGGAGGCGGTCGTAGAACTGAACGGCCTCGACCCCAGCGAGACGCAGGTCGCCGAGGCCTGCGCGGCATCGGAGCGCCTGTTCGGCAGAGACGACCGCATCGTTGACATCGAGCCCGCCATCGAGCGCCACGTCGAAAGACTTCGCGAACGCGGCTCGTGCGGCGGCAAGGTTTCGCGTCGGGCCGGCCGGGCCCGACGACCTCGCCCGCCCGAGCCAGTTCAGAAGCCGGACACGGAGCTCTGGAGCGACGACGCCCGACTTCTCGACTTCATCGAGGCGTCTGAGCGCTGCCGTGAAGAGCGCCACCGCGCGCTCCGTCGACTTCGCGTCACCTTCGGCGAGATGCGAACGCCCGAGCCAGTACTCGACGCCGGCCCGCAGATTCTCGTTTCGCGTTTCGACCGTCAGTGTCACGGCGCGATCGAACACCGCTCGAGCCTCCGCCGGACTCGCATTCTCGAGCAGCAGGACGCCGGCGGCCGTCAGCGTGATGGCGGCTCGGTCCTTCTCGCCGGACTCGATCCGCCACTTCGCAACCGCGTCGAAGGCCGCTGCGGCGCGGCGCGCCTCGTCGCGCGACCCGGATGCGCCCTGCGCGTGCAGTTGCGCCAATCGCTCGGTCGCGTCCGCGCGTACTGCAATTGCCGCCCCCGTTGCATCCAGCAGCGCGACCGCGCGTTCGGCAACGCGGACGGCGCGCGAGCGGTCGCCCAGCTTTTCGGCCGCCGCGATGGCGTCGGTCGATACCTCGATCGTCATTGACGCAACCGTTTCGTCGGGAAGTGACCGCGTTTCCAGGACGGCGAGCGCGGACTCGAGGTCCTCGAGCGCCAGCTTCAGATCGCCATCGAGGATTCGCGTCGCCGCGACGGTCCGTCGAAGCGCGACGCGCGCCCGTTCGAGCGCCGCCGAATCGGCGAGCGTCACCGCTTCCGTGAGGAACCGGCGGGCAATCGTCATGTCGCCACCCTGAAATGCGTAGGTCCCGAGCCACGCCAGACATCCGCACGTCAGAACGGACGACCCCGAGCTTCGGGCCGCCACTAGCGCCGCCTCCGCGCGACGCCGCTCGGCAAGCGACGCCGCCGGATCGTCTGCATCGTTCGTCGCGATTGCACAGTAGGCCGAGAGTGCTCCCTCGATTCCTGCGGCGTCGGCGGAGAATGGATTCGAGCCGCGACTTACGATCGCCGCCTTGCCGGCAAGCGATTTCGCCTGCGCATCCCCCACGGCCTCGGTGAGCACTGAGAGGACCCGCTCGGAGCCGGGGTACGCGGCCGACTGGTCATCGAGACGCGCCATCGTCGCGTCGGCCAGGGCTTCGTCGAAGGCGGACCGAAGCGTCGCCGGATCCGTCGACGCGCGCAGGGCCGCGGCGTCGGCACGATTCGCGGCCACGTCACGCGCAACGGAAAGCACGATCGCGATGTCTGGATCGTGCACTGTTTGAGGGCCGGCGAGTTGGACGAGGCTGGCGGCAGCGAGTATCAGTGCGAGCACGTCGGGACCTCGAATGGGGCTTCGATGACGTCGCAGGGGCGGTGAAGTAATCGTCTCATGCCGGAATGAGGCTGCGCAGGCAATCGGCGGCCCGCCGGGCCGCGGTCTCGGAGTCCCCGGCACCAATGGCCTCGACGAGATGGCTTCCCACGACCGCGCCGTCCGCGTGGCGCCATATTTCCGCCACCTGGTCGAAGCTCGACACGCCGAAACCGACGGCAACGGGCAGCGAGGTGTGCCGCCGCAATCGCTCGACTAGCGGCGCGACAGAGTCAGCAAGCGTCGCGCGCGCTCCCGTGATGCCAGCGCGCGAGACCGCATACACGAATCCGCGCGAGACGGCAGCGATTCGATCCAGCCGGTTGTCGGTGCTCGTCGGAGCCGCGAGAAACACCGTGTCGATTCCGCAAGGGCCCATCGCCGAAACGAGCGGTGCCGACTCTTCCGGCACGACGTCGGTCACGAGAAGTCCCGCTACACCCGCTATTGCCAGGCGCTCGGCGAGCCGGTCCAGACCGAACTGGAGCAGTGGGTTGTAGTAACTGAACAGGACGATCGGAATCGGAGACCGCTCGGCGATACGCGCTGCGACGTCGAGGCATCCGGCGAGGGTCGCACCGCGGGAGAGCGCCACTTCGGATGCGCGCTGTATTACGGGGCCGTCGGCGACCGGATCCGAAAACGGGACGCCGAGCTCGAGGATGTCGGCGCCGGCTCCCGCGAGGGCGACCGCGATGTCGACGGTCGCGTCGAGCGATGGATAGCCCGCCGTGATGTACGGAACGAGCGCACCTCGGCCGCGGTCTCTGGCTGCGGGGAATGCGTCGGAGAGCGTCGACATGCGGATTTTCGGCCGGGCGCAGTCGCCGGACCGCGGCAGTATACACGGCGCCGGCAGCCGGCCGCGTTCGGCTGTTCGAAGTGGCGCCTGCTGTGCGAAGCTACGCGGCCGATGTACCACCTCTACGACATCGACACCGACGAGGGGCCAGTCACGATGATCGGTGTTCTCCCGCCTGAGATCGCGCTGGGGACCGGGCTGCCGTCGCCGGCAGTGATCGGCACGCTGCCTCGCGGGACGACCGAGATCACCGCGGATGCGTTCACGCCGAACGAGGAATTCTCGGCGTTTCTCGGGTACGTGATCTCGAAGCACGGAACGCTGGATCCGACGCTCGTGGATCAGGCCCGGCAGCAGGTCGACGGCTGGGTCTTCATGGTCGACCTGCGCGTGGGAGACACGGACGAAGAGATCCAGACGGAGGATGTACTGGGAGCCTTCCGGGCCGAGGGCGGAGTTGTCGTGGACGGCTCGTACCGCGCGAATCCGAAGCACGCGCTGCTGACGGAGCGCGGTCTGCCGGTCATCGACGAATGGATCTACGAGAAGCTCGTAGAGGAACTGCTGGCGCTGGAGTAGCCTTGCCTCTTGCGCGAAGCGCCTTGGAGTGCGGCGCTTAGCGCCGCTTTGGATGGCTCTCCGAGTTTCGGAGGTTCGACGCATTCGACGGCAATCCAAAGCGGCGCTTCGCGCCGCACTCCAGGGCGCTTCGCGCAAGAGCGGCCCGGCGCAATGCAAGAACCCAAAGCGCCTCCCGTTTCCCACCTCGACACGCAGGGCGCCGAAAATAATTCCCGACCTCGAGGGAACCCTACGGCCTCTCGCGCGTCCAAGCACTCGGTCGCGCCAGGCACGGACAGGACGGCATCCTCTCCGCTCGACCCCACGCCGGCGCAAATCACGAGCAAGGTCCGTCTTTTCCGGAGGAACCACCCATGCAGCACACGTGTGCCCGCCGTCCACTCGCGTTCGCTCTAGCGTCGCTCACGACGCTCAGCATTCTCCTCGCGCTCTCTCCCGCGTCACCCGCTCGGGCATGCTCGCCGCCGCCGACCTTCGGCGAGTTGCTCGACATGGCGGATCTGATCGTCACGGGCTCGGTCGTCGGAGTAGCCAAGGGAACCATCAGGTACGGCAACGAGGTCGAGCCAATCACGATTTCGACGATCCGGATCGCAGACACGATAAAGGGATCCGCCGACGGCGCCCGTGAGCTTCGGGTCGCGAACATCGACGAGACCGACTTCGACCTCGTCATCAATGACGACGGCGAGCCAGGAGAATCCCCCGCGATCCCGTTGTCGATGCGCACGGGGTTGTTCCTTCTCACGGCCGGAGCCGACGAGGCGCCGGATTCGATCGGGCGGTGGTACGGAATGAAGGTGTACGACATCACCGATGACGCCGCCCGCGACGCGATCGTCCCGATCATCCGCAGCCACGCCGCTCTCGACGCCATCACCGATCCGCTCAAGCGGCAGGTGGCGTTTCTCGAGTGGATCGTCCAGTGCGCCGAGAACCCGATGACGAGGCGCGACGGCTTCTACGAATTCACGCGTGCGGACGACAACCGGCGCTGGCGTCTGGCGTCGGAGGACGAATCGGATCGCGACGACGTCGAGGCCAAGGTTGAGTTCACCGATGGCCAGATCGACCGGCTCCTCGACGTCTGGCTCGAGGCGCTCGAGAAGCGGGACGACGGAGCAATGTGGTTCGGCAGCGCGCTCGGCGAATACCGTGGCGAGCTCGTCGCGTCGAGGCTGATCGACGTGATCGCGGCCGAAGGCGAGGGCGGTTCGAGCGATATCGGCGCGTGGATGCAGACCGTGGCTTCCATCTACGAGTGGCGGTCAGGGCAACTCCTGGCGCAACAGCTCTGGGAGAGCGAAGACGCCGTCAGGCGCGCCGCGATCGTGAAGCAGTTCCTCGAGCTCGCACCGATTCGGGGCGAGATCCCGGAAGCGCTCGTGCCCGAAGTCGCAGAGGACGAAGAGACCGCATACGTGGAGGACGTCGAATCACAGGCGGTCACCGAGATGGAGGACGTCGAGCGCGAGGCTGTGGAATCCATCGAGGTCGCGGGCACGGCGGAGGAAGCCGGAAACCCGATGGAACTGGTCGACCTGGGGAATCAGCCCGTCATCGAGCTCGAATCGCCGGGCCTTCCGGACGGACGCGACTGACGCGAATGGCGCAGTCCCCCCGTTCAATGCGCGACGCGCCTTGGAGTTTGGCGCGCAGCGCCGCAAACGACCGCGGAGCGGTCGAATGAAATAGCCGTGGGTCGCACGGGGGCGAGTGCAACGAGCCCTCGTGCGACCCGCG
>CAZQBW010000164.1:0-11669 GCA_964591515.1 uncultured Clostridia bacterium
GCTCGTTGCACTCGCCCCCGCGACCCACGGCTATTTCCTTCGACCGCTCCGCGGTTGATTTTCGACCGGGGAGCAGTAGAAAGCGCCTTCGGCGATGTTCCTGAATCCTGTAGGTTGGCCGCGATATCGATCGTCCCAACATCTCGCAAGTATCAAGCCTTCAGCGATCCACTGCGTCGAATTCTGGCGATGCCATCGCTGTACATCGGTGGACCAGCTATGGGCCTTCCCGGACCGCGCGAGACACGTTCGATTTCGTGGTGGTCGACAGGCGATGCCTGTTGCCGCTTGATCGGCGTGGGACTCCTTGACCAGAGAAGTGAGTGCACGCAGCTTCCTTGCGTCTGGCCTTGCATCGGGCACCGGCGTCGGTGTGAGAACATCACGAGCGGACAGTATTCTGACTCGAACGCCGGGGCCCGACGAAAGACAGCAGGGGAGCAGCGACGATGTCTCCCTGCGATGAGGTAGGAGGAAGCCGATGAAGGACGATGTTCCGGTACGAATACGCGTACTCAATCCTCCCGAAGGCGTACGCTTCTGCGTCCAGCGGGGACGGCAGGAGATCGTCGTGCCGACGGAGGTGACTCCGAACGAGATCCGTTTCGACCTGTCGCTTCGAGTCGGCGGAAGCCTCGATGACGGACATCCGAACTTTCTGGGACCATTCGCCCAGGGGCCGCGCGCGGGACGTTTCGTCTACGTCAATTCCGGAAGGCTTGCCGGACAGTTCGAATCGTGCTGGACGCGACGGGCGAAGGTTCATCTGTCGGGCATCACGTGGCCGATGGTCGAGGAGGTGCACAGTGGCGCGGCAGAGGTGATCGAGGCCAGCATCGACGGGACCGGTCGCGACGGAGGGCCGGCATGCGCGACCGTTCCCCTGGTCGACGGGTGGAGGCCGGTAAAGCCGTGAGGAGGTCCGGTCGGACGAACGCGGCCGTGGAGTAGCGGTCCCACTCAAGGTCAACCCAATACTGCGGAATCCTCCCCGGAGGTCCGCACCGTTCGCCAGGTACGTCCGTGTCGCTTCGGCGGCAAGGCGGCCCGACTGCCTGGTGAGGTAACAGGCCGCTCCACCTGGAATGGGCTGCTTCAGGCATGGCTATCCCGTAAGTTGTTGAATCTTCGTAGAACTTAAACTCACTCCGACAGGCTCATTGCCGCGGGAAAAAGTCCTTCCGTTCACCATTCGATGCCAGTATCGCGGTCTTCGAATGGAACGGCTCTTGCGTTCCTGCAAAGAGGCGAGAGAACGGAACTGCCTGGTCGGAGCGGTGGCACGGTGCGGGCGACCGGGTAGCCGCTGACGCTGCGCGACAAGAACTGGAACAACATCCCCGCGTGAGTGCTCAGCTGTGGGGGAGGGTACGACCATGAGAATGCGTACCGTCGCAGTGGCTTTTCTCGTTCTCCTACTCACCACGTTTCCCGGCGGCGGGGTCGTCGCCCAGGACGAAAAACTCGACGCGCCCGAGGTACTCCTTCCGGATTGGAGTTTCGGACCAGCCGGCCCTTCCGACTCGGAGGCGCCCTCGTACGTCCGAGGTATTGCGTATCCGACCGGCGCTGGGACCGGCGGTGGTGACGTCCTGGAGGCCGAGCCGAATGACGATCTCGGCCACGCGTATGAAGTGGTCGACGTTCCGTTCCAGAGCTTCGGCGTCATCTCGACCAACCTCGACATCGACTGGCTGCTCCTGAACGTGACCGAGGGGCAGCCGATCCAGATCGACGCGTTCCGACGGATCGCGTCGCTCAGCTCGCCGCTCAATCCGCAACTCTGGGTCGTGGATTTCTACGGCCACAACATCGCGATTAACGACGATGTGGCGCCAGGCAACCTCAACTCGGAGGTCTGGTTCGTCGCTCCGTACACGGGTGTCATCTACGTCGGCGTCCTCGCGTCGGACCACGTGGGAGGGCCTGCCTACGGCTACATCCTCTCGGCCTGGCCGGCCGCGGCCCCGATTTTCACGCCCGAGAACCTCGAGGACGAGCCGAACGGCATCTACGACGACGCGAACCCGATCGTGGTTCCGGGAGCAAAGGTCGGCGCCACGAATGATGCAGGGGACGAGGACTGGTTCGAGTTCGAGGCCGAGGCCGGGACGACCCTCGTCGTCGACGTGCACGCGCGAAGCTATGCCCAGCCCATCGACCTCGAGGCAAGCGTTCGCGACTACTACGGTTGGCCCATCTTCGTGAACGACAACGCCGACAGCGTCGCCGACCCGAGGTTCAACATCGTGCTGCCCTACACGGGGACCTACTACCTGATGGTCACCCACCGGGGCGAGTTCCCGCCCGGTCCGCTCAATGCGTACATCCTGAGCGCTTCGCTTCAGGAGGGGACAGGAGCGCCGACCGTCACAGGTGTGACCGTCACCCCCGACAAGCGCCTGACAAAGGTGCGCGGTACGAACTTCGTGCCCGACAGCACGGTGGCCGAGGTGAACTACGTCGCCGTCCCGAGCTACACGTCGGTCAAGAAGCCGACGACTTTGATCAAGGTAAGACCGCCCGTCAGCATCAAGGGCTGGTACAGGGTCACGGTCTGCAACGCCAACGGCCGCAGGTCGAACCAGGTACTCGTGAGGGACGTCGACTGAGAGTTTGTGACTCGATCTCGGCAGAGAGGTGTCGTCTGACAGAAAAGAACGTGAGGGCGGCAACGCCGAGGTGTCGGGGCAATCTCGACAGGCAGAGTCTCAAGGCGCAGGCGGGTACTGCCCTCACTTCACCATCGTCACCGAGACCCGCGTGAATGGAATCGCCGCGAAAGTCGATTGGTTGTTGTTCGAGGCAAACCGCAGCCGCTTGATCCCGGCCGCGGTGATCGTGAAGTCCTGCGGGCCGGAGGGAAACATGTAGTTCCCGCGCTCGATGTCGCCTTCGCCGACCGCCGTTCCGACCTGGGCGCCGCTGGCGTCGAGCGCCTGGAGCTTCCAGGCGGGTGTGGAGGCGTTGTTGCGGACACCGGGACGCGTCACCGTCACCGACGTCGCGACGCCGTCGAGCGTCACCTCGGCTGCGTGGTAGCCATAGGGGCCCGAGAAGCCGGGCCCGAAGAAGAAGATCAGACGAGACGCACCGGGCGGCATGACCGTGTTCTCGGACGCCGGCTCGACGCGGATAGTCCCGCTGCCCAGGTTGAGGCCAGAGTCGCCGAACGCGCTCGAGGGCGAGCTCGGGTTGGCGACCGCGAGCAGGTCGACGGTCACAGGCTTTGGCGGCCCCACGGGCTTCGACGGATCCGACGTCGCGCCGCTCGACTTCTTGTCATTCTGGGCAGTTGTCGTGGACGGCGTGTCGTCGAACGAGCCCGCGAATACGGCGATCACGAAGGGGACGGCGACACCGATGGCGACGAGCGCGATCGCAACGACCACGAGCGGGACGCTCGAGCGGCGCGGCTCGGCGTGATGTACGGCGGCGGGGGACATGCCGGGCTCGGCGAGCGTTCGCTCGTTGCGGCCTTCCGCTGTAGTCACACGCGCCTCGGCGACTGTGGCGAACGAGTCACCGTGACGATCGACGCGAGTCGCGTATGGGTCATCTCGCCGCTCGCCGCGCGTTGCCGGATCGCCTGGCGCGGCCGTCGCCCCGTCGCGAAGCCGTTGCCGCATCACACGCGCCGAGGCCGGTCGTTCGGCGGGCGCCTGCGCAAGTGCCCAGTGCAGCGCGGCCGAGACGCGCTCGGGCACCGCGGGGTTGAGCTCGTGTGCCGGTCGCAACGGGTCGGGCTGACCCGTCACGATCGCCGAGGCGCGACTGAGGGCGTCGGGTGGCGCTTGCCCCGTCAGGAGCGACCAGAGCGTTGCGGCCGCCGAGTAGATGTCCGAGCGCGGGTCGGTTCCCGAGCCGCGGATCTGCTCGAGCGGCGCGTATTGCGGAGTGTAGCCATAGATGCTCTTGTGCGCCGAGGTCGTCGCCATGTCGCCTGCCGCTCCCTTCGCCAGTCCGAAGTCGAGCAGGACGATTCGACCCTCGGGCGTGAGCTTGAGGTTCTGCGGCTTGACGTCGCGGTGGACGATCGGCGGGGAGTGATCGTGCAGGAACCCGAGTACGTCGAGCAGCTGATCGCCCCAGGCGAGGACGGTGGCGACCGGCAGCGGTCCGCCGGCCCGTTCGGCGAGGGTGGAGAAGTCCTCTCCCGCGACGTAGTCCATTACCAGGAACCAGAGATTCCCCTCGACGAAGTAGTCGATGACGCCCGGTAGCGCCGCGTGGCGCAGCGTTCTGAGGAGGCGCGCCTCGCGCTCGAATGCACCGGCGAGATGCGCGTCGAGGACGAGCGCCTGCTTGATTGCGACGCGGCTGCCGAACCGCTCGTCGGTCGCTTCAAAGACTGTCCCCATGCCGCCTTCGCCGAGAATTCGGACGACACGGTAGCGGCCTTGCAGGAGCGCGTTGGGTTCGAGCATGGGCGTGACTCCCAGGGACGGTAGTGGCGAGTCGAACGGCCCGACTCTACTCCTACGATGTCGACCCTTCAACGTGCCTCTCGTGTCGCACAATTCCTGGCAGCAATTCGACGCGAGTGGTCGGGTGTCTGCAGTGCGCCTCGGTGCCTACGGCGGTCGGCCGACTGCTCCACGCGCCTGTGCTAGTCTGGAGGCCATCACGCCCAGGAGGTCCTGTATGCGCCGTTTCGCGATCGTTCTCGCTCTCGTTTCAACGCTTGTGCCGCTGGGTGTCGATGCCCGGCCCTCGCAGGAACCGGCGCCGGTGCGGTACCTGGTCATCACCGCGGGCCGGACTGCCGGCGAGCAGGTCGTACGCCAGCTTGGCGGCGGCCGCGTCGAGGCAACGTTCGAGTTCAACGATCGCGGCCGCGGTCCAAAGACGCTGTCGCGCATCGAGCTTGGCGACGGCGGAGTGCCGACGCGCGTCGAGGTGACCGGCAACGACTACTACAAGAACACGATCACTGAGACGTTCTCGGTCGAGAACGGCGTCGCGCGCTGGAAGAACGAGTCAGAGCGAGGCGAGGCGCCGGCCGTCGACCGCAGGTTCTACGTCAGCCTGAATGGCCCGCCGGTCGAAGCCGGTCTGCTCGCGCGAGCGTTGATTGCGGCGCCTGAACACCGGCTCGCGCTGATGCCTGCTGGTGAGGTGAGAATCCGGACTATCGGTCCGCTCGAGATCTCGGCCGAGGGCGCAAAACGCACGGTGGTGCAGTACGCGATCGAGGGGCTGTCGTTCGATCCTTCGCCGATCTGGCTGGATGCGGACGGGACGTACTTCGCGAACGTGTCGAGCTGGACGACCGTGATCCGCGAGGGGTGGCAGTCGGCGATCCCGGCGCTGCTCGCAGCGCAGGAGAAGGCGGCCGGAGCTTGGACGGAGGACCTGGCGCGGTCAGTGCGCCACGTGCCGAGGCAGGGGATAGCGTTCACGGGCGCCAGTGTTTTCGATGCGGTTTCGGGCACGGTGAAACCGCGGATGACCGTGGTCGTCCTTGGCAACCGGATCACGGCGGTGGGGCCTGAAGGGGCGGTCAAGGTTCCGGACGGCGTCGACGTGGTGGACGCGCGCGGCAAGACGCTGCTGCCGGGTCTGTGGGACATGCACGTGCACCTAAGCGGCGTCGACGGCGCGCTCCATATCGCGGCTGGTGTAACCACGGCGCGCGACCTGGGGAACGACTACGAGACGCTCCGGGCGTTGCGCGACCGGTTCGACGCGGGGACGGCGGTCGGGCCGCGTGTGATCATGGCGGGCCTGGTGGACGGGCCTGGTCAGTTTGCGGCGCCGACGGGGGTGCTGGTCGATACGCCCGACGAAGCGCGGGCGGCGGTCCGCAAGCTCAAGTCCGAAGGGTACGTGCAGGTGAAGATCTACAGCTCGGTAAAGCCCGAGCTGGTGCCGGTGATCGCGGGCGAGGCGCACAAGCTGGGGATGCGTGTGAGCGGGCATGTCCCGGCGTTCATGACGGCCGAGCAGGCGGTGCGCGCGGGGTACGACGAGATCCAGCATGTGAACATGCTGTTCCTGAACTTCCTGTTCGACACGGTGAAGGACACGCGGACGCCGGCGCGGTTCACGGCGGTGGCGGAGCATGCAGCAGAACTGGACCTCGGGTCGCCAAAGGTTCGCGAGTTCATCAAGTTGCTGCAGGAGCGGCGCACGGTGGTCGACCCGACGGCGAATGCGTTTGAGGAATTGTTTGTAGCGCGGAAGGGCCAGATCAGTCCGGTGTTTGCGGCGGTTGCGGACCGGATGCCGCCACAGGTGCGGCGGGGATTCCTGGCGGTCGGGCTGCCGGTGCCTGAGGGAATGGACGCGAGGTATCGGGCGTCGTTCGAGCAGGTGCTGTCGATGGTGGCGCTGCTTTACAAGTCGGGAATCCAGATCGTGGTGGGGACGGACTCACTGGCGGGGTTCGCGTATCACCGCGAGCTGGAGCTGTACGTAAAGGCGGGAATCCCCGAGACGGCGGTGCTGCAGATGGCGACGATCGGGGCGGCTCGCGTCATGGGGCGTGAGAAAGAGCTTGGCTCGATCGAAGTGGGGAAGCTGGCGGACCTGGTACTGGTGGACGGCAACCCGGCGTCGGACATTTCGGATGTACGAAAGACGTCGCTCGTGGTGAAGGACGGCGCGGTGTACCGCCCGGCAGAGATCTATGGGGCCGTCGGGGTAAGGCCGTAGCGGGCAGTCTGTCGTAAGCTCTTGGTGCAGCCTGCAATCCGGCACCAGATCGAGGTACGAGCCATTCTTGCGCAACGACGATTCGCGACCAGTCGAAGAGCCCTTTGCTTCCTGCTCTTCGCACTCGCGTCTGTTCCGAGCGTTACGGCGACTGCTCAGGTTTCGACGAGAGTCGTCTCCGTCCGCGAAAACGCCAGCAAGACAGGAACCGTCAATGGGACACGACTCGTGCCTCCGCTTCAACAGCGGTGGGTCATTCCATTCCCGACGACTCCTCTCGGAGATCTGCCTTCGATGCCAGTCCTCGCGGACGGCAAGGTATTTGTTCTCGAGCCCGATATCGAGAATGGCATTGCCCTCGGGTTCCGCATCGTCTGTTACGACGTGGTAAATGCCGCGCCGATTTGGGGTCCGATTCACATTCGTTCGTTTCATACCTCGGGATACCTCTGTTACGACAGGGGAACGCTGCTCGTGCTAGCGGTCCACGGGACGTTGCTCGCGATCAACGGTGAAACAGGACGCGTGAACTGGACACGGGAACTCGGGGAACTTTTGTTCTCGAGTCCCCCGACTGTGTTCCGTGGAATCGTTTATGTACTTGGGCCCGAATCCGCGATCGCCATTCTGACGAGCACGGGCCAAACCGTCTGGGAATGGGGAGGGAACCGCGCATACACCTCGTCGTGCGTGGTGACCGCGAACGGCGTGTACATTCTCGGTGCATGCCTCGAGACCTGGAAATTGCGAACCACGACCGGAAAGCAGAAGTGGTACACCAGCTTCAATTGCATTGGCGGTGGCGGTGAGATTCCCGTGCTCTACGAAGGAAAGCTCTACGTTCGAGCTCCCTTGTTTCAACCAGACGCAAAAATACTCGATCCGTCGAATGGCGGTGTGATCGGCACGCATCCAGGCGGGCTGGCTCCAGCATTCGCCGATGGCCGCGGGTACTTTGTGACAACCGATGGTGTCTTGAAGGCCGTCGACACAGATTCGAATGAGATGTAGTGGAGGTTTACCGGGGACGGCACGATACACACGGCGCCTCATGTCATTGATGGAAGAATCTACGTCGGGTCAACGACTGGACAGCTCTACGTTCTTGTCGCGAGCGGCAGCTTGGTCTGGTCGACGTCGCTTGGTTCGCCGATGATCGTCGTTCTCAAGTGCTGCGGTCGCGACGTCGTTGACATGGCCGCGTGGGACGGATTGCTTGTCGTGGTGACGAAGAACGGATTGGTCGGACTCGAGTCGGAATCCGCACAGCCGACCTATGACACCGTCGTGCAGGACGACAAGCAGAACGACTGGCTGGCGGTCAACACGGTGACAGGCGAATTCATGGTTGGCGGATGTCAGTCCGGTGCGACGGCGCGAGGGGTTGGAGTCATTGCAAGACCTGACGCGGGAGTTATCGTTTTCAAGGCTCAAGGTGACACGGCGATCACCGCAACCTTGAATACGCTTTCAAAGACGGCGAAGGCGAAAGTTACATTCAGATCATCGGGCACACGACTGTCGATGCGCGACAGCAATACGGCGGACAGCTCGGTGCAGTGTCCGTGATTGGAAAACAACGGGGCACCTGAAGAGTCAGTCTGTCGCAGTGTGTCGCCCCTGCCGGGGCTCTCGCGTCACTTCTTCGACAATCCCACGGCTTACGCCGTGGGCTCAGGTTCTATCGCGCCTCCGGCGCTTTTCGCAACCGAGTTCTATGTGACCCGTACGCCGCCCAGCACGGTGCCGATGCGTAAGGCGTGCAGTGTAAATGTCGTCACGGATTATGTGACAAACCCATGATCGTCTCTGTAACTTTCCGCGCGGCGTAGAATCACCGCTGAGACAATGAATCTCAACCGACCACAACTATTGGGCTTCGTCGCAACAGCCTTCGCTGTCGGTGCGATCGTGCTCGGGACTCCCACGACCGCGTCGTGCCAGTTCGCCACCGGCAAGGGCCGCCTCGGGCTCGGCAATCCGCCCGAAGTCCAGGGGATGCGTCCTCTCTCGAACGACTCGATTGCCGTCACCGTAGTGAGAGGCAAGGTTGAGTACGCTTCAAAGCTCGTGACGATCGACCGGCGCACCGGAAAGCAGATCGCGTCCCGGAAGGTTGATGGCTACCCCACTGACGTTCGGTTCGTGCGGATCAACAATGCCGATCGCGTCGCCTTGCTGTCGTCAACCCGTACGGAGCAGGCGGACCTCACGCTCTACGACATTGACCGAGATGGCGGGATTCAACTCCAGGCCCATACATCGCTGCCCATCTCCTATCTCGTTGACTATGAGTTGAGCGCTCGTGCAGGCGCCGGATTTGCCCTCAGTTTTAACCCACCGAACAACGTCGAGGTTGTCGCATTCAGCCTCGAAAATGGTCAGATTCTATCCCGCACGAACGTTGGCAGTACCGTTGCTCCGATGCTGCTCCTCGAAGGCGCCACAACGCAGCTCGTTATTGCCGACTATCAGGCGCTTGCGGTCGGATTCCGATTCGTCGACGTGACGGATCCGGTGCACCCCGCAGACTCCGGACGTGTCGATTTCCCGGTCCCGCAGCCGGGCTATACCGGAGGCGTCACGAGCGCTGCGATGACGTCGGACGGGCATTATGCCGCTTTCACGGACACAGGATTTGGCCTGACCGTCGTCGACGTGAATCAGCGTCGCATCGCGGGCTACGTGCGGACGCCGTTCATGCCCGGCATTGTCCAGATACGTGTTGATCACAATGGACGTCTTCTGGTGTCAATGGTTGACGTCGGCCCCGTGTTGTCGGAGTCCGACCAGGTTGCGCTGTTCGATCTCACCGAACCGGGACACCCATCCATGGTCGCCATGCGGACGACCCGCGACAACGTTGCGGACCTTCGCTTCTCACGAGACGGATCGCAGCTCGTGAGTATCGACTCATACGGGCTTGTTGCGTATGAAGCCGAAAGTCTGGGCGATCTTTGGGACATTCCGCTCGACGGGGCGCAGCGCTTGAGCCCCGCCGCGCTCTCGATTCTCGACGGCGAAGTCTTTGCCGGATGGTTCGGGCTGGACGTCCCACGGTTCCCGATTGGGTCGTTTGCGGTGCCGTCGATCACCGATGTGTCCGCACAGGGCCGCGACCTCGTCGTCCGGGGCCGTGGCTTTGAATCGAGTTGTGCGATCGAAGTCGACGGCGTTGCCGTGAGGACACGCTGGTCCTCGTCCGCAGCCGACACCTTGCGGTTCAAGCACGGTCTCGACACGCTCACGCCCGGTTCGACGGTTTCGGTCGACGTGCGCAACGAACTCGGCACCCGTTCATCACGCGTCGACTTCGTGGTCCCGCTCAGCCTCGAACGATGATCGGCCGTGAAGAGACGAATGTGTCGCCCGTCCCCACGTAGATCGAATGCAGGCCTGGCAGCAGATCGAATCGATCGAGCACCAGCACGCCCGCACTCGCCGACGAAGGATCGAACACCTGCTCGTCGATGTAGATCTTGAGCGCTGACGACATGTTGCGGCCTTCGATGCGCAGCTGACGCGTCGCGCTCTGGAAGACGATCCGGTCGATGACGGGAAGCGGTGTTGCCAGATACTCGAGGCTTCCGTGCAGCGGAGGCGAGTTGAAGTTGCAACGCATGTCGAACTTGACTCCGAGCCAGCGAAGCTGATCGATCGCGTTGTTTGTCTCGACCGCGTACTCGGTGACCGTGAAGAACCCGATCTGGTCCTGGCAAGTTCGCGACTCGCCGGAGATGGTGAGGCCGGGGTGACCCTCGACGACCGGCATCCCAGTGGCGTCGGGGTAGAAACGGATCTCGAAGTTCTTCCCGGCGGTCACCGGCAGGAGCGCGAGGTACCATCGGCTCGCTCCGTCTGCCGAGATGTAGCTGAGGTCGGTGCCGTCGATCTGGCCGTCGTCCAGAAAATCTCCCACGGTTATGACGAACCGACCCTTGACGAGTCGATAGACGCCGCCCGGTCCGCCGACGAAGTTGCCGGGCTCCGCGTTGATCTTCAGACGGCTCCTGGCAAACGGCGCCGTTTCGACGGTGCCTGTTCGCACGGTGAACTCGGGAGACACATACCCGGACGCAGTGACGGTTATCCTCACGGCGTGGGCACCATTGGCGAGCTTCGCCTTTCTTGCCGAGATCGAGCCGTCGCTCGCGTGTCTGGCGACAAACGGAAGGTTGTCGATCAGGATGGTGTCGGCGAGCGCAATGTTCGGACCACGGAGGGTGAGTGTTCGCCGCGACGACGCGTAATCGGCCGTCGCGATCTCGGGCAGGACGTCGCTGTTGAACGCGACGTATCCGTAGATGGGGCCTTCGTAGCCAGGGCAAGCTGCGGCAAAGCGCGCTGCGAAGGAGCGGACGACGGGCGTTGTGCCAGACAGGTCGAAATCAGCGGCGAGAACGGTAAAGCCCGACATGATGTCGCCGTATGGGTTACACGGCAATGAACTCAGGCTGAACACCAGAAGGTTCCTACCGGATCGCTCGTACGGGCGGGCCACGTTATACGTGCCGACGTTGATGTTTCGGCCGGGCTCGTCGGTCTGGAAGACGAAGGGCTTTGGAGAGCCTGCCGACGGGGTGTTGGTGATCTCGACGCGATCGACGCCGCCGTCACCGTCCCGGTCAAAGGCGGCAGCCGACCAAGTGCCGTCGTGAAAGAACGACCGGCCGTCGGGGGAGCCCAGGTAGACGTTTCCGGAGGTTGCGGCGACGTTGTCGGCCGCGTGTGCCGGGTTGCACGCCCAGAGCGTGATCAGCACCACAGCTGCGAAACGCGTGATCGAATTCATCGTGTTTTCAAGTCCAGGCCGAATTCCGTCGTCACCATAACGAAACGAGAACGCTGTCGCCAGAACGGTGCGTGCGGGTGAGTTCTTCGCGCCCGGGTAGTTCCCGCTCTCTTCGACTGGATCGCGGCGGAGTCTGCGAATCTCGTCTCGCTCGGCTAATTGGCCGATCGACCGCGGAGCGCACGGCGGCTCCTCAATGTCCGATCGGATACGGATCTGT
>CAZQBW010000165.1:0-11597 GCA_964591515.1 uncultured Clostridia bacterium
GCGGCACGAGCTGTTGCCCAGGCTGGAACGCGTTTCGCCAGGCGCCGCGGCCAACTTCGCCCGCGCCGCGCGTCTCGCCGAGGACGACCGCAAATTTTTTTCACTGAGGGTCGCCGAGACAATGGCGGCGTGGGGCGTCGCAACCGTCGGACGAGTGGAGCTTCCCGTCGCGGCCGTCGCGGCGCTCGAGCCGGCGCTTCGCCGCCGCGTCCTGCGCGAGGCCGTGCGGCGAGCCCGCGGCGATCTCGTCCGCATCGACATGGGGCACATCGAGGCGATCGACGGCCTTCTAGATGAGGATCGTCACGGCCGTGAGGCCACTCTGCCGCTCGGAATCCGGGCTAGACGGGTCGGGGAATCGCTCATTGTGGACTGTGACGTTGAAATGCAGACGCGTTCCTCCGTACAATCGGACGACTCGCCGTAGATATCCTGTTCGAGACATTACTTCAGGGAGGCTTCGATGGAAGAGAAGCTGCAGGTCGTCGTCACCGCCGATGAGATCGCGGCTCGCGTCCACGAGCTCGCCAATGAAATTCGCTCGGCGTACGAGGGCACTGATTTCACGATCGTCGGACTGCTCGAGGATTCGTTCGTGTTCCTCGCGGACCTCATCCGCGCGATCAACGTGCCGCTGAACTGCTGCTTCCTGAAGGCCGCCGTCCACACGAGTGGTGGCCATATGGACATTCAGTACACGACGGAGTTCGATCCGCACGGTGCCAACATCCTGCTCGTCGGCGGGATTCTCGACACGGGCGTGACGCTCGATTACATCGAGAAGCAGCTGGCCGCACGGGGTGCGAAGACGATCAAGGCCGTCGTGCTCGTCGACAAGCCGTCGTTCCGGACGACCGAGGTGACGCCTGAGTTCGTCGGTTTCTCGCGTGGCGAAGAGCGGATCATCGGATACGGACTGGGTCTGGGGAACAGCTACCGGTACCTGCCGGACCTTGCGGTGCTGGGGTAGGGACCCCGTGGGGTGTCCTCCCGCTGGACAGGTTTCTCGCAGAGACGCAAAGGGCAGACGCAAAGACGCAGAGCAAGAATGCGAAACAGCATTTGAGTTCTCTGCGACTCTGCGTCCGCCCTTTGCGTCTCTGCGAGAAACTCCTGAAAAACGCGTTGATTGCCCTTGCTGGACCCGTGGGGTAGACTTTTGCGGCTGACACGTCCGTAAGTGACGCGCGGCACGGAGGTAGCGCGAGTGAGTTCGACCGTCAAGCAGATCATCTTCTGGCTCCTGATCATCGCGGGAGCCGTTTTGCTCTACACGGCCTTCAAGAACGGCACCGGAGTCCGGGAGAAGCAGCTCTCGTACTCCGAGCTCCTGACGACTGTTCAGCAGAAACAGGTCAAGGATGCGACGTTCGAAGGCGCCCAGGTCCGCGGCAAGCTCGCCGATGACTCCCCATACGTAGCCGACGTCGAGAACCAGGAGGTCCAGAAGGCCCTCTCCGACGAAATGCAGAAGGCCGGAACGAAGATCGAGGGCTTCAAGACGTCCTCGAACAGCACGTTCCTGATGATCCTGACCTGGTGGGCTCCGATCATCCTCTTCATCGTCTACTGGATCTTCCTCATGCGGCAGATGCAGTCGGGCGGCAACAAGGCCCTCTCCTTCGGGAAGAGCCGCGCCAAGCTGCTCTCGAACCAGCAGAAGCGCGTCACGTTCAAGGACGTCGCAGGTGTCGAGGAAGCCAAGGAAGAGCTGCAGGAGATCATCGAGTTCCTCAAGGAACCGCAGAAATTCCAGAAGCTCGGCGGCCGCATTCCGAAGGGCGTGCTCATGATGGGCCCCCCGGGAACCGGCAAGACGCTGCTTGCGCGCGCGATCGCGGGTGAAGCGAACGTGCCGTTCTTCTCGATCTCGGGATCTGACTTCGTCGAGATGTTCGTCGGCGTCGGCGCGAGCCGCGTCCGCGACCTCTTCGAGCAGGGCAAGAAAAACGCACCGTGCATCGTCTTCATCGACGAGATCGACGCGGTCGGCCGCCATCGCGGCGCCGGCCTCGGCGGTGGACACGACGAGCGCGAGCAGACGCTCAACCAGCTGCTCGTCGAAATGGACGGCTTCGAGTCGAACGACGGCGTGATCCTCATCGCGTCGACGAACCGTCCGGACGTGCTCGATCCGGCGCTGCTGCGGCCCGGCCGCTTCGACCGCCGCGTCATCGTCAACCGTCCCGACATCAAGGGCCGCGAGGGCATCCTCGCCGTCCACACGCGCAAGATCCCGCTCGGCGACGACGTCGACATCACGGTGACGGCGCGCGGCACACCAGGATTCACCGGCGCGGACCTCGCGAACCTCGTCAACGAGGCGGCGCTCAACGCGGCGCGCTACAACCACAAGGCCGTCATGATGGCGGACTTCGAGTGGGCGAAGGACAAGGTGCTGATGGGCGCCGAACGCCGTTCGATGGTCATGTCGAACGAGGAGAAGCGCAACACTGCTTACCACGAGGCCGGTCACGCCCTGGTCGGCATCAAGGTGCCGAACGCGGATCCGGTCCACAAGGTGACGATCATCCCCCGCGGGATGGCGCTCGGCCTGACGCAGCAGTTGCCGGAGTCGGACCGCTACAGCCACACGCGCGAGTACCTCGAGGGGACGATCGCGATAATGATGGGCGGCCGGATCGCGGAAGAGATCTTCCTGAACCACATGACGACGGGCGCTTCGAACGACATCGAGCGCGCGACGGAACTCGGACGACGGATGGTCTGCGAGTTCGGCATGTCGGATCTCGGACCGCTCACGTACGGAAAGAAGGAAGAGCAGATCTTCCTCGGCCGCGAGATCGCCCAGCACCAGGATTACTCCGAGGACACGGCGATCAAGATCGATCAGGAAGTGAAGCGGATCGTGATGGAGCAGTACAACCGGGCGCGCCAGATCATCGCGGACAACCGCGAGGCGATGGTGCGGCTGGCGGCGGCGCTGCTCGAGCGCGAGTCGCTCGATTCGATCGAGATCCGGCGGCTCGTCGCCGGGCTGCCGCTCGACGACGAGGACGACGCTCCGCCATCGGCGAAGGCGCCCGAGCTCCCGCGCAAGGAGAAGGCTCCGGTCCTCAAACCGATCCTTCCCCCGGTCGGCGACGCAACTGCATAGAGCCTGAAGAAGGGCCACGGATCAAACGGATCTTACGGATGAAAACGGATCTGAACTGAATATCGGTTCAGATCCGTTTTCATCCGTAAGATCCGTTTGATCCGTGGCCCTCTTTGTTCTTTACCTACCGATACCCTGCGAGGTCGGCGCGGAGCTGGTAGCCGAGCATCTCGAGGCGCTCGATCTTCTCGATCGTTGCGACGATCCCGCGGGCGTCGACTTCGCGCGATCGGTACTGCTCGATCAGGTCCTCGGCGACGCTGCGGACGAGCAATCGCAGCGCCTCGGTGTCGGTGCGCGCCTCGGCGAGCGAACGCGGAGACAGCGCCGCCGGTGCCTTCGGCCGCTCACGCGTCGGCTGCCGATGCTGGACATTGCTCCACAGGCTCCGCGAAAGCTTTACGACCCGGTCCGGGTTCTTTGCCACGCGCTTCAGCGCTCGGCGGTCGGGTTCGTTCATCGCGGCAAGAATCTCGTTCGTCGCGGCGTAGAGGTCGACGAGGTCTTCACTGATCTCTCGACGAATCCACGCGGCGTAGGCCCGCGGGTTTGACGTCAGCGTCTCGCCCCGCCGGTAGACGCCGAGCCGCTGGGCGGGCGTCGCCGGCGCGAGAATCGCGATCACGAATGCGATGAGCAGGAGCCGCCTGAGCATCGACCGAACCTCCGTCTGTTTTCGAAGTCTACACCCAGCCGTACATACTCGGATCCGTGAGATCAGCATGATCCGCCAAATCCGCGACGCAATGTCGATCGCTTCACGGATTTCGCGGATCGGACTTCCGACTTCACAACGTCAGGAGACCGCGTCCATTACGGCCGGCCGGCGAGCAGCAGCTCGATCCGGCGCTCGAGCAGCGCGATTCCCGGCTCGCCGGCGAAGCGCTCGTCGCGATAGACGGCGCGACCCTCCCGATCGACAAGGATCGACGTAGGCACCGACGACACGCGGTACGCGGCCTTCACGGCTTCCACGACATCTTCGTCACCCGTCAGCGAAGGAAACGCAACCTTCAGTTCGGCGAGCGCCCGCCGAGCTCCCGCATCCTCGCGAGTGATGTCGATTGCGAGCACCGAGAACCCGGCCGCTTCGTGCCTCGCCCGCAGGGCCTCGAGGTACGGGAACTCGGCACGGCACGGCGCGCACGACGGAAACCAGAACGTCACGAGCACGACTCGGCCGCGAAGCGATGACAGTGAGACAGGAGCCCCGTCGAGCGTCCGCAGCGCAAAGTCCGTCGACGGCCGCGCCGCCGAATCGAGCGCTTCCCAAACGAGGCAGCTCGCCTCCGGGTCGCCGAGTCCCGCCGATTTCGTCGCCGTCGCAAGCACGTCCCGGGTCTCGCGGTTCGGCTCGATCGCCACCGCACGCGCGTACGCGCGCGCCGACAACTCCGGCTTTCGCGCCGCGAGCCAGGCAGCGCCAGCGGAAAGCGCGGCCCGCTTCGCGGCCAGCCCGTCCGGCCGGATGGCGTCGTAAAGCGCCGCGGCACCTGCTGCGTCGCCGGCTCTCTCCCGGACACCCGCCAGGGCAAACCGGATGTCGTCCGTCAGCTCGTTCGGAGCACCGCGACGTCGGTTGGCAACGTCGAGCGCCCGTTCGAGCAGTCGCACGGCACGCGTGTCGTCGGGTATCACGACAAAGGCGTTCGCAAGCGCCAGGAGAATCTCGGGCGAGTCTTCTGCGCCGGTGAGCGCTCGATCGCCGAGCGCGTCGAGCGTCGGTCCCCCTGCAGCGACAGCGGCCGGCAATACGAACTCGCGAAAAAAGGCGCCGCGGTCGCGCGCGTGCCGCTCGCCGCGCATCGTCGAGATCCGCATCCAGGCGGTCACAACGGCTTTCGCGCCCTCGACCTCGTCGTGCTGGACCTGATTGCGCGTCTGGTAGGTCACGCAAGCGACCCACCGGCGGCCGTTCGGATTGCGTCGAACGTAGATGTCCGCAAGGCGCGCGACGTCGTAGCGAGAGACGACGGGCAGGACCGCATCGAACGCGGCTTCGGTGTGAATGGACTCGGGAGCGATCTCGAGCAGACGCTCGACGAGGGTCACGGCCTCTCCCCGGCGAGAGGGTACGAGAGTCAGCGCCGTCGCCAGACCGCCGAGCACGGCGGGCTCGCGTGGATCGATCGCCATCGCCCGCTCGAACAGAGGGATCGCGTCGGCAACGACGTCGGCCTCGAGCGCGGCGATGGCGCGTCCGAGCGGCCCCCAGACTTCCCTCGGCGCGAGTTCTCCGACCCGTCGAAAGTGCGCATCCCGCTCGGCGCGGTCCGTAGCCAGGCAACCGGCGAGAAACAGCGCCGCGACATCATCGGCACGTGCCGGCTGAGCCATGCGACCTCCGGCGCGTGCGTAGAGCAGCGCAGCCTCGGGAGAGCGCAGTGCCATCGGCTCGAGCAACCGCACCGCTCCGGCACGATCCTCGTCGACGAGCGCCGCATTTGCCTTCGCGATCACCGTCCGCACCTCGGCCGGCGGCTCCTTCGCAAAGCCACTTCCAGCCATCACCAACGCCATGAATATCGCCAACATCGTGAGTAGAGTACACCGGGTGAAAACAAAGAAGGGCCACGGATCAAACGGATCTGACGGATGAAGACGGATCTGAACCAGACTTCCGTTCAGATCCGTCTTCATCCGTCAGATCCGTTTGATCCGTGGCCCTTCCTCTCTCGTACCGCTAGCTCGTCTTGAACGTTCCCAGCGGCGTGAACTGGCCGTCAAGGATCTCCGCGGCATCGACCTCGAGCCACGTCCCGAGAATGTCGGAATACACCGTCCGGAAATCCACCGTGTAGATCAGGTCCCCGTTCGTGTCGAGCGACGTCAGACTCGGCTGCTCGCCGAAGATCCCGCCCGCGATCCCGTTCCCCAGCAGGAACATCGGCCCAGCCGTCCCGTGGTCGAATCCGGCCGAGCCGTTCTCTTCCACGCGCCGTCCGAACTCGGAGAATGCCATCACCGTCACCCGGTCACCCGCGCCCTGCGCGACGATGTCCGTCTGGAACGCCGCCACCGAGTTCGCGAAGTCGGCCAGCAGGTTCGCGTGCTGCCCAGCCTGGTTCGCGTGCGTATCGTACCCGCCCGTCGAAACGTAGATCACCCGCGTGCCCACACCCGCCAGAATGATCTGCGCAGCAAACTGCATGTCCATCCCGAGACGCGACGTCGGGTACGTCGCCGCCGGCGTATAACCGCCCGCGGCCGACTGAAGCTCGGTCGAGCCCATGTACGCCGCCTTCGCCGTGCCCGTCAGCGCCAGTTCGTCGCCTGTCGCCGTGGGCCTCGTGTTGGTCGACAGGAAAGTGTCGATCTGGTTCTGACTGTCGCCCGTGTTCGCCGGGTCTGTCAGGAACTGGTAGGCCTGGAGCGACGTGATCGAAGGCACCACGACGTCGTTCGCGTTGAAGCTCTTCGGCAGCGTGCCGCCGATGTTGATGGCCGACAACTCGCCCGCCGTCGCGAGGTGCAGGTCGGCGTACTTGCCAAGCCATCCGATCTGCTCGACGTCGATCGGTTCCGCCGTGTGCCAGATGTCCATCGACCGGAAATGCGAGCGATTCGGCTGCGGATAGCCGGCGCCGAGCACGACCGCGAGCTGCTCGGCCTGAAAGAACGGCAGCAGCGACGCCATCGCCGGGTGGAAACCGTGCGTGGCGCTGATCGGAAGCACCTCGCCCGGCTGGAGCGCCAGCGTCGGCCGATTGTCGAAGTACGCGCCGGTCGTGAACGGTGCGACGCAGTTGAGGCCGTCGTTGCCGCCGCCGAGCTGGACGACAACGAGGGTCTTCGCCGTGGACGTGCCGCGCGCGTTCGCCATCGCCGACCGCAGCCACAGGTGCGGCATCGCGACCGAGAGCGAAGCGAGGCCTACGCCCTTCTTCAGAAAGTCTCTTCGTGAATTTGCCATGGTGGTCGCTCCCTTCGTCCTAGTTCTGGTGGTATTCCGGGAGCGCCATGATCAGGTGGATCAGGCCCCGAACCTTCTTGTCGCGCAGCGCGGCGTCATAGACGAACGGCTGCTTGACGCCGCTGTCGTTCGTGACGAGGTAGTCCTTGAGCGGCTTCTTCTGCTTGTTGGTGAGGGGGATCGGTCCAAGCAGGTCGAGGAAGAAGTCGACGAGCTTCTTGGCCTTCGTGAAGGTCTGGCCCGCGAGCAGTTGATCGACGTTCACGTAGTAGCTGCGCTGGTCATCGGTCCGGTCCGTCATCAGCGCGTTGCCGAAGTTGGCGCGCTGCAGCAGCGTCGTCGTGTTGATCCACGTGAGGCCGCCGTCCCAGCCGTTGACGTCGGGCGGCACGAGCAGCGTCTGTCCCTGCACCGTGATGTCGGCGCCGACCCGGCGGAAGTCGATGGTGGCAGATAGCGACTTGAGCGCTCCGATCACGAATTCCGTCGGGCTCTTGATGAGGCCGAAGATCGCCTTTTCGGAGTAGAACTCGTCGGACCTCAGGATTGCGCGCATGACCTCGCGGATGTTGAACCCCGAGTCGGTGTACACGTCCGCGAACTTGTCGATCGTCGCCTGCGACGGATTCTCGTATGCGAAGAACTCGAAGAGCTTGCGCGCGATGAGCTGGGCGCAGGCCGGGTGCGCCGCGAGTGTCTCGCAGACGCGTATGCCGTCGGTCTCGCCGAGGTTCGGCGGAAGGTTCACGCCGAGGAAGCTCTTCGATCCGTTGTCGTGCGAGCCGGGCTGGAAGATGTACGCGTCGTTGCGGATGGTCCAGCCGGTGAAGCAGCGCGAGACTTCCTGGACGTCGGTTTCGGTGTAGTTGCCCTCTCTGAGGGTGAACAGCTCCATGACCTCGCGGCCGTAGTTCTCGTTCGGTCGGCCGACCCGATTCAGCCGGTTGTCGAGCCAGTCGAGCATCGCCGGGTCCTTCGAGACGGCGATGAGCATGTCCTTGAAGTTGCCGAGCGCGAAGGTGCGGAACAGGTCGTTCTGGACCTTCATGTACTCGTTCGGGACCTTGGCCGCGGACGTCGCGAAGTGGTCGTGCCAGAAGAAGACCATCTTTTCTTCGAGCGGCCGCGCCGTGTAGATGAGCCGCAGGATCCACCAGGTCTGGACGTCGCGGAAGCGCGTAAAGTCGAAGTCGAACTGTCCGAGGATGGCGTCGAGGGCGGCGTTCGAGGTCGTTTCGTAGTTGATGAGCTTGTCGACCGCGGCTTCGAGTCCGAGCGCCGTGTATTGGTCCAGCTCAGCCGGCGTCGCGCCAAATCCTGCGCGGCGAAGCAGATGCGCCGCTGTGTCGCGGCTCCAGGTGACGTTCAGCATGGGCTCCCCCTAAGAGATCGCTGCGTGGGTGAGAAAGTGGCGGGGTGACTGACCCCGGTCGCTTGGAGTGACGCCCGTCACGAAAAGTCGGAGGAATTTTGGCGCGGCTCCGGTCATGGCACAATCCTCCGTGTGGAAACAGTCACAATCGGTAGCTCCGGGGCCGCGGCCGCGATGGCGGCGACGATCACGATGTTCGGCGTGCTTTCGGCGGCGGCGGTCTTGTCGCTGTTTCGACGGCGCGTCGCCCTCCTCGTGCTCGTCGTCCCTGTACTCCTCGGCAGTTTCGCCTGGTGGCTGTACCTGACGCCGTTCTATGCGGTCGAGCTGACGGACTCGAACCTGACGCTGAAGTCGTACTATCCGACGCGTTCCGTGGTCCTGACGCGCGACGACATCGCCGCCGTCGACCGGCAGACGAAGGTGACGAAGAATGACTATTCGGTCCTGCTCGTCGTGAGAACGAAGGACGGCCGCGTCTTCACATCCGGCAACACGACCGTCACCGAGCTGTTTCCTGTGTGGCAACGGGTGCAGACGTGGATGGCGGACCGATAGGAGACATGAAGAGGCAACGCGGATCTTGCGGATCCATGCGGATCAAGCGGATCTGAAATGCAGTTCTGATCCGCCTGCTCCGCGTCGATCCGCAGGATCCGCGATGCTTCTTCCTTCCCACATCGTGGGTCAGTTCACGCGCATCAGTCGCCCAAACGCGCCAAATGCCCGGTTTTCCCTCAGGCCCCGGAATTGCTTGTCATGGACTGTCCGCGACACACGAAGGAGGAATGCACGATGTCAACCGAGAAACCGATCGACCCGAAAAAGAAGGCGAAGAAAGCCATCCGCAAGCAGGTCAAGAAGCTCATTGCCGCCTACGGTGATGACAAGGCCCTGGCGCTCGTCACGGCGCTCGTCGCCCAGGCCCCGGCCGAGAAGACGGCCGCCGCCACCAAAGCCTGACGTAAACGTAAGAAGGGCCACGGATTAGACGGATCTGACGGATAAACACGGATCTGAGGGAACAATCGTGTGTTCTTCTCAGATCCGTGTTTATCCGTCAGATCCGTCTAATCCGTGGCCCTTCTTCTCATCTTCGTCAGGGAAGCTTCGCCGACGGCTCGACGCCGGCCATGTATAGCTTCCGAACGGCTGGGACGGGGATCGGTCCGTACATCAGTACCCGATCGTGGTACGCCTTCATCGAGAAGGCCTTCCCCTCCTTCTTCTCCGCATCGGCGCGCAGCGTCCGCCATTCACGTAATCCGGCGTAGTACGTGTTCAACTGCACGTAGTCGAGCTGGCACCGCTGCACCTTCCCGACCGCTTCGGGTCTCTCCTGGAAGCCCTTCTCCATCATCAACGCCACGCACTGCTCGTCTGTCATGCCCTTCGTGTGCATCCGGATGTCGATGATCGCGTTCGTCAGCACACGCAGATTGGCCTTGAGCGAGATGAGCCTCATCTTCACCGGATCGCCGCCGTCGAGGCCTACTTCTTCCATGACGTGCTCGGCGTAGACGGCCCAGCCCTCGATGTACGGCGTGTTGCCGTAAACCGCGCGCAGAATCCTTCGCCAGTCCGGCGTGATCAGGTTCGCATAGATGCCCTGGACGACGTGCCCGGGGATGGCTTCGTGGGCGTGCAGTGTAAGCAACTTGTACTTGTTGTATTCGCGCAGACGCCCGTTGGCCTGCTCGTCGGTCCACTCTTTCGGAATGGGCGTCACCCAGTAGAACGTCGAGAGGTTAGGCTCGAGCGCCGGAGCGAACACGGCGCCGGCGATGCCGTAACTGCCGCGCATGAACTCCGGCGTCGGGATGACCTTGAGGTTCGGATAGTCGGTGATCGAGACCACGCCCTTCTTCCGGATGAAGTCGTTGATCTCGGCGACGTCCTTCTCGGTCTGTGCAACGAGCTCGTCGCGGCCGATCTTCTCGTCCTGGATCTTTCCGAGGACGTCCTTCACTACCGCGTTCAGGTAGGCCTCGGAGTTCTTGCGATCGTAGGTCTTGCCGGGGAACCACTGCTTCGCGAGGGGCTCGGCGAGACGCAGCATTTCGGCGCGGGTCGTGACGAGCTCCTTCTCGGCGTAGCCGAGCATCTGGTCGGGCGTGAACGAGACCTGGAGGTAGTACTTCCACTTCTCGGCGAAGCGGCGCTTTCCGAGGCGCCAGTCGAACTCGGTGCGCTTGGGAAGCTCGTTCTTCACGAACTCCGCGTATTTCGCGAGAGCGTCGAGGGCAGGCTGTTTCGCTTTCTCGTAGCGGTCGGCGGAGGGCGTGCCCTTCACGAACTCGGGCCCGAGCTCGGTGACGAGCGAGACGACGCCCTCGGTGGCTTCGAGCGCGACCTTGCGGTAGATCGCATTCGAGGCCGAGAGGTTCGACATTGCCTGCTCGAGGAACGCGGGCACGCGTTCGAGGCGCGATGCCAGGTGGCCGGCGCGCGTGTTCTTGTCGGCGTACTCGAGGCTCATGGGAGCGAAGAGCGCTCCGCCGAGGTTCTCGGCGTAGTTCTGGGGCTTGCGCTTGTAGAACTGCTCGTCGTCGTAGGCGTAGAGCGCGAAGCCGGCGCCGTTCGCGAGCAGGTCGTAGTCGACCTGGGTCTGGGGATCGAGCGACGCGCGCGGGATGGTCTTCAGCCTCTTGATGAAGTCGAAGTACCAGGCGCGCTGTCGGGCGATCTCGGCGGCGGAGTTGTCGTCGAGGAGCTCGTCGAAGTTGATGGTCTTGCCGGTCTTCGGGTCGGTCCAGGTGTGAAGGCCCGCGCCGGTGGCGGCGGTCGGCGAAAACGAGAGCGTCGTGAAGACGAACTCCTCGGCGAGCTTCGCGAATTCAGGAGGCTTCGGGTTCTGTGCATCAGCTCGGACGATGGAGCCAAGGACGAGGGCGACGACTGCGACGGCGATGATGGCTTTGCTCATGGGCGCAACCATGCCATGACCCGTGCTCAGCCCGCCACACCGCTTCTGTGGCGATATCGTCAGGAATGGGCTTCGCGTACAGAGAGCACAGAGCCACGGAGTTTCACAGAGACCAACTTGCTCCGTGAAACTCTGTGTCTCTGTGCTCTCTGTATGCGAAGCCTTCTCCACGCAACAAAATCCGCACGCCTGCGTAGGAACCGACCTCAACCCTTCCAAGGAGCCGTTTCAATGAAACCGTCGCGCACAATGTTTGCGTTTGTTTACA
>CAZQBW010000166.1:0-11566 GCA_964591515.1 uncultured Clostridia bacterium
CCTCCGTGTCTCCGTGGCTCCGTGTGCGAAGCGTCTGAAGAGCTTCGCACACGGAGCCACGGAGACACGGAGGCACAGAGACGCGAACGCTCTCTACCCTGAACCCCGCCCGACGGCCCCCTGCTTGACTCTGCCAGACGCCGAAACCCATAATCCGGCGTCCTTCAGAACCCGTATCCGGGAGACCCACAACCTATGCCACTGCGCGTGCTTCGGACCAAGAGTCTCGACGCCATCCTTTCCGACGCTGAAGAGCCGGAAATCACAATGAACCGCACGCTTGGTGCCACCGACATCATCATGCTCGGTGTCGGTGCCATCATCGGTGCGGGCATCTTCAGTACGGTCGGAACCGCAGCCGCCGGCGAGGAGGGCGTTAGGCTGGGCGCCGGCCCGGCGCTGATGGTCGCGTTCGTCATCACCGCGGTGGTTTGCGGCTTCACGGCGCTCTGCTACGCGGAGCTAGCTTCGATGGTGCCGATCAGCGGCTCGGCCTACACCTATTCCTACGCAACCCTCGGCGAGCTCGTCGCGTGGATCATCGGCTGGGATCTCATCATCGAGTACGCCGTCGGCAACGTGTCCGTGGCCATTTCCTGGTCGGCATACTTCCGGACGCTGCTCGAGGGAGTCGTTCAGCGATTCTCTCCCGGATGGGCCGTTCCGGACTGGATGGCGATGGACATCGGAGCCTACAACTCCGCCGTCGCGGCCGGTGCGATCGCCGACACCGCGCCGAACATCGCCGGCCAACCGCTCGTGTTCAACTTTCTTGCGGCGGGCATCGTGGCGCTGCTGACGGTGCTGCTCGTCTACGGTGTGCGCGAGAGCGCGAAGTTCAACACCATCATGGTGATGGTGAAGATCGTCGTGCTGCTCTTCTTTATCGTGGTCGGCATCTTCTACATCCAGCCGGCGAACTATCACCCGTTCGCGCCGAACGGCTTCCACGGAATCTCGACCGCCGCAGCGATCGTCTTCTTCGCGTACATCGGCTTCGATGCCGTCTCGACGGTCGCCGAAGAGACCAAGAACCCGCAGCGCAACATGCCGCTCGGCATCATCGGGTCTCTGGTCATCTGCACCATCTTCTACGTGGCGGTCGCCGCCGTCTTCACGGGGCTCATCTCGTATGGGGACCTGCAGAAAGCCTCGATCGCGAGCCAGGCCGAGCCGCTCACTTACGCGCTCGAGCACGCGGCCACCGCTGCAGGCGCCAACATCGGCTGGCTCAACTTCGCGAATACGATCGTTGCCATCGGCGCGGTCATCGCGACGACGGCCGTGCTTCTGGTGTTCCAGCTCGGTCAGCCCCGCATCTTCTTCTCGATGGCACGCGACGGACTGCTTCCTAAGGCATTTGCGAAGCTCCACCCCAAGTTCCGTACGCCGCACATCTCGACGATCCTGACGGGCGTCTTCGTCGGTCTCATCTCCGGCGTCTCGTCGATCGCCGAGATGGTTGACCTGACGAACATCGGCACGCTCTTCGCCTTCATTCTCGTGTGCGCCGGGGTGATCATCCTCCGGATCAAGGATCCCGATCGTCCGCGTCCGTTCCGCGTCCCGGGCGGACTCGTCCTTCCGGTCCTCGGCATCATCTCGTGCTTCTACCTGATGTCGTACCTGCCGTCGACGTCGTGGTTCCGGTTCGCGGCGTGGCTGAACCTCGGCTTCGTCGTGTACATCGCATACGGCGCGGTGAGGAGCCGGTTGACCGGCCGCCACATTGCCGAGGATCCGGCGCAGCACGACGCCGAGACGGCCTGGTCCGGCGCAACGCTGGGTCTTGCCGGCCTGGTAATCCTGTTCGGGGCGCTCGCGTTCGATATCGCCGTGCGCAGGACGCAGCCGGGCGGAACCGACGAGTCGTTCATGAATCCGTCGTGGTTCCTGCTCGTTCCGCTCATCGTCAACGTCGTCCTCCTTTTCCCGCCGAACATTGCACGTGCAAAGCGCGCGATCGATGCGGGAGTCTCCGGGGCACACCGGCAGCGATCCGTGATCTCGATGGCCATCTCGGCCATCCTCATGGTTGCGGGCATCGCATACCTCGCGATGGTATTGCCGCGTAAGTTCTAGACGCGGACTTCTCAAATCGAACGGGGCCGCCGTGCGACGAATTGGCAAACACATTTCGATCGCGGGCGGCCTCGTTCGCGCCCTCGAACGAGCGCGGGACCTGAACTGCTCGTCACTCCAGTTCTTCTCGCGCAATCCGCGCGGATGGGCCACATCGCCATTGACGGACGAGGACGCAGAGGCCTTTCGCGAGGCCCGGGTCGCGTTCGATCTCGACCCGGTCGTCATTCACACGAACTATCTGGTCAACCTCGCGGCGCCGGACCCGTTCATCCGTCAGCGCTCGATCGAGGCCTTTCGCGACGAGCTGGACCGGGCCGAACGGCTCGGCGCCGACTATCTCGTCGTGCATCCCGGCAGTTCGAGGGGAGCCGGCGTTGACGAGGGCATCGCGGCGTGCGTCGACGGGATTCGCGTCGCGGCGCGCGGGCTGAGGCTCGATCGCGCCTCAGTGCTCATCGAGAACACGGCGGGCCAGGGCGACTGCATCGGTCGGGCCTTCGAGCAGGTCGGCGAGATAGTAGCCCGGTGCGAGCGCGACCTTCCGATCGGAATGTGCCTCGATACGGCGCACACGTTTGCCGCCGGTTACTCGCTTCAGACCGAATCCGGGTTCCGGCGCACGATGCGAACGATCGACGAGTGCGTCGGCCACGAGAAGGTCCGGGTAATCCACTTCAACGACTCGAAGGTCCCTTTCGGATCGAACGTAGACCGCCACTGGCACATCGGGCTCGGAGAGATTGGAGCGACGTCGCTCGGTCGAGTGGCACGGTTCCGCAAACTCGCGCACGCCCCGATAATCCTCGAAACGCCCGAGGACGGGACGCACACCGAGACCTGGAACCTCAATCAGGTCCGCAGCATGATCGGCATTGCGGAGCTGCCTGAGCCGGTTATGGATTCGGCGCCGCCGGCGCGTCGGGGACGAGCAGTAGCAGGACGACCTGCACGCCGTTGAACAGCAGGTGGAGCACCACCGACGGCATGATCGATCCCGAAACCGCCCTGAGCGTCGTCAGCGCGACGCTAAGCAGTCCGAGCGGCACCATTATCGCGGGAGCCGATGCGTACTGCTCCGCGTGAACCAGCAGGAAGAGCGCCGAGACGATGACGACGCTGGCGATCGCACCGAAGCGACGGGCGACGGCCGGGTAGATCACGCCACGGTAGACGACCTCTTCGGCGATCGGCGCCGTCAGGACCGCGACGATGCCGACGGCGACGCGGACACCGTATGAAGTCTCGAGCATTTGCTTGAACGGCGTCTCGGGCTCCGAAACGAGTGAGCCCACCAGGATGGTCACGGCGTAAACGATTCCGAACGTCGCCAGTACGTGACGAAAGCCGATCCCGTTTCTCCATCCCCATCCGATGGCTTCGAGAAAAGGCTGACGGCCTCCGTCGGTCACGACGACCCAGGCGAGCAGGAGCGTGATCGCGTGGCCGACGGCCGACGAGAGCACGCCGGCCACGAGCGCGGGCGGATGGCGGACGATGTCTTCGCCGCCGGGAATCGTCGCGCCGAGCCAACCGGCGACGAACACGAAACCGACGATCGCGATGACCGCAGACGAGAGCATTGCGAAGTAGCTGGCCAGCCACAGCATTGCGGACTCGGGGATGCTCCAGCTCGGATTCTCGGACGTGACCTTCTGCCTCGACGCTGTTCCGGGCAGAACTCCGAACATGCGCTGACAATCGAAGCAGAGCGTCGGCTCGGGCCCGTAACCGCTAGGCACCGCCTCGTGACCGCACGACGGACAATGCACGAGCTTCGGCTCGGTCTCGTCGCCTTTTGAACGGTCGATCATGAAGCCGTTTCGACGGGCTCCGCCGGCAGGTGCACCGGCTCGCGGGAAGCGAGGCCAAGCGGCACGAGCGGTTCCGCCATTTCGGTCCAGACAGCGTCCATCAATCCCTCGATCTCGGCAGAACGCAGGTCGGCCGTCGGGATTGCAGGATGTATGTGCAGTTCGACCGAGCCCGGGTGAAAGAGGAATGAATCTTTCTCGAGGATGCGGCAAGTACCGATGATCGTCAGGGGCACGATCGCGACGCCGGCGGTGACTCCCAGCTTGAAACTCCCGGCCTTGAAAGGCTGCAGGTTGCCGTTGCGGCTGCGCGTGCCTTCGGGAAACACCACCACCGAGGTTCCCTCGCGAATGCGATCGGCCGCCTTCGCGATCGAGCGCATGGCCTCGCGGCGATTCGTCCGGTTGATCGGGATGTTGCCGGCACGCGTCAGGTGCCAGCCCATGAACGGCACCCTGAAGAGCGACTCCTTCGCAATGATGCGGAACTGGACTGGCAGAAAGCCGAAAAGCACCGGAATGTCCATGTAGCTCTGGTGATTGGCCATGTAGACGACCGGAGTTCCAGGTGCAGGCAGATGCTCGAGCCCGAAGACTCGAACGCGCATTCCGGCGGTTGCGGCTATCAGCCGGCACCACGTATGCGCGCACCAGTGCTGGCGTCGTCCGTCCGGATCCGCGAACGAGATCGTCAGCGATATAGTCCCCATCACCGCCGTGTACATGTAGATGAGGGGGATAGCGACGATCGAGTGAAATAGGGCGAGAACCTGCATGGTCGATTACGGGCGACGCGCGGCAGTGCGAAGCAGAGCGACGATGGTCTTCGCGTCGTCGATCTCGCCGCCGTCGATTCGCGCGAGCGCCTCCTCGAACGGCATTTTCACGACTTCGATGCGTTCGTCTTCGTCGGGCCTCGGGGGGACCGGCGTCAGATCCGTCGCAAGATAAAGATGGATCCGCTCGGTGGTGTAGCCAGGGGCAACCAGAATCGAGCCGAGCGATTCGATCGAGCCGGCGGAGTAACCGGCTTCTTCCTCGAGCTCGCGGGCGGCCGTGGATTCCGGATCGTCTCCGTTTTCGATCCTGCCTGCCGGCGCCTCGAGCAGCGTCCGTCCCAATGCGTAACGCCACTGCCGAATCAGCACGACGTTGCCGTTGGCGTCGATCGGTAGTACCGCCGCCCCACCGGAATGGTGGACGACTTCGATCTCGAACTCACGTTCGTCACTGTCGTCGTCCACGAAGCGATCAACTGTCAGGTCGAAGACCCTTCCGCGATAGATCTCGCGGCTGCTCGTCTGCCGAATTCGCGTCATCAGGCTCCCTCGACCGGACTGAAGGGTACGCGGGTGGCGAGGCGGGCTTTCACTTCGCCGACGAGATAGAGCGAGCCGGCGACGCAGATGACTCCGTCGCGCGGTGTGACGTGGTAGGCCCAGGCGAGCGCCTCTTCGACCGACGACGCAACGATGGGCGCCCCGCCGCCTCCGGCGGGAGGAAGCGACGCCGCGAGTGCAATCGGATCGGCGGATCGAGGTGACCCGATGCGTGTCAGAACGACCGCGCGTGCGGCCGGGAACAGTTCCTCGGCCATCCGGTCGATGTGCTTGTCTTCCATGGCACCGAAGACGAGCGTGATCGGATAGTGGCAGAACTCGTCGAGGTAGGCGCGGAGCGCCTGCGCGCCGGCTTCGTTGTGGGCGCCATCGAGCAGTACCGGCGGGGCTCCGAGAACGAGCTCGAGGCGGCCGGGCCACTCAGCGCTGGCGAGTCCGTCGAGAATGGCACTGCGTCCGATCGCGAGTCCCGCCCGCCGCAACGCCTCGGCCGCGTGAATAGCGACCACGGCATTTTCGACCTGATGACGGCCCCGCAGTCCGAGAGTGACCGAGTCGTAGCGATCGGTCTCGGTCTCGTAGCTGAACGTGAAGCGTCCGTTCTCGTTGTGATGGATGACCGGCTCGCCGGCGAATTCGGGCAGGACGTCGCACGCGAGGCACCGATCCATTAGTGGCTCGAGCGCTTCGACTTGCTGGTGCGCGATGACGGCCGCCGCGCCCGGCTTGATCACGGCCGCTTTCTCGGCTGCGATTGCGGCGAGTGTCGAACCCAGGTATTTCTCGTGGTCGAGCGCAATCGGCGTCACCACGGCGACAAGCGGGTCGACGACGTTCGTCGAATCGAGACGCCCGCCCATCCCGACTTCGAGGACGGCGAGATCGATGCGCCGATCGGCGAACTCGAGGAAGGCAATGGCCGTCACCTGCTCGAAGAAAGTCGGCGGCGCGGCGAGAGCGCCGCAATCGACGAGCTCCTCGGCGGCATCACGAACTCGTCCCGCGAGAATCGCGAACCGATCCTGCGCAATCGACACGCCGCCGACCCGCACGCGCTCGTCGATCGACACGAGGTGTGGCGACGTGAAGAGTCCCGTCGAGAGCCGGGCGCGTCGGGCAATCGACTCGATCATGCAGGCTGTCGAGCCTTTGCCGTTCGTGCCCGCGACGATGACGGAGGGAAAGGCGCGGTGCGGATCCCCGAGCCGATCGAGGAGCCGCGTAACGCTCTCGAGGCCGAGTTTCATGGCCGCCACCTCGTTGCCGAGGCTCGAGAGGTAGGCGAGGGCGTCGTCGAAGGCGCGCGTCATACCGCCGGCTGCATGCAGCGGAACGCCCGAATGACGTAGTCCCGCAACTGTCCGCGTTCGACGACGTCGTCGAGCATTCCGTGCTCGAGCAGGAACTCGGCGCGCTGAAATCCTTTCGGCAGTTTCTGGCGAATCGTCTGCTCGATGACCCGGGGACCGGCAAAGCCGATCAATGCGCCGGGCTCGGCAATGTTGAGATCGCCAAGCATCGCGAAACTCGCGGTGACGCCGCCGGTGGTCGGATCGGTCAGGATCGAGATGAAGGGAATCCGTTCCTCGTCGAGACGGGCAAGCGCCGCACTGATCTTCGCCATCTGCATGAGCGAGAGCGTGCCTTCCTGCATGCGTGCGCCGCCCGAGGCCGAGACGATTACAACGGGTGTGCGGTCCGCAATCGCGCGCTCGATGGCTCGCGTGATCTTCTCGCCGACGACCGAACCCATCGAGCCGCCGACGAAATCGAGCGCCATCGAAGCGATGACGACCGGGCGGCCTCCCATTCGGCCGACCCCGACGATGACGGCGTCGTTCTGTCCGGTTCGCCGTCGCATGTCGGCGAGGCGGTCGGCGTACTTGCGGGTGTCGACGAACTCGAGCGGATCGGTCGCTGCTATGGCGCTGTCGAACTCCACGAATTCTCCGTCGTCGAAGAGCTGGCGCAGTCGATCCTCGGCGCCGACGCGCAGGTGGTGGCCACAATCCGGGCAAACATTCAGGTTTGCCTCGAAATCGCGCTTGAAGGTCGTACGCTCACAGCCCGGGCACTTAACGAAAAGTCCCTCGGTCTTGACGGTCTTGACCTCGCCATCCGGTTGGACGGTAGGAACGTCAGTCTCCTTCTTGCGGCGAAACCAGGCCACGCCCGTCCTCCAGCTGTCCACGCGTTCGAAACGCCGCGATTGTAGATGCGGGCGGCTGACATGGCAATGCGGGCTACAGGAGAAGGCGTTGCCGTGCAGAGTGCACAGAGGCACTGAGAACACAGAGAGCTGCATTGTTCGCCGCCGAGCGCTCTCTGCATCTGTGCCCTCTGCACGGCAACGCCTTCTCCTTCTCGCTGGCGATGGCCGATCCGAAACAGGAACCACTGGCACCACACCGGAGCCTTTTGCTCATAAATATCCGTCATCGCTGCAAATATCGACGTTGACACTCGCGCGGCCGCCGATTACACTGGCGCTCTGTTGCGACTCCCGGCAACGCAGTCTCTCCGAAATGAAAAGAACTTGAAATGACGAAGGCTGATTTGGCGCGCGCAATCTACGAGCGCCACGGCGGACTGACAATCGGCGAGGCTCGACGCCTCGTGGACACGATCTTCGATATCATTCGAGACCGTCTGCTTCGTGGCGAAGGCGTCCGGATCGTCGGTTTTGGCACGTTGGAAGTGATCGAACGGAAACCTCGCCGGGGTCGAAATCCCTCAACCGGAGAGGAAATCCGTCTGAAATCCCACAAGGCTCTCGTATTTCGGCCCTCGAGGTCGATGCGCTCCGTCTGAAATCGAATTCCTGCCGACTGGGCTGAGGTAAGCGATGGAACCGGCCAAGGTCATCCCCGACAAACTCTTCTACAAGATAGGAGAGGTTTGCGATCACATTGGGGTCCAGCCGCACGTGCTCCGCTACTGGGAGTCCGAGTTCCCGATGCTCGCGCCGCAGAAGAACCGCGCCGGCCAGCGCGTGTACCGGCGAAAGGACCTCGAGATCGTCATGCGTATCCGCGAACTTCTTTATGATGAGAAGTTTACGATCGCCGGGGCCAAGCGTCGGCTATCCGACGAGCTTCGGAGCGGACCTAGCGCGCGTCTGAAAGTCGTCACGCCGGAGATGGCGGCCGACCCTGAAGCGGCTGGCCTTGCGAGCGCGGCGGCTTCGTCCAATCAGGTCGGGCCGCACGCGAAACGCTCGATCAAGCGTATCCGGCGCGAACTGGAGGCCGTGTTGACAATGCTCAATACGGATGGTAAGAGTTCCGACCGCCGCTAGCGCGGCGTTTCGGGACGTGGCGCAGCCTGGTAGCGCGCTTGCTTGGGGTGCAAGAGGTCGCTGGTTCGAATCCAGTCGTCCCGACCAACATTCGAGATTGCCTGTTTCTGGAGAAGGACACACGGTCTTGACCACCGAGTGTCCTTCACGTGTTTCATGACCCGAATTCTCGTGACCAATGACGACGGCATTCACTCCGACGGGATCATCGTCCTGGCTCGGGCACTGGAACACATTGGCGAAGTGATCGTCGTGGCGCCCGCTCACGAGATGAGCGCGGCCTCGCATTCACTGACTCTGACGCGACCGCTTCGAGTGGATCGTATTGATGACAGGCACTTTGCGGTTGATGGAACTCCGACCGACTGCGTGACTGTTGCCATCGGACACATTCTGAAGGACCGGAAGCCGGACATCGTGCTTTCCGGAATCAACCGGGGGCCGAATCTCGGTGACGACACGACCTATTCCGGCACGGTTGCCGGTGCGCTAGAAGGGACGATTCACGGCCTTCCGGGTATCGCGGTCAGCCTCGTGACGAGGTCGAACTTCGACTTCTCGCACGCGGCGGAGTTTGCCGCAACCCTGACGGAAAAGGTTCTTACGGAAGGACTTCCGAAGGGGACGCTCCTGAGCGTCAACGTGCCGGTCGGACCTGTCAGGGGAGTTCGGATCACGCGGCAGGGAATCAAGACAGCGAAGCCGTCGGTCATCGTCGGCGTCGACCCTCGCCAGCGACATTATTACTGGATAGGAGAGGACTACTCGACACCCATACATGATGATGGGACGGACTATGCCGCCGTGTCCGAGGGGTTCGTTTCCGTCACGCCGCTCAGGAACGACCTCACAGACTATCGCGCACTCGACGAGCTGAAGGACAAGGGCTGGATGCCGTCGCACGAGGCTCGTGCCGGGGAATCGCGCTGATGCCGAGTGACGGGGACCGGCGACAACCGGTCGCCGCAGTTGCGGCAGATCGCTACGCGCGCGCTCGCAACCGGATGGTCGAGACGCTGATCCAGCGGGGAATCCGGGACGAGAAGGTGCTCGACGTGATGCGTCGGATTCCGAGGCACGAGTTCGTACCCGAGCCGTTCACCGACAAGTCCTATGGCGACCATGCGCTTGCAATTGGTTCCGAACAAACGATTTCTCAGCCGTACATGGTGGCTCTGATGACGTCGTTGTGCGAGTTGACTCCCGAGAGTCGAGTGCTCGAGATCGGGTCCGGTTCGGGCTATCAGACGGCCGTCGCAGCGGCGTTGGCCAAGTACGTTTACGGCATCGAGCGGATTGCGGACCTGGCCCGCGAGGCGATGGCCCGGCTGCGGAAACTGAAGATCACTAATGCGACGATCAAGTGCTTCGACGGTACGATCGGCTGGAGCGAGCATGCTCCGTACGACGCGATTATCGTAGCGGCGGGTGGGCCGGTGGTGCCGGAACCGCTGGTGAAGCAGCTTGGCATCGGTGGCAGGCTCGTGGTGCCCGTCGGCACCGAGCGAAGCCAGAAGCTCATACGTGTGACCCGGACGGAAAAGGGTACCGTCGAAGAGGACTTCGGAGGCTGTATCTTCGTGAAGCTGATCGGGCGATACGGATTCGAGAAGTAATTCCTCCCCCTTTGCGTCTTTGCGAGTCCTTTGTGCCTTTGCGGGAAAACAGACTCCTCTCGAGACTGTTTTCCCGCAAAGGCGCAAAGGCGCGAAGGACTCGCAAGGGCGCAGGGGGCAGCACGCCCCTGCACTGTGACGGTGTCTTGCGGCTGAAGTCGGGTTGCGGCCCCTGGTTTGCTCGGTCAGCTCCGTACGACATCGGTTCGAACGGAGTCGCGGGGGCCTGGTCGAGTGGCAGGGCCGCATGTTCTTCCAATTCGACAGTTCGCCCGCGGGTCATGGTGTCGCTGGGTCGGAGCAGGATTGAGGAATACGACTATGTCAGTGCGGAATTTCGATGGAGCACGAACGAGGGTCGGTCGCGCCGCGGCGGCGACCCTCTATTTTGGAACCATTGCATTGCTGGTCCTCTGGAGCTTCACGGTGCCTGAAACCGGGACCTCGCGGGCACTCGCGCAGGACGGCCAGCGTGCCAATGCAGTCCGTCAGCTCACGAAGACAGGGGACAAGCTCCAGAAGGCCACGCGGAAGCTGGAAAAGAAGTCGACCGTCCTCCTGACGGCTCACGTCCTTTCGGTGCATACGCTGGTGGCCGAGGATGTTCTCCTGAGCCGCAGCGAGGGACTGCCGGTCGTGGCGCCGGCCGCGGTCGCGTCTCGCGAGACCGGACGCCCGCTCTCTCAGGTACTGGCGGACCTTGGAACGGGTGTGTCGCTCGGCAACTACTTCGTTGCCGCTGGTGTACCGGTCACGGTCGCGCAGACGGCGTTGAGCCGGGCCCTTTGGGCTGTCAACAGCAACCTTCGCGCCGCGAAGCTCGGGTTGGCAGACACGGATGGCGACGGAATCCCCAATGCTGCGGACGACGATGCCGACCAGGACGGAATCCCGAACGGATCGGACAATGACGTCGATGGCGACGGTACCGTCAACGCCGACGACTCGGACATCGATGGCGATCGAACGGCGAATGCGCTGGACGACGACATCGATGGCGATGGCCACTCCAACTATGACGACGGCGACATCGACGGTGATGGCGTTGGCAACGCGAGCGACGATGACGCTGACGCGGACGATGTTGACGACGACGTTGACGACGATTCGAACGGCGACGGCGTTGACGACGGCTCCGAGGACAATGGTAACGACAACGGGAACGGGAACGGGAACGGGAACGGTAACGAGAACGAGAACGAAAACGGGAACGGGAACGGCAACGGGAACGGGAACGAAAACGGGAACGAGAACGGGAACGAGAACGGGAACGGCAACGGCAACGGGAACGGGAACGGGAACGGGAACGAGAACGAGAACGAGAACGGTAACGGAAACGGTAACGGAAACGGCAACCGCCGAATGATGTAATGGTTGGTCTCTGTGCAACTCCGTGACTTCGTGCTCTCCGTATGC
>CAZQBW010000167.1:0-11566 GCA_964591515.1 uncultured Clostridia bacterium
CAAGGGCGACCACTGCCGCGTCCGCGTCCGCGCCGGAGGCCACGACCCTTATCGTCGCGCCGGATTCGATCTCGAGCGCCATTACCGCGACCACGCTCTTTGCGTTGGCATCGCCCTTGTCGCTGCGAACGCGAATGCTCGACTCGAACGCCTTTGCCGCATTGGTCAGGACGGCAGCGGGTCGCGCGTGCAGGCCCGTAGGGTTCGCGACGACGATCGGCTCCGAGATCACCTCGGGACCGCCGGAAGCTCCGGCCTTCAGCTCCGATTCGGCACGGAGCACCACTTCGAAGACGGCGTCCCGGCCTGCGACGACGCTGCCCGTGCGGACGTCGAGCTTCGCGATCCGGTCCACGGTGGCGATGACGACCTCGGTGAGCAGGCTGCGGGCCCTGGCGGCCACTAGGTCGGCGTCGAACTCTATGAGCGTCGCACCCGCCGTCACCGAGTCGCCCGCCGTGACGCGCGGCGTGAATCCTTCTCCCCTGAGCTGGACCGTGTCGAGACCGATGTGGATGAGCACCTCAATTCCGTCGCCAGTGCGAATCGTGACGGCGTGCCCGGCCGGATGAATGAACGCGACCGTCCCGTCGCACGGCGCGACGACCGTCGAGCTGGTCGGATCGATGGCTGCGCCGTCACCAACCATCCGCCCCGAGAAAACCGGGTCCGGAACGTCGTCGAGCGCGACGATCCAGCCCGACACCGGCGCAAGGAAAGTCCGCAGCATCGGGTCGGTCGATGGCCTGGTCATCCCGGTTCCACCTCCGCCTGCACCAGCGGCTCACCGGAGAGGCTCCAGCCGGGAGCGGCCAGCAGTACGACAGTCGAACGAGCTCGTACCAGGTACGACGACGGATCGTCGATCACCACCGAAGAGATCGGTTCCGAGAAGTCATCCGGCGAATCGAGCGACGTGTCGACGATTCGGCGCCACGGAAGGTCCTCGACCATCGGCAGCGCGAAGGTCTGGTCCTCCCAGTGCGCATTCGCCATCAGATAGAGATGCGCATCCGTGAGTCCGACCGGACCGAAGATGTGCATGGCCAGTGATCGCGCCTCCGGCGACCAGTCCGGTTCCCCGAGCGTGGTGCCGTGCCAGGCGACCGAGAGTCCTCCGCCACGCCGATCCGTGGCGAATCGCCGCCGGCGAAGGAGCGGCAGCTCGCGCCTGAAGTGAATCAACCCCCGGACGAATCGATGCAGATCCGCGTGTTTCTCGAGCAGCGTCCAGTCGATCCAGCTAGTGGCATTGTCCTGGCAGTAGGCGTTGTTGTTGCCGCGCTGCGAGCGGCCGAACTCGTCGCCAGCGAGCAACATCGGAACGCCCTGCGAGAGCAGGAGCAGCGTGATGATGTTGCGCGACTGCTGGCGACGGAGCTTCAGAATCCCGGGATCGGAAGTGGCGCCCTCGACGCCGCAGTTCCAGCTGTGGTTCTCGTTGACTCCGTCGGCGTTACCCTCGCCATTCGCGACGTTGATCTTCCGCTCGTACGAAACGAGGTCCGCCAGCGTGAAGCCGTCGTGGCACGTCACGAAATTGATGCTGTGGTACGGCTCTCGATTGCTGGTCTGATAGAGGTCCGGACTGCCGAGAAGCCGTGTCGCGAGCGGATAGGTTCTGCCGGGCTCGCCGCGAACGAAGCGGCGCACGTCATCCCGGAATCGTCCGTTCCACTCGGCCCAGCGACCCCATGCGGGAAACGTTCCCACCTGGTAGAGCCCGGCTGCGTCCCACGCTTCGGCGATGAGCTTCGTGTGGGCGAGCACGGGGTCGTGCGCGAGGGCCTCGAGCAATGGCGGGTTGGCCAGCACCGCCCCGTCGGTTCCGCGACCGAGGATCGACGCAAGATCGAAGCGGAATCCGTCCACGTGCATCTCGGTCACCCAGTAGTGCAGCGAGTCGACGATCATCGTGCGGACGATGGGGTGATTGCAGTTGAGCGTGTTGCCGCAACCGGAGTAGTTCCGATACTCGCCCGTCTCACGATCGACGATGTAATAGACCGAGTTGTCGATGCCGCGGAATGAATGCGTGGGACCGCGCTCGTCGCCCTCGGCGGTGTGATTGTAGACGACGTCGAGGATCACTTCGATCCCGGCGTCGTGAAAGCTCCTCACCATCTGCTTGAATTCACGTACGGCTCCGCCGTCGGCAGAGTCGGCAGCGTACGCTGCGTTCGGAGCGAAGAATGCGATCGGCTGGTATCCCCAGTAGTTGAGCAGGCGTTCGCCGGTCAGCGGGTTCTCGCGATTCGTGTCTGCTTCCTCGAATTCCCAGATCGGCATGAGCTCGACCGCGCTGACGCCGAGATCCTTGAGGTACGGAATCTTCTCGACGAGCCCGGCGAAGGTGCCGGGCCGGTATGCGCCGGACGACGGGTCGCGGGTGAAACCGCGGACGTGCAGCTCATAGATGACCGAATCGGACAGCGGGATGTTGAGCGGCTGATCCTTGCCCCAGTCGAATCCGTCGTCGACCACCAGGCAGCGGCGTTGCGACGAGAACGGCGCGTCTCCCCAGGTCGTGCCGCCGGTGATTGCCCGGGCGTATGGATCGAGCAGGATGGCCGTGCGGTCGAAGCGATGGACTTCAGGCCGCGAGTTGGCCGCACGGTCCATCCTGTAGGCGTATTCGACCGATGGATCGATGTCGGTCACGAGCACGTGCCAGACGTCCCCGGTCCTGTTGATTCGGGGATCGAGCGCTATCTCGAGTGCCGGGTGCTGATCGCCGGGAGCGTAGAGCAGGAGCGACACCCACGTCGCGGACGTCGAGACAATCGAGAAGTTGATTCCCGACGGGCGCCGCGTCGTGCCAAGCGGAAGAGGCGCTCCCCGCTCGATTCCAAAGGACGGACCGGTTATCCGGACGCGAGCGCTCTCCTCGACTCGGCTCACGTCCTGCCTCGAGAATGCACACCCTCACCCGATGTGGGGGCTGTTGCTGAATCCGTCGTGCAATGCATAGGTGTCTGGAGAACTGAGTGCGACGGTACGACGGCCCGGATGCGCCGGTCAACCGCGCGAACCCTGTTCACCGAACGGCCAAGTTGGCGGATACTCCTCGATCATGGAGACAGATCTGTCGATTCGATCGCTTGGCGCGTGCGGAGTGGACTCTCCGCTTGTGAAGAACCTGCTTCATTCAGAGGATTCTCCGGACTTCGTCGAGCACGGCGCCGCAATTCTCCTGGACGATCGCTTCGAATCGGTTCAGGCGCTCGAGCGTCTCGCCGATGCGCCGCGCCTGGAAGTCGCCGGCCCCCGGCGAAAGATCTACTTCGATCCGGCTACTACGGGAGTCGGCATCGTGACGTGTGGCGGTTTGTGCCCGGGACTCAACAATGTCATCCGGGGCATAACGATGGAGTCCTGGCACGGTTACGGCATCCGGCGAATCTATGGGTTCCGGTACGGTCTCGAAGGATTCATCGAGAGTTACGGTCACGAGGTCCTCGAACTGACGCCGGACGTCGTCAGCGACATTCACGAGCAGGGCGGCAGCATTCTGAGCTCGTCGCGAGGTCCCCAGGACCCTTCCGCTATCGTGGACCGGCTCGTGAAGCTTGGAATCAATGTGCTCTTTGTCATCGGTGGGGACGGATCGATGCGAGCGGCGCTTGTGATTGCTGCCGAGGCTCGGCGACGCGAGCTACCGATAGCCGTCGTGGGAATTCCGAAGACAGTCGACAACGACCTGCGGTTTCTCGACAAGAGCTTCGGGTTCGAGACCGCAGTCGCCGAGGCAGTCGAGGCGATCCGGTGCGCGCACACGGAAGCACGCGGCGCATTCAACGGTATCGGCCTCGTGAAGCTGATGGGCCGACACAGCGGGTTTCTCGCGTGTCACGCAACGCTGGCTACCAGCCACGTGAATTTCTGTCTCATCCCCGAGATGCCGATCGACGAGACGATCGGCGCGGCGTTCTTCGAAAAGCTCAGGTCCCGGCTCGTGGAGCGTCGACACGCGGTTGTTGTGGTCGCCGAGGGAACCGGTCAGGAGCGCCTTGCGGATCCGTCGGCCCGGGATGCGTCGGGTAACGTGAAGCTAGTCGACGTCGGCGTCTTTCTCGCCGACCGCATCAAGTCACATTTCAAGGAAGCCGGGGTCGAGCACACGCTGAAGTACATCGACCCGAGCTACATCGTGCGAAGCGTCCCGACGTGTCCAACCGACAGCGTCTACTGCTGGCAACTGGCCGCTGCCGCGGTCCACGCCGGAATGAGCGGGCGGACGGACCTGATCGTCGGCCGCTGGCACGGTCGCATGGTCCACGTGCCAATCGAGCAGGCGATATCGGAGCGCAATCGTGTGGACCTGGAAGGCACACTCTGGCTGAGCGTGCTCGAGACGACCGGACAGCCGGCAACGTGGGTGTAGTCGGAACCGTTGCGCGAAGCGCCTTGGAGTGCGGCGTGAAGCGCCGCTTTGGATCGATCCAAAGCGGCGCTTCACGCCGCACTCCAAAGCGCTTCGCGCATTGCGCTGACTACTGCCGCCGCAATCGCACGTCGACGAATCGGCGCTTCAGCTCCTCCGCCGGAACGCCGCGCAGGTACAGCGCCCGCAGCCACCACATCAGCACGGCCGTGCGCCACGGTCCGAACGTACGGTAGCGACGGTCCGAGATCGTCACCGGCCCCTTCAGAATCCGGAACCGGCCCAGCCTCTTGATCCTCGTAACGAGATCCACGTCCTCGAACAGCGGCCACGGCTCGTAGCCGCCAAGCGCTTCGAAGTCCTCCCGCCGGACGAAGATCGCCTGATCTCCCGTCGCCGTCGAAGTAACCCACGTTCGAAAGTTGATCCCGCGCGCAATCACCGGCATCGAGAGCGGCGACCCGTCCTCGCGCTTGAAGCGAATGGTGAACGCGCCTCCGCGAACTCGATCGTCCCCGAGCGCGCCGGCAACCCTTTCGAGCGCCCCCTCCGGCAGAGTGGCATCCGCGTGGAGAAATAGGAGGGCCTCCCCCGCTGCCAGCGCAGCTCCCGCGTTCATCTGCCTGCCGCGCCCACGTTCGGCATCGACCGTGCGCAACCAGCCGACCTTCTCCTGCCTCTCGAGCCACTCGCGCGTTCCGTCGGTGCTGCCACCGTCGGCGACGATCACCTCGAAGGGCTGCGGGCGATGCGCGCGCAGTGACTCGATGGTCCCGGGCAGGTCGGCGGCCTCGTCGAGCGCGGGAATGACGACGCTGATTTTCAAGCTTCGCCGTCCTTCCGGCCGACGCCATAGCGTCGTCGCACGACGTAACGCGCCGCGACCGGAATGACCGTCAGCGCGGCCAGCAGCGCGAAGGCCAGGATCACGTCGCCGTTGACCAGTCTTCGAAGGTCTATTGAAGCCAGCGTCGGATCCGTACCTTCGAGCGAGCGCCCGAACGACGCCGCGATGTTCGCGTAGACGAACGACGCGGGAATCATTCCGAATGCGGTTCCGATGATGAAGTCGCGCGCCTTGACGCCCGTCACGCCCCACAGGAAGTTCATGTAGGTGAACGGGAAAATCGGGACGATTCGCGAGAACAGTACCGCCGGCAGGCCGGCTCCGGTGAGTCGCTTGTCGAAGCGCTCGATTGCATTACCCGCGATGAAACGGGCAATGGTGTCCCGGCCAGCGGCGCGAGCGACGAAGAACGAGCACGTCGCACCGATCGACGCCCCGATCTCGACCAGGAGTCCTCCGCCAAGCGTGCCGAACAGCAGTCCGCCCGTCAGCGTGAGGATCATTCCGGGAACCCCGACGATCGTGAACACGATGAAGGCCGCGACGAATACGAGCGGCGCGAGCGAACCCAATGCGTCTCGCATGGCCCTCAGGTCGGAGAGTCTGAACGTGTCGGCCAGACCGGACTGCCTGAGCCCGATGCCCACAGTCGCGACGACGACCACGAGAATCGCCAGCTTCCACCAGCCTCGCGGTCCTGTCGCATTCGGTTGCGGTTCCGACATTCCCGTCATTGTGCCTGAGCCACGTCCGGAGCGGGCACTCGAACCCGCGACAGGAGGAGAGCAGCGAGGATACCGATCCCGGCGCTGGTAAGAAAGGCAAGCTCGGGTCCACCGAAGTGCCAGAGCGTTCCCATCAGCAGCGACGCCGGCAGGACGGTGATGCAAATTGCGAGGTTGTAGAGTCCGTAGGCCGTGCCGCGCCGTCCAGGACTCACGAGGTCCGCAACGAGTGCCTTCTCGGCGCCCTCCGCGAGGCCGAAGTAGGCTCCGTAAATCAGAAAGAGTGCCCAGACGGCGTACGGTCCGTCGGCGAACGCGAACCCGGCGTAGACGCCCGCATAGACGACCCATCCAGCGAGGATGAGACGCTTGCGACCGAGCCTGTCGGACAGGTCGCCTCCGAGAATGGAGACGACGACCTTCGCGACGTGCAGCGCGGCCCACAGCAGTGGAAGATGCGACGCACTGACGCCGGCCGACGTCGCGCGCAGCAGCAGAAACGCATCCGTCGAGTTCGACAGCGTGAAGAGCGCCAGCGTAGCGAGAAACCAGGTGAAGTTGCGGTCGAATCCCGAGAGCGACAGACGCGGCAGGGATTGAACGCCAGCGACGGATTCCGCGCGAATGTCGCGAACGGCGACCGCAGCGACCACGACCGAAAGCGCCGCAGGTAGCGCCGCGATCAGGAAGACCGTCTTGAGCTCGAGTGTGGACGGCGCATCGGCATCGCCCGCCAGCCACCAGAGAAGTGCAAATCCGGCAAGCGGTCCTAGCACCGCGCCGCAGTGATCCATCGCGCGATGGAAACCAAATGCCAGACCTCGCTGTTCGGCCCGAACGGAATTTGCCAGCAGCGCATCGCGCGGCGCCCCGCGAATGCCCTTTCCGATCCGGTCGAAAACACGCAGCGTCAACGCCATTGGCCAGCTCGTCGCCAGCGCGAGGCCCGTCCGCGCGACCGCGGCGATGCCGTACCCGGCGACAACCATTTCCTTGCGCCGGCCGATGCGATCACTGAGCGCGCCCGACACCAGTTTCAGGAGCGAGCTGACCGACTCGGCCGCTCCTTCGATCAATCCGATGGCAGCCGGAGACGCACCTAACGACAGCGAGAGAAATATTGGCAGGAGCGGGTAGATGAGCTCGCTCGACGCATCGTTGAGCAGGCTGACGAGTCCGATGGCGACGACGTTTCGTGGCAGCTTGCCGGTTCTCGAGAAAACCGACCCGCGGTCGCTCGAGTCCGAGCTCATGCCGGCTCGTCCGAAGGCTCGGCCGAAAGCGCGAACTGAACGGCGGCATCGACTGACATCGAAGCGCCCTGCAATGCAGCCGCCTCGGCATCCGCACCAAGCGCTTCGCGAGCCGGACCGATCAGCCGGTCGTAGAAGGTCCGCTCCGATTCCGGAACAACGATGTCGGCACGCCGCTCGACAAACTTCGCCGCAGCCTCGATGGCGACGGCACGATGCCAGTTGCCGCTGACCGCCGCGACGGCCGCCATCGCCTCGAGTCCGAACGTCACGGCTCGCATCTCGCCGGAAGCAAACGACGTCGACAGTCCGTCGGCAACGCGGCTCCGTCCACCGGCTGCGTCTCCGAGCATCGCCAGGGCCAGACCCAGCCCGATGCGACTGTAGGCGACCAGCTTTCGAAATCCGATGCGCTCGGCGGTCGCTTCGGCCTCCTCGAATCGACGACGGGCGTACGTCAGATCATCGAGCCTCAGCCCGATCTCTCCAAGGTTGTGCAGCATGAGCGTCACCCGCCAGTCGTCGCCGATGTCGCGCGCCTTGACGAGAGTCGCTTCGAAACGCTCGCGAGCAAGCTCGTATTCGCCGCGCTCCATTGCCACGAGCCCGAGATTGAACTCGAGCACGACGACGTTGATCGGCTTGCCAATGCCGTGAGCGGTTCGCAGCTCGATGCCTTCGCGTATGCACGACTCGGCCTCGTCGAATCGGCTCAGGAAGATCAACGCATCGCCCTTGCCGTCGAGCGCCGTCGCGATGGCAAGCTGGTCGTCGATCTGGCGCGCGATCTTCAGGCTGCCTTCGTACTGCTCGAGTGATTTCGAGGCGTTACCCGTGAACCCGTAAAGGAATCCAGTCGAGAACATCGCCGCCGCAAGCTCGCGCGTCGGACCTTCGCCGGCGGCCGCGGCTTGAGCCGCAAGCAGCCACTCGAGCCCTTCGGCCGCGTGCGCACGCATGTCCCAGAAATGGCAGAGCTTCGCGGCAAGGCTCAGCCCACCGCTGACGTCCCGACGCTCCCGAATCGCCCAGCGGAGCGCGGCTCGAATGTTGTCGTGCTCGCGATCGCAGCGATCGAGGTGCCGCTTCTGATCCACGCTTGCCACGATCCCGAGCCTCGTGACCTCGGCCTCTTCGAGTACCCAGGAGAAGAACCGCTCCCGGACTTCGGATTCACGCCCCGACGCATCGAGCTTCTCTGCCGCGTACTCCCGAATCGTCTCGAGCATCCGATAGCGCACCTGGTCGTCGCGCTCGCTCACCATCACGAGCGACTTGTCGATCAGCGCGGCAACCGTGTCGAGAATGTCATCCGCGTGAATGGCCTCGCCAGCGCAGACCGTTTCGGCCGCTTCCAGCGTGCAGCCACCGGCGAACACCGACATCCGCTGCAGGAGCGCCCGTTCCGGCTCCGACAGCAGGCCGTAGCTCCAGTCCACCGTCGCGCGCAGGGCCTGCTGCCGGCCCGATCGTCCGCCCGAGGTCAACAGCGCAAACCGGTCGTCCATTCGCGCGAGCATCTGCTCGACCGACATCACGCTGACCCGCGACGCCGCAAGCTCGATCGCCAGCGGAATGCCGTCGAGCCGCGAACAGAGCCTTGCGATTGCGTCGACCGTCTGTGGCGTCAGCTCGAACGACTGGCGTTTGCGACGCGCCCTTTCGACGAAGAGCTGGACCGAGCCGCACTTCAGGATCTCGGCCACTGGCGTGCCGGGCCGGTCGACGTCCGGCAGTCCGAGGGGCGGGACCTGCCAGAGCGTCTCGCCGGCCACGTTCAACGCCTCGCGGCTCGTCGCGAGGATCCGGAGGCGGGGCGCCGATCGAAGCAGCGTATCGACGGCGCCCGAAACCGCGTCGATGAGGTGCTCGCACGTATCGAGCACCAGTAGCGCTGCGCGCTCCCTCAGCGCCTCTCCAAGCGTCTCGAGCAACGGCCGGTCGGCCTCTTCGCGCACCTGAAGCACGGATGCGATCGCGCGCGTGACACTCTCGGGATCCCCGAGTGGCCGCAATTCGACCATCCACACGCCGTCGCTGAACACCCCGAGCATCTGTCGGCTCGCTTCGAGCGCCAGCCGCGACTTCCCGATGCCTCCAGGACCGACGAGCGTGACCAGTCGGGCCGCGCCCAGTGCGGCAACCAGCCCTTCGAGCTCCGCCTCGCGCGCGACAAAGCTCGTGATGGGCTCCGAGAGATTGTTGAGCGGCGCGACGACTGCCGTCGTCGGGTACCGGGCGGGCGAAGGCGAGCCGCCCGAGACGTACGGAGTAACGACGACTGTCGCGCCGCTGGCGCGTCGCAGGTCCGCTTCGAGCTCCGCCGCCGATTCGTATCGCTCGGAGGGCGCCTTCGACAGTGCGCGCAGCACGACTTCATCCACATCGCGCGGGATTCCCGGATCGTGGACCGACGGCGGCGCGGGCGCATCGTTGATGTGTTGGAGTATGAGATGGACCGCCGATCGACCGGTGAACGGAGGCTGTCCGACCAGACACTGGTACAGGACGCATCCGAGCGAGTAGATGTCTGACTCGAAACTGAGTCGCTCTCCACGGCATTGCTCCGGCGACATGTAGGCCGGAGTTCCGATGAGCGCACCGGTATGGGTGAGCTGCTCGCCGTCCTCCTCTACAGGTGTTTGGAGTTTCGCAATACCGAAGTCGAGCACCTTGACGATCTCGGAGCCGCGCGGGCCGATCTCCAGGAAGATGTTGTCCGGCTTGAGATCGCGGTGAATGATGCCAGCGTCGTGAGCCGCCTGGACGGCCTGGCAGGTCTGTCCGAGGATCCGGACCGTACGGTCGAGCGACAGTTTTCCTCCGAGCTCGATCTCCGCGGCAAGCGACCGGCCTTCCATCATCTCCATCACGAAATACGCGCCGGCGTCCGAGGACATGCCAAAGTCATAGATGGACACGATGTTCGGGTGCTTGAGGCGCGCCATCGCGACGGCCTCGCGCTCGAATCGCTGCCGTGCGCCCTCGTCGATGACGAGCGCCGTCGTCAGGACCTTCAGGGCCACCGGCCGCTCGAGCGCTATCTGCGTCGCGCGATACACGATTCCCATGCCTCCGGCGCCTATTCGACGATCCACGCGGTATTTTCCGTCGATGATCGCTCCGGGCAGCATGACGCCCGGCATCTGGCTCGAAACAGCCTCGTTTATGGCCCGCGCAAGTCCCGCTCCGGCTGCGACGCGCGTGCCCTCCGGTTCCGGGGAGCCATCGGCAACCCAGGTATCGGCGTGACGGGCGAGCAGGTCGACGATGCGCTGCTTCATCGCGCCATCGTCGCCACACGCCCTGTCGACGAACGCACTGCGATCCGCCGGAGGAATCCGGCAGGCCTCGGCGAAGATCTCCTTCAGACGGTCACTGTGCTGCGTGGGGTCCATTGTGGAGCAATCGGAGCCGGCTCCGGTCAGGTCTCGAATAGCGATCCAGCTTCCACGGATTCGATCAGCGACGCGTCATCCACCGACGGCGAGTTCACGCGCCGGGACACCGCATACGCTTCCATGTCGTGCGGCGAGCACGGTCGAAGCAAGTCGAGTCTCGCTGCGGACGGCGTCTCAGGATCGAGCCAGGCGCTTTCGCCGGCCGGGTCGAGAATGACCGGCATCCGGTTGTGGATCGGCGCCATCAGCTCGTTTGGCTCGGTGGTGAGCACGGTGCAGGTCGAAACCGGAGGCTGGCCTTCGGGGTGCCATGTTTCCCACAAGCCGGCGAAAGCGAACAGACGCCCGTCGCGATACCGGATGTACATCGGAGTCTTCCCGCCCGGTCCCTTCTTCCATTCGTAGAATCCGTCGACTGGAATCAGACACCTGCGCTTCGCCAATGCCTGCCGAAAAGACGGCTTCTCGGCAACGGTTTCACTTCGCGCATTGATGAGCTTGCTGCCAATGGAAGCGTCCTTCGCCCAGAACGGAATCAGGCCCCATCGGAACATCGACGCGGACCGTTCAGGTGCACCGGAAATGCCGAGAACCTGCTGCGTAGGCGCAATGTTGTAGCGGGGCTCGATCTGGTCCAGGTCGAGCAGGGTGACTGCAAACCTCTCGGCGATCGCCGCAGTTCGATGCCTGAGCGTGAATCGTCCGCACACGAGTTCGACTATAGCCGTTCACTCCAGCGGCCGCCAACGTCGCCAAAATCCGCAGGAGGGTCAGGTTCACCGCTGCCAGTCCACCGACGCGGCGATTGCCGAGACTCTTCGAGCGCAGGAGGCGCGAAAGAACCTGAGCCCACGGCGCAAGCCGTGGGTAACCGCCCAAAGTTCGATCGAGCCCCGAAGGTGCGCTGGAGTTTGGCCTACTGAACGACCGCGGAGCGGTCGAAGGAAATAGCCGTG
>CAZQBW010000168.1:0-7810 GCA_964591515.1 uncultured Clostridia bacterium
TTGCGACCCACATCGTTATCGAGTAAAACGTTGAGACCCAACGGTTTAATCCGGTCGCCGCCCTGATTGCCGGGGTGGCGGCCGGTAAAGACCGAAAGTCGCGCTGAAGCTCCTTCTTCCCCAGCAACTTGCCCTAAAGTTCCCCACTTCTTCTGCCGATGAACATGCCGAGGCGAGGCGTGACCTCCAGAAATACCGTTCGCGGACTCCGAGGCTAAGGGAAATGCAAATTCTTGTCGTCGATGACGATCGGTCCATTCGCGACCTCGTTCGCTCGACGCTTTGTGGCGAAGGCTTCGACGTCACGGTGGCCGCCGATGGCGAGACGGCGATCGAGATGGGGCGGCGCCTGCCCTTCGATCTGGTGTTCTGCGACGTCAAGATGGGCAGCGGTGCGGACTTTGACGTGCTCAGGGCCTTCAGGGACGAAGTTCAGACCTCGGCCGACATCATTCTCATGACGGGGCACGCGTCGCTCGAATCGGCAATGGATGCGGTCCGGGGCGGCGCGCGCGACTACATCGTCAAGCCGTTCACGGTGGCCGAGCTATCGAGTCTAGCCAAGTCGGCGATGGAGCGAAGGCGCCTGGTTCGCGCGGCGACGAAGGCTACTGAAGCCGAGGCCGGCTCTCCTGATCTCGTCGGGAAGAGCCCCGCAATGCACGAGGTCTTCCGGAACGTGGAGCGGCTGTCGCTGACGGACCTCGCCGTGCTCATTTCCGGAGAATCCGGCACCGAGAAGGAAGCTGTCGCCCGTACGATCCACGCTCACAGCCCGAGGGCCTCGCGCCCGTTCGTGGCCGTCAATTGCGGCGCACTGCCGGAGGGACTGCTGGAGCGTGAGCTGTTCGGCTATGTCCGCGGCGCGTTCCCGGGCGCGGTGGCGGACCGGAAGGGACTCTTCGAGGAGGCTGCGGGCGGAACGCTGCTACTCGACGAGATCACCGAGCTCAGTCCGGGCTTCCAGGCAAAGCTGGCGGCCGTGCTGGCTGCCGGCGAAGTCCATCGCGTTGGCTCGAGCGTTCCCGCCAGGCTTGACGTAAGGCTGATCACTACTGCCAACCGCGATCCCGAGGTTCTCGTTGCGACGGGGCTGTTCAGGGAAGACCTGATGCACCGGATCAGCGTCGTGTCGTTCCGGCTGCCGCCGCTTCGCGAGCGCAGCGGCGACATCGACCTTCTCATTCCGTCCTTCCTGTCCCGTTACCGGCCGGTCTCGATGCCGCCGCTTCGTGTCTCTCCGGAAGCGTTCGTGTGCATGCGCGCGTATTCGTGGCCCGGCAACGTGCGCGAGATGCGGCACGCGATGCAGCGCATCGCCACGACGGCGACCGGCAACATCGTGCGGCTCGCGGATCTTCCCGACAAGATCCGGACGGCCACCGGAGAGCTAGACGAGCTGCTCCACGAGATGCCGTCGCAGGACGTCGTCGGCGCCGCCTGGACCGCCAAGTCGTCGACGCCGGCAAGGGATCCGGGCCATCCCGACGCGGCGTGGCTGCCGCTCGGCGAGATCGAGCGACGGTATCTGGTTCGAGTGCTCTACCACACGCGGGGAAACAAGAAGCGGGCCGCCGAGATTCTCGGGGTCGACCGAAAGACCCTGTCGCGCATGGTCGAGCGGCACACGATAAACGTCGGGCGCATCAAGCGCGACGTTCGCGGACTGCGGTAGTTCCGGAGGAGGTTGCTGTGGGCAATCACGTCAATGTGCCGACGTCGAGTCGGGACCATCACCCGCTCCTCGGGCCCGGTATCGAGCCGAGCAACGCGAGGCTGTTGATCGTCGACGACGAAGAGTCGGTGCGATCGCTTCTCTACGATCTGTTGCGTGATGTCTACCAGTGCGACGTCGCCGCGTGCGGCGAGGAGGCGCTCGGCCTCGTAGACCGCACGAACTACAACGTGGTTCTCAGCGACATCATGATGCCCGGCATGAGCGGCATCGAGCTCCTCGAGCGCATCAAGGCCGAGCGTCCGGACACGTCGGTGATCATGGTCTCGGCGAATCACGACACGCGTCGCGCGGTCGGTGCGTTGCGGCAGGGCGCCTACGACTACATCGTGAAGCCATTCGAGCTCGAAGAGGTCGAGCTGAGCGTGCAGCGCGCCCTCGAGCACCAGCGACTCGTGACCGAGAATCGCGTCTACCAGACGCAGCTCGAGCAACTCGTCGAGGCGCGCACGGACGAGCTGCGGCTCGCGAATGACTTCCTGCAGGAAAAGTCGACGAAGCTGGCAGAGATGGTCAGCGAGCTGTCGCGGACCTACCGGTCGACGCTTGGCGCGCTGGCGATGGCGCTCGATGCGCGCGACGCCGAGACGCGGGGCCATTCGGAGAGGGTCGTTGCGTTCTCGCTGCGGCTTGGTGTGCAGATCGGACTGTCGAAGGAAGAGCTGACGAACCTGGAGCGTGGCGCGCTGCTGCACGACGTCGGGAAGATCGGCGTGCGCGACGCGATACTGCTCAAGCCGGCGCCGCTGACCGCGGAAGAGTGGCTCGAGATGAAGCTACATCCAGAGTTCGGCCGGGCGATTCTCGCGCAGGTGCCGTTCCTCAAGCCGGCGATTCCGGTCGTGGCCGAGCACCACGAGCGGTGGGACGGCCTCGGGTATCCGAACGGCCTGAAGGCCGAGGAGATCGACATAAAGGCGCGAGTGTTCGCCGTTGCGGACTGCATCGATGCGGTGACGTCAGACCGGCCGTATCGGCGGGCCGCGAACTTCGAGACGGCGGGAGCCGAGCTTCGGCAGTACATCGGCTCGCAGTTCGATCCGAAGATCGTCGAGGCGTTCTTCGAGATACCGATGGAGGAGTGGCGCGAGCTGCGACAGCGAGCCAACGAGCTGTCGATCCTGCACGGCGAGGACCAGATGCAGGCCGTCACCGAGGCCGCGCGCTCCTTCGGCGTCGAGTTGTAGACCGGAATTGGAAGAGCATCGCGGATTGGGCGGATCCAGGCGGATCAGGCGGGTCTGAGACTCAGATCCGCATGATCCGCCTGGATCCGCCTAATTCGCGATGCTCTTTCCTGATATCAGGCGGTCGAGGACGGCCATGCGGATGGCGACGCCGTTCGTGACCTGCTCGAGGATCACGGACTGCGGACCGTCAGCGACGTCCGGCGTCACCTCGACGCCGCGGTTGACGGGACCGGGGTGCATCACGATCGCGTCGGGCTTCGCACGCCGCAGACGCTCGGCGTTCAATCCGAATCGCGACCGGAACTCACCGATCGACGGGAAGAACGACTCCTGTTGCCGCTCGTGCTGAACCCTCAGCATCATCACCACGTCCGCGCCGTCGAGCGCTTCGTCCATCGACGTCGTCGCCGACAGGTGGCCCGGAGCAGTCCCGACGATCGACGCGATGCCTTCCGGCAGCAGCGACCGCGGACCGCAGAGCACGACGTCGCTCCCCATCGTCGTCAGCAGGTGTGCGTTGGAGCGCGCGACGCGGCTGTGTAGGACGTCGCCGACGATCGCAACGCGCAGCCTGTCGAGCCGGCCCTTTCGACCGCGAATCGTGAGCGCGTCGAGCAGCGCCTGCGTCGGATGCTCGTGGGCGCCGTCGCCGCCGTTGATGACAGCGGCACGAGTGTGACGGGCGACGATCTGCGGCGCACCGGACGACGGATGACGCATGACGATCGCATCCGGATTCATTGCGTCGAGCGTTCGCGCCGTGTCGACGAGGCTCTCGCCCTTCACGAGCGACGAGGACGTCGCTGCAATGTTCACGACGCTCGCGCCGAGCCGCTTGGCCGCGATCTCGAACGAAACCCTGGTCCGCGTCGACGGCTCGAGGAAGAGGTTGATGACCGTGCGGCCGGCCAGGCGGTCGGACGTCTTCTTCGGATCGCGCCACAGCTTCGCAGCATCGAGAAGCGAGAGGATCGACGGCGCGGACATGCCGCGAATCCACAGCAGGTCCTTCGACTGCACGGCCGACGCTGTCACGACGTGGCTCCGGCCTCGAGCTCGACGATCAGCACCTGTTCCGAGCCGTCGAACTCGTGGAGCATTACCTTGATGATCTCGTTGTCCTTCGTCGGCACGATGCGGCCGACGTAGTCCGCGTGGATCGGCAGTTCGTGATGCTCGCGGTCGACGAGTACGGCGAGTTGCAGGCGACAGGACGGGTGGCTCGTCAGGAGGTACTGGATGGCCGCCCAGACGGTCCGTCCGGTGTAGAGGACATCGTCGACGATCACAAGGGTCGCGCCGTTGAGGTCTCCATTGAGCGAAGACGCGCTGACGATGGGCGTCGGGGCCACGAGCGACAGATCGTCGTTGTAGAACGCGACGTCGATGGTGGCGACCCGCGGAGCCGTTCCTTCGAGGTCGGTAATCCGCCTGGCAATGCGCTCGGCCAGCGGAATGCCGCGACGCTTCACTCCGAGAAGCACGATCCCTTCCGGGCTGCCGTTGCGCTCGACGATCTCGGACGCGAGGCGTGACAGGCAGCGGTCCAGACGCTTCGCGTCCATGACGAGGGCCTTGTTCACGAATTTCATCGCGCGGCAGGATAGCACATCGGGGTGGGGTCCGCGGGAGGGTGTCCGTCTTGCCTCGACGCCAAACGCACCTGTAGCATTCAAATTTGGAGGTCGAGCCCGCCTATGTCGCAGAACCCACCGCCTGAGCAGGTCATCTTCTCGATTCGTCCGGCATTTCTGTTCGTCGGCGTTCGATATGCAGTCGCAGCGGTCCTCTGGTTGGTGGCGGCAGCACTCGTGGCCGCGGGAGCGTCGTGGATGCAGCTTCCGTTGTGGACCGGAGCAGTCGCGGTCGTGGTCATCGGCCTTCTGCTCTTTCTGAAGCCGCTTCTTTCGCACATCGATCGGCAGCGTCATCTCTTCACGCTTACCGACCACAAGTTCGAGATCCAGTACGGGCTCCTTTCCACGACGACTCGCAATATTCCACTCTCGAAGATTCAGGACGTCACCGTGACTGCGTCGCTCGTCGAACGGATGCTCGGACTCGGCAACATCGTCGTCGACAATGCCTCGGAGTCGGGTGGCCAGGTCATCATCTCGAGCGTCACCGAGCCGAAGCGTTACGCCGACATGCTGCTTTCCCAGCTCAGAAACCGGAACTGAAAGGCGCCGGTTGGTGTCCATCACCGCAATGCCCAGATTCCCGCGCCATTCTTCGTCCTTCCTGCTCCAGTTTGCGCTGGGGCTGACCGCAGCTGCAGCCATCGGATCCACTCCGGCCTGGGGCGCTGCGAGCGCGGAAGATCCGGTAAGCGTCATCGCGGTGGCTCCCTCGCGCGAGGACGGAGCACTGAAGGCCCTGTTGTCGAACGACGTCGGCAGTGCCGCGGCAACTACGCCCGTGCAGCGTCCGGAAGGCCAGCCGGCTGCCATCGCGCACTCGTTGTCGGCAAAGGCATCGGCGGCCCGGACGTATGGAGACATTCGCGTTTCGGCCTTCCGGATGGCGGACGAGTCGCTGGCTTACGCCCTTCTCCGGTTCCTGCGGCCGCAGGAAGCCGTGGCCACCGACCGGGGTGATGACGGATGGGTCTCGGCGAAGCAGACGACGGTGCGGCTCGGGGACGTCGTGATCCACACGGAGGGCGGAACCGACTCCGAGCGCTCGGCGCTCTGCGATGCGCTCGTGGCGAGCCTCGGTCGGCCCGCGCCCAATGCGCCCATCGTCGACGACCTGCCGAGCGTGGGCCGGATCGCGTCGTCGGTGCGATACGTTTCGTCGCTCGAGATGCTCAGGCGATTCCGGCCGGATCTGGAACGTGACGTCTATCGCCTTGACGCGGGCGGCGCGGACGCGGTCGTTGCGGAGTATTCGCAGGAGGGCGCCACACCCGCGAGATTGCTGATCGTCGAGTACCAGACGCCGCAGCTTGCCGCGGAGGCGGAGCGCAGCGTGACAGCATGGTTCGAGGGGCTCGACCCGGCCATTCGGGCAACGCGTGTCCTGAAGCGCGAGGGAAATTTCCTGATCGAGGCGACGGACGTCTCGAATCCCGAAGCCTTCCGTCAGACGGTCGACGCGGTCAAGTACGACTACCAGATCAAGATGCTGCAGGGCCCGGATCCCACTGTGGGACTCGACGCGCGAAAGGAAGCCTACACGACTGCGATGCTGCTGCTCGGCAGCGTCCGTCTCGTGGGCGCGGGCGTGCTACTGGCGATCATGATCGGCATGACGATCGGTACCATCGTCTTCATGCGGCGTAGAAGGGCGGCGGCGAACATATTCAGCGACGCCGGCGGCATGGTGCACCTGCAACTCGAGGCTCCGACCCCGATGCTCGAGCCACGTCGAGAGCCGCGAGCCCTGCTGCCCGATCGCTCCGAGTCGTAGCGAACGCGGCCCCGACCGTTGCGCGAAGCGCTTTGGAGTGCGGCGTGAAGCGCCGCTTTGGATCGATCCAAAGCGGCGATCCTCGCCGCACTCCAAAGCGCTTCGCGCAACGCTTCAGGGCAGCTCGAGGCCGAGCTCGCCCAGCACCTCGGCAGTATGCTCGCCGAGTCGCGGGGGCGGCAGCCGGTACGTTGGCGGAGTCGCGAGAAGAGCAAGCGGCGAACCGACGGTGGGGACCGCCGTGCCGTCGGGCCTTCGCATCTCGACGATCATGCTCCGGGCTGCCGTCTGCGGATCGGCGAAGGCCGCGGCGACTCCACGGACCGGACCGGCGGGAACGCCGGCTCGCGCGCACGCGGCGACGGCCTCCGTCACGCTCAAGGGAGCGAACGACCTTTCAAGATCGGGAATGAGCGAGGCGCGGCCTATGACGCGACCGGCGTTTCCGGCGAGGTCGCCACGAGCGGCAAGGTCGTCGCGGCCGAGCTCGCGACAGAGCGCCGCCCACTGGCTGTCGCTGCCGAGCGCGAGCGCGAACCGGCCGTCGCGCGCCGCGAGCGTCTGGTACGGAACGATGTTCGGATGCGCGTTGCCGTAGCGCACGGGCTCGGCGCCCGTGAACAGGTGGCTCGATGCGACGTTCGCGAGCATCGCGAGTTGCGCGTCGTAGAGAGACATGTCGATCCGCTGCCCGAGACCCGTCTGCTCGCGGCCCGAGAGCGCTGCGAGGATGGCCACCGCGGCCAGCGTCCCGGCGAACAGGTCGGCGACGGCGACGCCGACCTTCATCGGTTCACCGTCCGGTTCGCCCGTGATCGCCATGAGCCCGCCCATCGCCTGGATGAGGAAGTCGTATCCCGGCTCGTCGCGTCGCGGCCCATTCGAGCCGTAACCCGTGATCGAGCAGAACACGATGCGCGGATTGATCGCGGCGAGGTCGTCATAGCCGAGGCCCATCGCATCGAGGTGGCCGGCCTTGAAGTTTTCGACGACGACGTCTGATCGCGCGGCGAGACGCCGGACGGTCTCGCGGCCGAGGTCGGACTTGAGATCGACTGCGACAGAACGCTTGTTGCGGTTCGCCGCTGCAAAGTAGGCCGACATTCCCGATGCGTCGAAGGGCGGACCCCACCCGCGGGTGTCGTCGCCTGCCCCGGGCCGCTCGATCTTCACGACTTCGGCGCCAAGATCCGCAAGCATCTGCGTGCAGAACGGTCCCGCCAGGATCCGAGAGAGATCGAGCACCCGAATGTGCGAGAGGCTGCCCGCGCCCGTCACGATGCTTCACCGTCGTTCGTCTCGGCCGCGGCCCGCGGTCGCCGGATCGCAAGAACGAGCAGGACCAATCCCGTGACGAGAGACACCACGAGCCCGATGCGGAACGGTTTCGAGACGTAGTGGAATTCCACCGTGTGTACTCCCGGCGCGAGCCGGACTGCCCTGTAGACGCCCCAGGCGCGGACGACCGTCGCGG
>CAZQBW010000168.1:7910-11557 GCA_964591515.1 uncultured Clostridia bacterium
TCTGTCAGCTCGTACAGCGCCATCGGCGGGATCTGCGGCAATGGCATGATCTCGCGGAATGGCGGCGGGGGCGGTTTTTGCAGGAGCGCATACCGGGTGCCCGTGAACCGAAGGAACCGGAATTGTTCGGACCGTTCTGCCCGGCTGAACGACTCGAGCAGGGTCAGGTATTCGCGGGGACGCAGGCCGGTGAGCTCGAGAGAGAGCGACTGTCGAACGTCCCACGCCGACGGGTACTGGCACAGGGTCGTGTTCCAAACGGCGAGGTAGGCCGCAGGCGGGACATTGGGAGGGTACTCCGGCGGTGGCAGACCGTCCGATCCATCGCGACCGGCCGTCATGATGAAGTTCTGGGCAACATGCACGCGATCCGTCGGGTTCTGGCGGGTGGCGGCGACCCAGTCAGGGGCGTCGAACAGCGACGCGTCGATAGTCGGATTGAGTCCGCCGTTCATAAGCACCAGATCAATCGAGAACACGGCCACAGCAATGGCGCGAACAAGAGAGGCGCGCTTCTTCTCGGGTCCGCCCAACCAGGCGAACAGGAGAGTCGCGGCGATAATGATCGCCGCCGATGGAAGCCGCTGTTGGATTGAGCCCGACAGCCAACTCGCGGTAGGGCCAGAATTCGAATCGTCAGCCACACCGGCGAAGGACAAGAGCATCGCCGAGCCGGTGCCGGAAGAGGCGAGAATCGCGAAGGCGCAGACCCCGGCCAGTATGAGGAACGCCGTCACGGTAGCCACACGACGCGTGGCGAGCAGCCGGGCGCCCGCAACCGTCAATCCATCCCAGCCGATGGCGGCGAGCGCTGCGAGGGGCAGCATCGAGAGAACGGCATACTTCGACGAATATCGGACGTTCCCGAGCAGAGGAACGAGTTTCTGCAGCGCCGGATACACAGGCGTCATCGAGCCGAATGCGCACAGCAGCGATGCCCCGATGGTTCCACACCAGAAGTATGCCCACACGCGCCGTTTCGCGCTCACCACACCTGCAACTGCCAGTGTCAAGGCAAAGGCGCCTACATAAAGCGACGGGAGAAATGGATCGCGACGGGAGTTCAGGGCAAATAGCCACGGGGTCATTTCATTCTGAAGTCCGAGGTAATTGCCATAGACGAGCGGAAGCACGGCTTCCGCGAGTCGCATTGGATGCAGTGACCAGGTGTCCATGAGCAGGCCCTCCCCCCGAATCGATCGCTGGACCGTGTCGAACATTGGGAAGGCCAGCATGGAAGCCAGCATCAGGCCGGAAATGCCCGCGCCTATCGTGGCCAAGGTCGATCGAAATCGCTGGGTTGCCGCCGCCCCGTGATCGGGAGCCGTGATGGCCGCATATGCAGTGGCCATAACCGCCGTACCGAGGAGCGTCGCCGGTTCACCGGCGAGCAGTTCGAGTGCGAAGAGCAACGCCAGCAACCCGAATCGCCGCGCCGAAGGCTTGCGAACGAGACCATCGATTGCCCAGAAGATGAACGGAATGATCGCAACGCACCACGCAATGTTGTTGCAGTTCGCCGAAGAGAGAATTGGGCCCGACGCCGAATAGGCGATGGCAGCGATAGCGGAACCCCACGGCGACGCATGGCGCCGGGCAAACAGATACACGCCGATCGCCGCGACCGGGAACGGAAGGGCGATGATCAGGTTGAATCCGACTATCTCCGGAAGCAGCCTTAGCGGCAGTGTTGGCAGAAACAACACATGCAGCGCCGCATCACCGACGGTGGCGTACCCCCCTCCCGGATTCGGATCCCAAAACGGAGAATGGCCCAGAAGCAGCTCCCGTCGCATCCATCTGTGGTGCGGCCAATGGTAGAGAGCGAGATCACGGAAATAGAAGATCTTCGAGAGCGAGAACACCCCGCGCACGCACATCGTGGCAACGAGCACGGAGAAGATCGGAGGGAACAGGGGATGCGTCGAGAGACGACCGAGAGTTGCGCGCCAACCCGTCACTCTCCAGCTGTCGATCATCGGATCGGTCCGGCAGCCGAATTTGCGCGAGGTGTTGCCGATGAGGCCCTCGAGCACCGTCCGTCAATCGCGTTGAGGCGGAACTGGAAGTAGACGACCGGTCCGAGCACCTCTTTGTCGGAGACGTGGACGACGTCGCGGGGGAGCTCCTCGACCGTGCGGCGAATGGTCCGCGCAGCGTTGTACGCCGGCATGAAGAGGACCACCTTTCGACCCTGGATCACGCGGTGCAGGGTAGCACAGCTTTGTGACCCGATCATGCGAAGGGCTTTCCTTGCCAAGGGTAGGTCGCTGGGCTACGATTCGGCCATACGCACGTCGACTTTCCTGACCATTCTCACGCTGTGACGGGACCTTGGAACGCCATGTGAGGCTCATCTTCGGGGTCAACGCAGACTCAGGCCGTACACCGCGACGGCCCTCGCCGGTACATGGTCGGAGCGAGCCGCTGCGCGGCGGCTGACAGGAGGCTCTCAGTGAATAGAAAGCTGATCAGAACGACGCTTGCGGAGATCCGGGAGCGCGGCGAGCGCGAGGCCACGAACCGCTCGAGAGACTCCAGCGGCGGCGGAGGCGGTGGGCAGCGCAAGCGAGTGCCCCCGGAACAGACGAATGCCGAGTCCTTCTACTACAAGAAGCAGATGGACAACCGGACGCCGATGGTCATCGTGCTGCAGGACGGCGAGGAACTGAAGGGAACCATCGAGTGGTACGACCGCTCGTGCATCAAGCTCCACAGGAACGGCGCGCCCAATCTGCTCGTGCTCAAACACAACGTGAAATACATGTACAAGGAGAACGAGTCCGACGAGGACTCAGAGTCCGAGTCCGATGCCGAAGTCGATTCGGACGAGCCGGACCACGAGCATGCCGATGACGCCGACTAGACCGAGCGCAGCTCCGAGGAGCGTCCCGAATGGTTGCTAGCCGCCCGCGAATCGCTGTCACGATCGGAGACCCGGCCGGCATCGGGCCCGAGATCGTGCTCAAGACGATTGCCGAATCGAGCGTGCTCGAGGCATGCGTGCCGATCATCATTGCCGACGCGCAGGAGCTCGCGCATCAGGCGCGCCGGCTCGACCTCGTATGCGGCCTCCCGATTTTCAATGTTGGCGAAGATATTCCCGCCGACATCGACGGGCCTGTCATCTACAACATCCCGAACCTGCCCGAGCCGGTCGAGATCGGCGTCGAGACCGGCGTGTGCGGCAAGGCGGCGGGCGACTACATAGTGGCCGCGGTGGACCTCTGCCGGTCGGGGCAGGCAGATGCGATGGCAACAGCTCCGCTCAACAAGAAGGCGCTCTTTCTCGGCGGCTACTCGTACCCGGGCCACACCGAGTTCCTCGCAGACCTGACGAAGGTCGAGGACTACGCGATGGCATTCGTCGCGCCGGGGCTGCGCGTTGTGCTGCTGACCACGCACATGCCCCTCGCCGAGGCGATCCGTTCCGTCCGCAAGCCCGACATCGAGCAGAAGATCCGACTCACCCACCACGAACTGATGCGATGGGGCATCGAGCGGCCTCGCATCGCCGTTGCCGCGCTGAATCCGCACGGGGCGGAAGGCGGACTGTTCGGGATCGAGGAATCGTCCGAGATCCTGCCGGCGATCGAGTCGTGCAGCGTCAATGACGGCATCGAGGTGTCGGGGCCCTACTCCGCCGA
>CAZQBW010000169.1:0-11536 GCA_964591515.1 uncultured Clostridia bacterium
GTGCCGCTTTGGATCGATCCAAAGCAGCGCTTCCGCGCCGCACTCCAAGGCGCTTCGCGCAAGAGGCAAAGAGCTACCGCAACAGGATCCGGGATGCGAACCATCGACGGCCGACGGCTGCCACTTCATTCAGCGACATCCGCCCGGCGTCGCGTTTCTCGAACTCCTCGCGACCAAGCGGCGCGAGCGGCGCAAGCCCTCGAGCGACGAGCTTCGCGTTGATTTCCCTCAACTCGTTCGCCGAGATCGATTCGAACGTGGCATTCGCGGTGGTCACCTCGGCATCAAGGGCACCTGCCCTCTCCAGTTGCGACGGCGTCGGACGACCCGCGAATCCGCTCACGTCTCCGTAAAGCTCGCCAAGTCGTTCGCGAAGCTGCACTTCGCCAGTAATCCGACCCTCCCGCGTTGCCACGAGCGTCCCGTAGAAGCCGTCAAGGCGCGTCGAAAATGCCCCGAGCTCCTTCATCAATGCGTCGTCCGGTTTCAGTCCCTTTCCCCGCTCGTCGATCTGGTCGCGCAAGCTCTTTACCGCTGCGCCAACGTACGCGAGCCGTTCGAGACTTTGATAGAGCTTTCCGACCGTCTGCTGTTGTAGCGCCCGGTCCTTCGCCGAGTGACTCAGACCCGGATCGCCGACCAGCGTCACCTTTCCGACGATCTCCTTCCCGTCCTTGATGAGCTTGACGGTGTAAGTTCCCTCCGCCACCAGCGGTCCGAGAATCGAACCGCCCTCGATCTGCGCGCCGGCAGGAACACGCGGCGCCTTGAGTCTCATCGGCCACTCGACCCGGTTGATTCCCCGCCTCTTTCCTGCCGGGAGCGTCGTCACGAGCTTGTTCGCGGAATCATAGACCTCGATCTTGAAGTCACCCTTCACATGCCGCTCGCGCAGGAAGTACGTGATGTACGCGACGTCAGGCGGATTGGCACCAGTGAACTCGTCGTCTCCGGGAAAGTCCTGAAGAGACGAGCCGAACCGCAACTTCGAAGGCTGCGAGTCGAGAAGCGCGATATCCGACTCGAGCACCGCCGGCGTGATGTTCCGGAGCGGCGTAATGTCGTCGATGATGTAGATTCCCCGCCCGTGTGTGGCGAGGATCACGTCCGAGTCGCGCGGGTGGATTGCGATGTCGTTGATCGCAACCGGAGGGAGTTTTCCCGAGAACTGCACCCACTGGCGACCGGCATCGAGCGAGACGAAAAGCCCGACCTCCGTTCCGACGAACAGCAGATCGGAGCGAACGGGATCCTCGCGAACGACGTGCGCATAGCCCTTGATCGGATCCGCCGCAAGTGCCGTCCACGTCTTCCCCAGGTCCGTTGTCCTGTAGATGTACGGCTTCTTGTCGCCAAGCGTGTGCCCGTCGAACGTAATGTAAGCCGTCGCTCGGTCGTGGCTGCTCGCCTCGATCGAACTGACCCAGGTCGCCTTCGGAACTCCCGTGAAGTTTCCCGTAACGTTCGTCCAGGTTTTTCCACCGTCGAGCGTGACCTGAACGTTGCCGTCGTCGGTTCCCGCCCATACAACGTTCGCGTCCTTCGGCGATTCGCTGATCGTGAAGACCGTGCAGTGATTCTCGGCGCTCGAGTTGTCGGGCGTCAGGCCGCCAGAGTCCTCCTGCTGCAGCTTTGCCGGGTCGTTGGTAGTGAGATCCGGACTGATGCGCTCCCACGTCGTGCCCCGGTCGCGCGACCTGAAGACGAATTGGGCGCCAACGTACATCGTGCCAGCGATGGTAGGACTCATCTCGATCGGCGAGTTCCAGTTGTAGCGGTATTTCGGCTCGCCCGGCTTCGGTTGCGGAGCGATAGCCTGACGCTCATACGTCGTCCGGTTGAACCTCGAGACCTTGCCGCCCTGATACTCGACGATGACCGTGTTGCGATCCGTCGGATCCGCAAATGCATAGAAACCGTCGCCGATTCCGATGTTGTGCCAGTCGGCATTCTCGATGCCGTTGACATCGCGAGACGGGCCCGTCCACGACCCGTTGTCCTGCAGTCCACCGTAGACCGAATAGGGCTGACCCATGTCGAACGACACGTGGTAGAACTGGGACACCGGCAGGCACCGGATGACGTCCCACTTGTTTCCGTAATCGCTGGAGCGGTACATCCCGCCGTCCGTGCCCATGAACAGTCTCGAGGTATCGTTCGGATCGACCCAGAGGCAGTGCACGTCGCCGTGATACGAGCCGCCCGATCCCGAGAAAGACTTGCCGCCATCGCGACTCACGGCGAGATTGAAGCCTGGCTTGTAGACCTTTCGATGGTCCTTCGGATCGACGATCAGCGTTCCGAAATAGAAGGGCCTCGCCGTTATTTCAGCGGACGAGCTCATTGCCGCCCACGTCGCCCCTGCGTCATCCGAGCGAAAGAGCGCCGACTTCTTTGCCTCTACGACAGCATAGACAGTGCCCGGCCTGGAAGGGGCGACGGCAATGGCAATCCGGCCGAGCGTCCCCTCAGGCAGCCCCTTTGTCAGCCTGGTCCAGGTCTTGCCGCCGTCCGTGCTCTTGTGGAGTCCTCCCCCAGGTCCGCCCGACGAGAAACTCCATCCCTTGCGCCGGAACTGCCACGTCGATGCGTAGATAATTGACGGTTCCTGCGGATCGATCGCAACGTCAGCGCAGCCTGTGTCCTTGTCGACGAACAGCACTCGCTCCCACGTCTTTCCACCGTCCGTGGTCTTGTAGAGACCGCGCTCCTCGTTCCCATTCCAGAGATGGCCGAGCGCCGCAACGTAGACCGTGTCCGGGTTCTTCGGATCGATGACGATCTTCCCGATTCGCTCGGATTCCGGGAGTCCGACGAACTGCCAGTTCTCTCCCCCGTCGGTAGACTTGTAAACGCCAGTTCCGACCGAGACGCTGTTGCGAACCCAGCTCTCGCCCGTTCCAACCCATACAGTCGACGGATTCGACTGATCGACCGCAATGGCCCCGATCGATTGCGTGTACTTGTCGAAGATGGACTTGAAGGTCGTTCCGCCGTTCGTTGTCTTCCAGACGCCACCGCTCGCGGATCCGACATAGATGGTGTCCGGTTCGCGGGCAACGCCGTCGACGGCCGAGATTCGACCGCTCATCTTTGCCGGGCCGATCGCGCGGGCTTCAATGGCCCCGAACATCGCCGAGTCGACCTTGACCGCAGGCGCGCCCTGCGCACGCACGGAAACGACTCCAAATCCGCCCAGCACCGCCACGCAGGCGACAACTAGAGCCAACAGCGCACGTCCGCGCATTGAGACCTCCTCGAGATTGGAAAACAGAAGTTTTGAGTTTGGGATATGGAACGACGGCGGCTGCGAGATCACGCAACCGCCTCGGACCTCGAACCATGAAGAGCTCGAGGTCCGTCAACGCCATCTCATCGAACCGGTCTAGAGGCCGGGAGTCTTAGCTGGTGCCACTGCAGGAGCAGCCGCGGCTGGCATGGTGAACACGGCCGGATCGAGCGTCGGATTGAGCTCGATCTTGTCCATGGTCATCTGGAACTGGGTCTGACCGCCGGCCTTGGCCTCGATGCTGAACGGCATCGTCAAACCTTCGACGGTCTTGTAGTCCCCGAAAACCGTCTCGACGTCGAGCTCGGCGCCTTCGCGCTTTCGCTTGCCCGTTTCCTTGAGCACGAGAAACGTCGACGCATCGAGATAGGTGTACTTGGTCTCACCCGACTTGAGCACGACCTTGAGCTTGAGGACCTCCGTTCCCTCGAAGTCCTCCTTTCCGATGAACTCGACCGTGTGGCCCTTTGCCTTCCAGTCGACAAGGGCTCCGTCGATGTCCGCCATCTCATTGAGCTCTTTCGCATCGTCCGCCGACATCTTCTCGGGAGCCGTGGCTCCGGCGAAGGGATTCATCATCCACGCCGTCGAGCCGTCGGTCGCCTGAATGAGCGTCTTTCCCTGTATGGACAGCTCCATCCGGAAAGCATTCGGGCGAGCCATCGATAGCGTTACAGGCGCGACGATTCCGGGGCCGACCGTGGCCTTGCCGGTCTGTCGTATGGTTTTGACGGCCTTTATCTTGTCCAGGCCGCCCATGGCCGCGACGTGTTTCGAAACGATGTCATCGAGTGACTGCGCCGAAGCGACGGCACAGAAAACGACCGGCGCAGCGACGGCTGCAAGCAGGAGTCTGCGAAGCATAGGTTCCTCCGAGATGGTAATCCGACAGATGCGCGTCTGTACGACCGGTCGTGACTGCCAGTTTCGAGATTCTCGGGTGTGGTAGGCTGGCGGAACCGCCGAGCCGGTTCGCCTCGAACGGGAGCTGTCGTGAGAATTCGACCGAGGCTCCGCCAAGGCGAACCGAGCGCCGAAGAGGAGGAAACACGACAAATGTCACGAATCGTCATCTGGGCCGTCCTCGGTGCGATAGTCGGCGTCGTTGTGACGTTCATCGCACAGCGGTACAGCCGGAGATAGCTCCATCGACGAACCGATCAGGTCGGCATCTCGAAGGTTGCGAGGAGGCGGTCAAGATAGGCCATCGCCTCCGCTTCGGTTCGAAAGAGGCTGTCCGGATCCCTGTCAGCGACCACTAGAAGCTCCCGGAGCAGTCCGTCGAGTTCCTCTTCCCCGCGCGTAATCCACGCGGACCCCGCGAACGTCGGGCGGGTGATGTTGCGCCGCATCATCGCGACGAGAACTTCCTGCACGTCCGGCTGCAACTCGAGCAATTCGCTGGCGTCGTTCAGAACGACCATCGGCCGATCGTCGACGAACATCGAGAGGTACTTCGACGCCGCGACCGACAATCGCGAGATGTCCACGACCGGCGGAATGCCTACGCGGAGAAGTCGATATCCATCGGCATCGACAAAGCTCAAGAGAAAATCGGTTAAAGCCATCGGACTTGGGGGCCCCGGCTGCTTCGACCCGGAACGACGGCAGTCTACTCCTCGATACTCAGGGGCGAAACCCCGGGCCGTCTCGCGCCGCAGTGCAGTCGCGTCAATCGCGATTCGGATTGGGCGCCATGAAAACGAGAAGTATCACCCTGCTCAAGCTCGAGTTCCTGACGCCGTGTTCTTCACCCGCGGGGGCCAGGACGGCCGAGCCCGCCTCGACGTCACGTTCCTCAGCTCCCACGAGGACCCGGGCGGTTCCCTCGATCACGAAGTAGACCTTGTCTGCGTTTGCGTGCGCGTGCGCACGTTGCGCCTGGCCCGGTTCCAGACAGTAGACGTCGGTGAACATCCGGTCTGTCTCGAACAGGCTCACCTTCTGCATCTTCTCGGGAGAGAATCGCTGCTCAGCTGCCAGATTCCGAATTTCCACGAAACTCCTCCCTACAGGCGCTCTACGAGAGCGAGAAGGCGGCTGACTCCGTCCCGGAAGACCGAGGGAGCCGTCAACAGGCTGACGACGACGGAACGCTCGTCGGCAAAATCATAGAAGTACCCGGGCTGCACGACCGTCGAATACTCCTCGAGCAGTTTCAGTGCGAACGTCTCGTCGTCGAGAATTCGCGGTATCCGAAGCACGGCCACCCAGCCGGCCTCGACCGGGAGGACGTCGACCGCGGTTCCGAGCACCGATTCAAGGAGAACCGCGAGATTCGCTCCGGTCGCCTCGCGGATTGAATCCCGAATCGACGGTGCGATCTCGAGCAGGCCTGGCAAGGCCCGTTGAACGGGTGTCCCGACCGAAAGGTAGAGATCCGCGAGGAACTCGAGCCTCGGCATCGCTTCCGCAACAAGCCGACGTGAACCGCTCGCCAGTATCCACCCTGCCTTGAGTTGAGGCAGGCCGGCTATTTTCGAGAGCCCGTTCAGAGTGAACGCGAGCACGGCGCCGTGATCGAATGGAGCCGGAGCCGCGTCGGGCGGCAAGCGATTCGGGTAGTCGGCGAAGACCTCGTCGCAGATCAGCGCAATCCCGCGCCGGCGGCAGAACTCTAAGACTGCGCCGACCTCGGGAGTCGTAAGCACCGACCCGGTCGGATTGTTCGGACTCACGACGATGACGGCCCGGGTCCGCGCCGTCGCAACCCGCTCGAGCTCGGCGGCGTCGAGATACCACCGTCCATCGAAATCCAGTCGATAGGGCATGGCGCGCACGCACTCCGCGTTCGCGAGGTGTTCGAAGAGCGGATAGGAGGGCGTCGGGACGAGCACTTCGTCGCCCGAGTCGCAGAGAAGCTTGAACAGCAGGGCGTAGCCTTCGCTCGTGCTTGCCGTCAGGACGAGGCGATCGGCGCCGACGCTGGATCCGCGAGCGCCGTAGTACTCGACGATGGAGTCCCTCGCGCCGATCCAGCCGCGCGGGTCGGGCTCGTAACGGACCGCATCCGCAGATGACAGGAGTGCCGCAAGTCGAGCCGGATCCGTCACGAATCCAGCTCGCGTCGGATTCGATTCGGTCAGGTCGACGATCGGCCCGCGACTCCGTGCGCGGTCGAGCGCTGCCGAGATCCTGTTCGGAGAGAGACTTGGCGGGGTGCGTGTCGAGAACACGGCGCCGATTATGCGCGAGTCCGCGCGCCACAGCGAGGTGGCTGGAATCGCGAACCGCTTCACGCTAAGCTCGGCGGTCTATGCCAGCACGTCGTCTGAACGCCCTTCTCTGCGCGCTGCTTCTGATCAGTGCGGTATCCGTAGCGTCGAGTGCAACCGCCATCGGACCACGCGGGCAGCGGCCCCGGCTCGTGGTCGTCATTTCAGTCGACCAGATGCGGGGTGACGTTACGACCCGTTACGCCGGCTACCTGGGCCACGGCCTCAGACGAATCATCGAAGGTGGCCTTTCGTTCAGCGAAGCGCATCACGACCACGCAATTACCGTGACGGCCGCGGGTCATGCCGCCCTTTCGACGGGCTGCACGCCGGCGCACACCGGTATCGTCGGAAACGACTGGTTCGACCGTACCGCCGGCAGGGATATGTACTGCACGTTTGACGACTCGGTAAGCGTCGTCGGCGCGAGAATGGCCGATACGGAAAGCCAGTCTCCGCGAAATCTTCGGCGCCCGGCGCTCGGCGACTGGCTGAAGGCGTCCAGTCCCACCAGCAAGGTGTTCAGCGTATCGGGCAAGGATCGATCCGCCGTGCTGATGGGCGGCCTCAGGCCGAATGGAGCATTCTGGTACAGCGACAAATACGGTCGCTACGTTACCTCGACGCGTTACGCGACCGCACTGCCTGCGTGGCTCGAGGCTTTCAACGACGAGGGGAGAGTCCAGGCCGCCTTCAAGGCGGGATGGCACCGGTCACTGCCCGAATACGAGTACCTGGTCTCGAACGAGGATGCCTTCCCGACCGAGAACGACTGCGAGAGCACTACGTTTCCGCACACGGTCGATACGACTTCGCCGGTAGCTGCGCTCGCGTTCCAGAAGGGGATCATGCAGACCCCGTTTGGCGACGAGATGACTCTCGACCTGGCCGAGAGATTGATTGTCGAGGAGCGACTCGGAATGGACCGGGCTCCGGACATTCTCTGGGTCGGACTCTCCGCCGCAGACTTGATCGGCCACGCCTACGGTCCGTTGAGCCAGGAGACCCAGGATTACTACGTCCGGCTCGACCGCAGGCTTGGCGGGTTTCTCGACTTCCTCGACCGCCGCGTCGGAGCCGGCAGTTACGTGGTTGCCCTCTCGTCGGATCACGGAGTCATGCCCCTGCCTGAGGACCTGGCCCGTCGCGGCTACCCTGCGACGCGTGTCGTCACGAAGGACTTCACGGACGCGCTCAGCGCCGCGACGGAGGACGCCCGGGCCGAGCTCGGACTGACGCGACCGCTGTTCCGGTCGTCGAACTACATGGGTGTCTACCTGGACCTCACCGAGGCGACGTCTCGCGGTCTTGCAGCCGCCGACGTTCGCGCGAAGGTGGCTGCGAAGATTCGAGCAGTGCCGTTCATCGCGGATGCAATGACTTCGGAGGAGTTGTCCGCCGCCCCCGCTCCAACGGATCGAGCCTTTCTCGACGTGTATCGACGCAGCTTCACGCCGGATCGAAGCCCGGACGTCATGATCCGTCCAAAGGAGTATTCACTCGTGTCGTGGCGGACCTGTGGAACGAGTCACGGAACGCCCTATCGCTTCGACACGCACGTTCCGATGATCTTCTACGGCGCCGGAATTCCGCGCGGGTCTCGCAGCGAACGCGTTCGAACCATCGATCTGGCGCCGACGCTGGCGGGCATTCTCCGAATCGCACCCCCCGCGGGCGTCGACGGCACTTCCCTCTTCGGCACGGCATCTGGTCGTAAATGACCCCTATCGCCCCAACCGGCGAGCGTAAAGATCCGTGCCTTGAAGCCGATACGTATGGGGTGTAGATTGCGGTCCGTTGGGTTGATGACCCGCTCCGCCAAATTCGCCGACAGCGGGACTTCGGAGGCCCTCGATGACAGCACGATTCTGTGCCGTTCTGATGATCGCGGTGGCAGCAGTACTCGCCGCATCCGATCGTGTCGAGGCGACGACCATCATACCGATGTCCGATCGCGACCTGGCGACTAGCAGCCGGGCTATCGTCGAAGTCACTGTCATCGCATCCGAGGCCGTCAACATGCCCGATCGTCAGGCGGTGTACACATACGTCACCGTCGACGTGGAGCGCGTCATCAAGGGTGACCTGCCCGTCGGTCAGATCGTCCTTCGCCAGCTTGGGGGGATAACGCGGGAGCGGGCCTTCGTCGTCTCGGCGACGCCGCGGCTCGTTGCAGGCGACCGGGCCATTCTCTTCCTCAATGCGGACGACGACGGATCTCTTCACGTGGCACACCTCAAACTCGGGGCCTATCACCTCGTACACGACGCGACGACGGGCGTCACGCGGGTCGATCGTGAGATGGGTGAGGGATATCTGAATCCGATCACACGTGACACGATCACCTGGAGCGCTCCGTACGACGATTTTCTACTCAGTGTGGAGCTCATCCTGCAGGAAGCCGCTTCCACCGCCAGGACAGATGGTCACGATCTCCCCGCATTGCGACTGTCGCCACCCGAGTTTGCCGGGCTGCGACGGGGAACCGGGGCGGCGCCTGCATTCTCGTTTCTGGGCGCCGGCTTTCGGTGGTTCGAGCCGGATTCGGGTGAAACGGTTCGCATCAGAGTCAACAACAAGCTCGCCTTCACCCCCTCGGCCGGCATCGACGAGGTTAAGCTCGCGTTTCATACCTGGTCGTCGGTGTCGGGATCGTCGCTCAACGTGCAGTTCGACGGCACGACGATGTCAGCCGGTCTTGCGGCCGACGGAATATCGTCGATCTCGTACGGCGATCCGAAGAATCAGATCGACGATCTGGTCAACTGCCAGGGCGCGGTCGCTCTTGCGTCGGTCGTCGGGAATCCGGGTCAGAAGAAGACCATTGGCAACCTGACATTTTCGCGACTGGTCGAGGGAGACCTGGCGCTCAACAACGGCATCGAGTGCATCGTCGCGTCGCATCCGTTGCTGCTCGAGGAGGTCCTGACCCACGAGTTCGGTCATGACCTCGGGCTCGGCCATTCGTCGGAGCGCTTCGACGAGCCAGATCCGCTACTTCGTGACGCGACGATGTTCTTCATCGCCCACAACGACGGCCGCGGCTCGGTCCTGAAGCTCGACGACTCGGACGCTATCCGCTTCCTGTACTCAGGCCCCAACGGACCTCTCGTCTTCCGGACCGATGCACTTCCGGACGCCGTTCTCGGCCAGCCCTACGACTGGCAGCTCGATTTCAGCGGCGGGACGAGTCCGTACACGGTGTCAATCGTGTCGGGCGGGCTTCCGCCAGGAATCACGATGAGCCCATCCGGGCGTATTTCGGGAACGTCCAACGTGACAACGACGGCATCTGTCACCATCCGTATCGCCGATTCGGATTTCGTCACGAAGGATCGGGCTCTCTCGTTACGCGTCAGCTCGAACCCGGCTCCCTTTGTCGAGAGGGTGAAGTTCGGTGGGTCCAAACTTCAGATCACCGGTCTCTACCTGGACTCGGGCGCTACTGTCACCGTCAACGGCGTGCCCACGAACAAGACGCCCAAGTACAAACCGGCCAGATCCACGATCATCGTGAACGGTTCGGCTTCGAGTCTGAACCTCAGGCGTGATGGAACCGACGTCGTGGTCGTGACGATCGGCGGTCTGCCATCCAACGCCTTCACGTTCTGACCGCAAAACCCGCGAGTCGCTCTTCGGATCAATCCGAGCCGTAGCGGATCTCGTAGTGCCTGAGTCTCCAGCCCGACAGTACGACAAGCACCGCTGAAAGCAGGAGCAGCGTCGGCACCGAGATCCACCATGCGGACGGTTCGGCGATGATCGCGAACGGACCTTCAGAGACACGTACCGGCGCCAGCGACTGCAGATAGTGCACGATGCTGAGCTTCTTCATGATCGGCGGCAGCAGGAAGTTGATGAACTCCCAACCGTAGACGATCAGGGCCGGAAAGACAGGATTCCTGAAGAAGAGACCCATCGTCATGAAGGCCGCGCCGTAGCCGACGCACGCAAGCAGCGTCACGACCAGGTAGAGGAGCGACGCCTTGAAGCCGCCACCCGTGGTCAGCGCCGTCCACGCGTCGCCCACATCCATCGGCAGATAGGTAAGAGCAATGCTCAGCAGAACGGTTGGAACGTAGATCAACGCCGCGGCTGCGACGCCGGCCAGGTACTTGCCGACGACGAAGACCTCACGCCGAACGGCGGCAAGCAGGCTGTAGTGAAGGCTCCGGTCGACGATCTCGCCGCGAAACAGGTTCATGAAGGACCAGGCGCAGCCAAAGAATATGACGGCGCGAAGTACTAGCGTCTCGAAGAGAAACGCCCAGACAGTCGAGCGAACGTCCGGATCGGCGATGCGTCGCGCGGTCGGTGGAAACAGCGCCATTGCCAGCACGAGCGCCACCGGCATCAGCGCCAGAAGCCAGGTGAGAATCGCGCGCTTGCCGATCAGACTGCGACGAAGCTCGATGCGGAAGATCGATCTGACCTGGACCATCCAGAGATCCATCGTGGACGGTGCCAAAGGCCGGATCTCGACGACATCAACCTGCGGTATCGCGCTCACGAGACGCCTCCTCCCGATCCGATCAGGTACTGGTAAACCGCCGTCAGGTCGTCGTCGACCGGGGCGATCGAATCGAGCTGAATGCCGGAAGAGACGACGACCTCGCCGATCGCCGAATAGAACCGGTCTGCGTCTTTCGTCCTGATCAGCAGTCCGCGTCCGTCGTCGTGCGCACCCGCCTCGACGACGAGTCCTCTTTCGAAGAGCCGAGCCGCGAGGCTCGCTGGCTGATCGCAACGTACGAGGATCTGCATCGGATGCTCGGGCATCTCGTCGCGCATGCCCCGAACGCCCCCCTCGGCGACCACGTAGCCGTTGTTCAGCAGCACGACCCTATCCGACATCATGTCGACCTCATGCAGGATGTGGCTCGAGATGATCAGGTGCAACCCCTCGGCCGCAAAAGACCGGAACAGGGCGATCGCCTCGGATCGCGCGATCGGGTCGAGTCCGTTGAGCGGCTCGTCCAGGATCAGCACGCGCGGACGGTGAGCGATCGACTGGGCGAGCCGGATCCGCTGC
>CAZQBW010000170.1:0-11525 GCA_964591515.1 uncultured Clostridia bacterium
AGCCCGCTCTGGAAACCACTTGGCCGGCGATTCTTGCCAGAACTTGACGCGATACGGTCGAGGTCGTCCGACCACGGAATGACGAGGGCAAACTTTCCAGTGTTGGTTAATTTAACTTCCACGACGACTCGTCCACCGAGTTGCGCGAGGTTTTCGTCAACCCGCGAAGCGACCAGCTGAATCAGCCTTTCGGGCATCGGTCCGTGACTGGAACCCCTGGCACCCAGATCGGTCGAGCTCGGCCCCACACTGAGATTGCGCTGCGCCTCTTTCGTCAAATCGAGAACATCGGACTGAGACACGCTGCCCTGCACAGGAGCAAGGCCGAACAAGAGGAGTAGAGCGACATTAAACAGTGTCATTGTGCCCTCGCAGTCCTGGCTATGGACAAGGTTGATACGGGGACAAGGTTATCCGAATCTGCCGAGAGCAGTCGGCCCACATCCCCAGAGCATCGCGGATTCAGCGGATTGATGCGGATCACGCGGATCTGAATTCGAGACTCAGATCCGTGTGATCCGCTGCAATCCGCTGAATCCGCGATGCTCTTCGTTCCCCTTCGATGTGAAGTCTCCGCTCGAGCCGCATCCCGTTCTGCTCGAGCCAAGTCCTCAGTTCGTCGAATGCGGCGCCGTCCGTCTTCGACGAGCCCGCACTCCAGAGGAAGATCGTCCCCCGCGGGTACTGCAGGAACCGCTCGCGCGCGGCGGTGACCGACCGGAAGCGCTGCGAGCCGACGGAGACCGACCCCGGCTCGCTTCCATCGATAGAGAACCCCACCGGCACCCCTGCGGCGAACCACTGGGCCTGCTGCCGGAGCGACGCCCGGCGTCCCTCGCTCACCGATAGGGACGCGAGACGCTCATACTCCTGAGGCCCGAGGACCCATCTCGGCGAGTTTGTCAGCGCCTCGACGAGGGCCGACTCGACAGTCAGCGCCATGCGCTCGTCCGGGCGTGTCGAGTCGTCGGAGATGGCCGGCTTGCCGCGCCGCGTCGCGCCGAGCGCCTCGAGGCGTTCCCAGAGGTGCCGCGCCGCCTCGGGCGAGCCGTACCGGCCGAGCACCCCGGCGGCGTTCTGAACGACCTCGGGCTCGGGGTCGCCGAGGGCCGCGACGGCGATCTCCTCGATCTCCGGGGACATGTGCAGCCTCGCGACATCCTCGAGGATCGAGCGATAGCATCCGGTCTCCTTGCGCGCGGCGAGGGCGGCGCGCAGGCGCTCGGCGCCCGCCAGCGGGTCGACCCTGAGCAGATAGGCCAGGAGCGGCGCCTCGATCGCGCACGCCCAGCGCCCCGCCTGCGCATCGTAAACCTCGGCAGCCACGGGCAGGAGCGCGGGCGAGCCGAAGCGCGCGACCAAGGCCACTGCGGATTCAAAAGCCGCCGGGTCATCCCGGTTCGTGAGCCGCGCGGAGAGCAGCTCGTCGAGCTCGGGGAGCGACTCGTCCGGGAGCCCCGCGGCGGCCGACACGGGTATTCGAAGCGCGGGCCGACGCAGCTCGGCGAGGACCCGCTCGCGTCCCTCCTCTGGCGAGAGCTCGATCAGGCGCGAGAGCACCACGCCGCGCGTCTCGACGTCCGCGTCGGGAAGTGAGTCGCAGACCCGCCGAAGGACCGGGAGCATTTCGGGACCGGCCAGCCGCCCCCAGCTTGAGAGCAGAAGACTTCGTTGCGACTCGGCTGGCAGCTCGCCGAACGAGGCGATCAGGGCGCCCCTCAGTGCCGCGTCGGCATCCGGGAGCGCGGAGAAGAGGGTCTGAAGGGTCAGGGCCCTGGCGGCGGGAGTCTTCGTCGCGAGCGCCGCCGCGAGCCGCTTCGTGTATCCGGCGTTGATTTCCGCGTACATCGCCCGCCGTCGCTCGACCTCGGCCCGGAATACCCTGGTCGCCTCTGCGTCGCCCTCCTGCCACCGAGGCATCGGCTCGGTGAGCCGCTCGTAGAAGGCAAACGTGGAGAGGTTTCCGAGGAGCTCGGCGCTGATCGGCGTGTCTGGCGCCTCGAGGAGCCGCTCGAGCTCGCGTACGGCGATCGCGCGGTGAGGCGAGCCGACGACCCCGAGGTAGTAGGACTCGCCGCGTGCGATGCGGCGCGCCATTTCGACGGCCGCGGCCTCGGTGCCGAGGAACCGGAGTGCCAGCTGTGCCTGCTCGCGCGCCGCCTGATCCTTACCGTCCAGCGCGGCGACGACGCGACGCAGCTCGGCGGCCGCCCAGTCGGGCGTCGCCGGGACGATCTCGAGCTCGAGCGCGTTCGACGTGAGGGTGATCGATTCCGGGCGCGCGTCGGTTGGCGCGCCGAGGCGTCCGACGCGCGGCGAGGTCACGCGGAGCGAGTAGCGGCCGGGTCGGTCGAAGCGCACCCACTCGTTGACGTCGCGGTCGAGGGTGAAGGGCTTCTCGCCAAGCGTGAACGTGGAGCTGAGTCCTCCGATGAAAAAGACGCCGATGCCGGAGTTGTAGTAGTCGTCGAGCGGGTCGGCCGTACCGTCCTTCGGCGTGACCTCGAAAGACTCGAGATGGATGCGGCCGCTGCGGTCGTAGCTCGCCGTACTGCCGCCGTAGACGTTGCGTGTGGGACTCGAGAACTCGAGCACGAGGCGGATGATCTCGCCCTGACGAAAGCTCGCCTTCCCGTCCTTGAAGCGGATCGCGAGCGAGAGGTCTTTCGGAGGTCCGGAAGCGGCGGCCGCGGGGACACACGGCAAGAAGAGCGCGAACGAGATCGCGGCGAGTGCGAAGCGCCGCAGGCTCGCGTGGTGCGGGGAATCCATATGGCTCACTCCTTCTCGCGAGAACTCTCGCGCAACCCGCCGTTTGGCGCCAGTGAAGTTCGCACTGCACTTCGTTCGCCCTCGAGCGGAGGATGTACTCGCCGACCACTGAGACGCCCGCCTCTTTGCACGGCGCAAGCTTGCGGCGCGCCGCATGCAGTGGCGCTTCCTCCAGATCTCAACGGTTGCGGAACCCGGACTTGCCGGCCTACGATGCCCGAATGGATAAGTCGCCCGTCACTTCGTCGCCCGACGTGTTGAGCGGCGCCCCCGTTTTTGCCGGGACTCGAGTACCCGTTCACACCCTTGTCGAATACCTTGCTGCCGGGGACACGATCGATGAGTTCCTGGCGGGCTTCCGGACCGTCAGTCGGGAGCAGGTGCTCGCGTTCCTCGCACAGGCCGAGGAACTTGTAGGCGCCGGTTCTCGCGGTTGAGGATTCTGCTCGACGAATGCGTCGATGCCCGGCTTGCCCGTGAGATTGTCGGACACGACGTCAGGTGTCCCCCAGATGGGTTGGGCCGGAACGCCGGACGGCCCGTTGCTTGGACTCGCCGAGGGCGAGTTCGACGTGTTCGTCACGTGTTCGTGACGACGGATCGGAACCTGCCGTACCAGCAGAATCTCGCCAGGTTCAACCTGGTCGTCATCGTTCTCGAAGCCCGAACCAACCGACTCGTTGACCTGAAGGGCCTGGTGCCAAGACTGCTCAAGGTGCTTTCGACGGCAGCGCCTGGACGGGCGACGCGCGTCGTCGGTTAGGCACTCAACAAATGGCGTCCGGTTACGATTCGAATATCGAATCCTGACCTGGAGCGAGGCGAGTTTTCAGTTCACACTGTCGGAAGATCTGACTCGAACGCTTCCGAATCGCTTCCGCTGCTGAGACCGAAGCCGTCGATCTGCCGACGCAGCCGGACGGAAAGGTCATCCTCGTTGGAACCGTTGGAGACGGCGTCGGAATGGTGCGCTACATCACGAGCGCATTGCCGCCGACCGACGTGCGTTAGTGGGCGCGCTTTTTCTTCGGCGCCGGCTTGATGACCTCGTCGAGAATCTCGCGGCTGACTTCCGCCGCGATCTGGCTCACCTGCGGGCCAAGAATCTCGCCCGACCGTCGCATCGAATCCCCCAGGAGCTGCGGCATGACTTGGAGCGCCTTCTGCCCCGTCGGTGAGCTGTGGAACGCCAGAAGGTCCATCAGTTCCTGCTCCGAAAAGTACTTGTCGTACAAGCCCAGCATCAGGTTTTCCTGGAACTTCTGAAAGTCGATCTCCGTCGCCATTCGCTTTGAGAAGCGCTCCGAAAACTTCGCGGAAAACGTCTGGTGATCCTTGATCTTCCTGTCTTTCTCTGCCGGCGTGAGCTCCGTCGATTCCTGGATGGTCGCCTCGTAGGACTGATCGAACATCCGCGCCATCTCGCGCGTGACGGCATCCATTGACTCGACCGTTGACGTCTGCTGGTTCATGACCTCGATTATCTGAAGGATGAGCTGGCGCTTGGCCTCGGAAATGGGTTCCTGCTTTTCCTGGCCGTGGGCCCGTGGGCCAAGTGTGAGCAGACAGGCGAGGCTGACGAGTGTCAGGACCGTAATGCGGACGGATTTCATGTCGGGCTCCTTTGGGTCGGACGGAATCGACGGAACGCCGACGAGAATCGCCGAGGTACCGAAACAATGTCAATGGCTTGCCAGTGTGGACGGGGAGAAGAAGGGCCACGGATCAAACGGATCCAACGGATTCGTTTGATCCGTGGTCCTTCTTCACCGAGGAGGAGAAGAGCATCGCGGATTCAGCGGATGACGCGGATATTGCGGATCTGAATTCCGGACTCGGATCCGCGTGATCCGCCTCGATCCGCTGAATCCCCGATGCTCTTCGTTCCCCTTCGGTGTGAATTCCAGAAGACGATGCGAAATCGAGGGCCGATTTGGCCCGTTCTGGGCCCTCGTTTCACAGAAGTCGGTGCGACATCTCACAGAAGACGATGCGAATAAGTTAGGGATTCACAGGAGTCGGTGCTACGTTCTTGGCCCGGGATGCCTACACGCTCGATCCCGAAAAGCCATCGCAGCGTCACCGGCCGCATCGCCAGCGCCAAGCTGGGGCGACCCGCGGAGTTCGAGTCGACGCTCGAGCGCGACCTGTTGACGCTGCTCGAGTTCGACTCCCAGGTGCTCGGCTACGAGGAGCAGCCTGTCACCATCGGCTACACGGCTCCCGACGGTTCGTCGCGTTCCTACACTCCCGACGTGCTGGTCGCGTATCGAGGCAGTCTGGTTCGCCGAGATCCGAAGCGCATCGAGCTTGTCGAGGTGAAGTACCGCACGGACCTGTTTGCGGATTGGCCGAGACTGAAACCGAAGCTTCGTGCCGGACGGGCCTACTCTCGGGAACGCGGCTGGCGATTTCGGATTCTCACGGAGCACGAGATCCGGACACCCTACCTTCAGAATGCCCGTTTTCTACTCGGCTATCGCGCGCTGGCTGTGGACAGGTGCGATGTTGAAACGGTGACGAACGCGCTGAGGCGAAGGCCGGAAGTGAGAATCGATCAGTTGTTGGAGTCAATTTCGACCGATCGTTGGCGACGCGCCGAGTTGATTCCAGTTCTGTGGCATCTGGTCGCAGCTGGTGCGCTCGAAACGGATCTCGGGGTCCCGCTTACGATGCACACGGTCGTTCGCATCGGAAGCGAAGGCGAGATCGAATGAACGGGCGCATCGAGCTGCGTGAAGGTGCCGTTGTCGAGTATGGCGGCGCGCGCTATACCATCACGCACGTCGTTGACCTCCAGACCGTGCTGGCACGGGCCGACGGGTCCGATGTCATCGAACGACTCGACATACCCTCCCTCAATGAGTCGACAGAGGACTCAGAACCGAAGTCGGGGACTGATGTGGATCTGGTATCCATCTCAGAAGGTGAATGGTGCGAAGCGTCTCGTCGCGCTGAAATTGTCCGCTCGATCGACGAGGCAACCGGACCTCGCACCGAAGCGGTCCGCCTAAAAGCCCGCGAAGTTGGGGTTCATCCTGCGACGATCTATCGTTGGATCCGGACGTTCGAGACCACCGAGAGCGTGACATCCCTGCTTCCCATTCGGCCAAACGGCGGAAAGGGTAAGCGCCGACTGGACCACGCTACCGAAGAGATCGTGCGAACCACGATCGACGATTACTACCTCGCTAGTCAGCAGCGCTCGGCACAGAAGACCTGCGAGGAGATTGTGTTGCGCTGTCGGCGGGCCGGACTCACTCCACCCCACCCGAACACGATTCGAAGCCGAATCTCCGCCATCGACGAACGGGTTCGTCTCGAGCGTCGAGCTCGAAGGGCCTCAGCACGCTCGATTTTCACTCCGATTCGCGGCGAGTTCCCCGATGCCGACTCTCCACTTGCCGTCGTACAGATTGACCACACAAAGGTGGATCTGATTCTGGTCGATGATGTCTATCGCCGGCCCATCGGGAGGCCGTGGATCACGGTGGCCATTGATGTCTTCAGTCGCGTCGTGCTCGGATTCTACGCGTCGTTCGATGCGCCGGGCGCGCTTGCCACCGGTCTGTGTGTTGCTCACGCAATATTGCCCAAGGACGTCTGGCTGGCGAACCGCGGCCTCACCGTCGCGTGGCCGTGCTGGGGCGTCATGCGCGTTCTACACCTCGACAACGCCAGGGAGTTCCGCGGCCAGATGCTGCGCCGCGCATGTCAGGAGCACGGTATCGCGGTCGCTTTCCGCCCGGTGCTGAAACCAAATTACGGCGGCCATATTGAACGCCTTCTTGGAACCTTCGCTTCGGAGATTCACGCGTTGCCCGGCACGACCTTCTCCAGTCCTCGCAGCAAAGGGGAATACGACTCGAAGAAGGAGGCGGCCGTTTCGCTTTCAGAGTTCGAGACGTGGCTGGCGACCTACATAACGGGCGTGTATCACCAGCGCGAGCACTCCGGGATCGGCACGAGTCCTCTTGCGCGCTTCGAAAGCGGCATCTTCGGATCGGGGGAGCGTCCTGGTACGGGGCTGCCGGCTCGAATCACGGACGAGGAGAGGCTTCGGCTCGACTTCATGCCGTTCGTCAGTCGCACCGTGCAGCCGTATGGAGTCGTTGTCGACGGCATCCACTACTACTCCGACGTGCTTCGGCGCCATGTCAACGCCAGAGACCCGCGCGACCCAAGCCGTAAGCGGACCTTCACCTTCAAACGCGATCCCCGCGACATCAGCCGTCTCTATTTCTACGACCCCGATCTGGAGCAGTACTCAGCCGTTGCCTACAGAGACGCCACGCGTCCGGCCATCAGCCTCTGGGAGCTTCGTGAGGCGACCCGAACGGCACGCGAGGCTAGTCGCGCCGGCATCGACGAAACGATCATCTTCGCCACTCTCGAGCGGATGCGCGAGCAACAAGAGGAGTCGCTTCAACGGACGAAGCAGGTTCGTCGCTCACGCAGACTTCGCTTTGAAGCGTCGCCGCGGCAGAAGGTCCACCGATCTGACGAGCTCTCGTCGGCGAGGCCGTCATCGACTGAGCCGTTCGAGGTGATCACTCCATTCGACGAACTCGAGGAGCTGTAATGCGACGCCGAGCTCGCTACGACAAACATCGATGCATATGGAGGAACGTGGCCGATGAGTGTGCGCACGACCCACCTGTCGAGTTCCGCAGTTGCGGCGCTGTCGCTCGATGACGCCGAACGTATCGAGAGGATTCGTAGTCCGCGTTGGATTGGCTATACACGGGCCACGCAGATTCTTGACCAGCTCGAGAGTTTGCTCACGCATCCGAAGACTCATCGGATGCCAAACCTGCTTATTGTCGGAGATACGAACAACGGGAAATCCATGATCGCAGGCCGATTTCATGCGGCGCACCCCGAACGAGACGGATCTAACGGGGACGGAGTGACCTTGCCTATCCTGGCTATCCAGGCGCCGCCGGTCCCTGATGAGTCGCGCCTCTACAATGCGATCCTCGAAAAGCTGAATGCACCGTTTAGACCTCAAGAAAGCACGGATTCGAGGCAGTTGCAGGCGGTGAGGACACTCTCGCAGATCGAAACGCGGATGGTGATCATTGACGAGATTCACCACATCCTGGCCGGTTGGCCGCACCGGCAGCGTCAAGTTCTCAATACAATCAAGTACCTCGGTAACGAATTGAAAGTGCCGATCGTGGCGATAGGTACGCGAGATGCCTTTCACGCTCTTCAGTCGGACGACCAGCTTGCGAATCGCTTTGAGCCGACGCTCCTCCCGCGCTGGACGATGGGTACCGAGTATCTGAAGCTATTGGCGAGCTTTGAACGGATGCTGCCACTCAAGGGGATCTCGGCGCTCGTGGAACGATCGTTGGCCCTCAAAATCCTCTCAATGAGCGAAGGCGTCATCGGTGAGATCTCGGCGTTGCTCGTGCGCGCGGCGGTGCGGGCCGTCGAACGGGGCACCGAGCGCATTGACGCGAAACTGCTCGACGGTCTCAACTGGACCGCGCCTTCGGAGCGCAGGTGGAGAAGCGTTGGCGGTCAAGGTGATTGAGAGGCTGCACGTCGGATTGTGGCCGGCGCGGTGTCGACCGCAAGATGGAGAGTTGCTCTCGTCCTGGATGGCGCGGCTCGCCGCAGCACATGGACTTCCATTCACAAGATTCTGCAAGCGCACGTGGCCGGGAAGGTCAATCTGGCAAAGCGATCTTGACCTGCGGGCGGACGAAAAGATCATCAGCGTGATCGCGAACAAGACGGGCACAGATCGACGATATGTCGAGGCGACGTCACTCGCCGGACTTAAAGGGTGGCTCATCCCCAACGTGGGACGAACGCGCTATACGGATTGGGTGTTGCCCGCAATGTTGACTCAGCTGACAGCGCTCAATCGCGGCACTACCGAGTCCCGAGTCTATGTCCGACAGTATTGCAGCATGTGCCTCGCCTCTGACGATCTTCCGTACTTCCGTCTGGAATGGCGGCTCGCGTTCGTGACCATGTGTGCACGACACGGCACGGAATTGAACGATCGCTGCCCCGACTGCGGGAGCCCTGTAGTGCCGAGTGAGGCCGACCCGCTGCACCACAGTGATGCCCGCCAGGATCATCAAGCGCTTTGCTTTCGGTGTGGTGCCGACCTGCGCAAGGCTTCATCCAGTCGCGCGGGTGTGAACTCGACGGACCTCAGTATCCAAAGACGGCTTAACGAAGCGCTTCAGATTCGATGGACCGAAGTCGCACCCGGACATCGGATTCTTTCGGCGCTCTACTTTCCAGTTCTTCGTCAGCTCGTCAACTTCGTGTCGCATGGGAATAGGGGGGCCGAAGTCCGCTCGGTCGTCGGTAAGGTCTGCGAGCTCGATGGCTTTGAGCCATCCGGTGGGCCTGAGCCGATCTTCGAGCACTTGCCCTGTAGCGATCGGCGGGCCGTTTTGCGGATGGCAATTTGGCTCCTCGGGATGTGGCCGACTCGGTTTGTCGAGACAAGCGCGGCTTTCCAGCGGTTCCCGGTTGCGCGAGGCCAATTCCCTGGAACGCCGCTCTGGTTCCGGACAGTGCTCGACCAGGTTGCGAGGCCGACACGTCACTACCCGTCCAAGGCGGAGACCGAATGGGCGAATCGAAGGACTGACCATCGAATCCTCGTAAAAGGGGCGAGTGCCGGAAGGTCAGTAAGTGCATAGTCTTAGGCGTCAGGGAATTCCCGCGGAAGATGCGGTCGATACAGTTCACGCAGGAATGCCTGAACCGGGCGACCGATTCCAAGTTCTGCGAATACGGACAAACTGGACCTCATGGAGGCCGCATTGTGCTGATTAGGGCACTTGATAAACACCGGTGGTTCGCGCCTGTCGCTTTGGCTCTGACGTTTGGCGTGCTGTATCTCTCCACGCCAACGTGGGATTACCACGCCGACGGTGTTGCCTACGCTTTCAATATTGAACACGTCTACCGTAGTGGTCGTCTCTACACGCGTCTCATTCACCAAAACCACTTGCTCTACAGCGTCTTCGGGTACTTCGCGTACGGAGCCGCGCTCCTCTTTTCGGATGACGTTCGGGCACTTCGAGTATTGCAGTGCTGTAGCGCCGTGTTTGGGGCACTCGGTGTGTTTGCGACCTATCAGCTGGCTCGCTCCTACCTGCAATCAGCCGCCAGCGGTCTTCTCACCGCAGCGTGTCTCGGAGTACTCGCCGGATGGTGGCGGACCTCAACGGATGCGGACGTCTACATTGTCAGCGCTACGCTCGTCGTTTCGGCTGCGGCTATCGCTGCGCGCTTGCCGAAGCTCTGGCCGGTTGGAGCCTTGGTCATGGCGACATCAATGCTGACGCACCAGCTGGCTGCGCTCGGCTTGCTCGCTGTCGCATTCGTGGTGTTCTCCCATTCCGCTGGCGGTCTGAAGCAAAGGGTTTTCAAGTCCGCCGGCTTCTGCTTTGTGTCGTGCACCGTCACGGTATTCGTGTACTCGATGTGTGCGACCTGGGGTGGGTATGCCAGCACTCCGGCAGAGGTTGTCCTGTGGGCAATTTCCAATCAGGGGGACTTTCACTTCGTCCTCGATCCCGTTGCAAACCTCGCTCCTGCATTCAAAGCCAACGTGCGGCTTGTTGTCGCGTGGGACCTGGGACTCTTTCAGCGGACGGCAGGTGCCGTTGAATACACCGCTCTGGCCATGTCCGGCGTTTGTCTCATTGTTTCGACTTGGCTGGGTTTCAACTTGGTCACGAACCGTCAAGGAGAATGGAGGCTGCAACTGCCTCCCGGCCTCGCGATGTTGTGTCTGCTCTGGACGGCTCCATTTCTGATGTTTCTTCTGGTATGGGAACCGTACTTGACGGTCTATCGCGTCTTCTATGCCCCGATTGTGGTCATTGCGATCATTGGCATCGTCGAGTCGGTCCCGGGGGGGGGGCAAATCTTCAGCGCACATATCACGCGCTCGGCGGGACCGTGGTGCTCGGCTTGATGCTCGCCAATTTCGCTCTCTCTGTACGCCCAGGTATGGATACGACGGCAAACCCGCTCGTCTTTCAGGCGCTTTCAAAGACCAGCCAGTGGAGCGATGGAGGTACGGTCATTCTTGCGAACCCAAATGTCGCGGACACGGTTGCCTTGTATTTCAATCCTCAGATGCGATGGAGGCGTGTCGCCGAGGATCCGAAAGTGATCGACGCGACCATCCGGGAAGTCGCGCTTGCAGGGGATCGGGTGTGGCTCAACGCCGAGGTCTTCCAGTCAGCATCGAAGGAAGTCCGGGACCTGTCGGATGGAAGCGAGATTTCAATCGTCGGGCTAGGTAACTCGGCAGTGTTCACCGAAGTGAGATTGTCGAAGCAGGCAACGCCTGCTCCAGACGAGTGATTCGGTCCGATTGCCGAACCGTTTCGCATCGTCTTTTAGAAATTTCGCATCGTCTTTTATGAATTTCGCATCCTCTTCTGGAATTCACATTCGGCATGCCGTCTTGCATGCCCGGACCGCATGGGTGTATGGATTTTGTATGGGTTTCGGGCGCGCCAGTCTCATGCCGGTCGACGATCGTCCCCTCGCGGATCTGCGGCGCTCCGGCGTCGTCCGCGCGGGCGCCGAGCCCCTGCCCGTTCCCGAGACCGTTGCTGCGGGCGACCCCCTGCTCGCCGCCTTCCTGCCCGGCGGAGGCTTCCCCTGCGGCCATATCACCGAAGTCCGCGGCACCCCGTCGAGCGGTCGCCTCCCGGCCGCCGTGCGCGCCGTCCTGCGCGCCCTGGCGCTCGGCCAGC
>CAZQBW010000171.1:0-11445 GCA_964591515.1 uncultured Clostridia bacterium
TCTATGGGACTGACGATGCGACCGCTCCGCGGTCGGATCGAGGTGGGCGGCGGTACCGCGGGTCGCGTGTGCTCGTTGCACTCGCCCCCTCGACCCACGGCTATTTCCTTCGACCGCTCCGCGGTCGAAAGCGCCTTGCCAGGTTCGGAACGGGAACGTGTTTGCTAACGCGCTCGAGTCCGATGCGGGGCGAGCGCGGCCGCACGAGTTCACCCGGAACGGACGCGCCGGACGAGGTCGCCGAAGCGCGGATCCGATCGCAACGGATCCCACGACGGATCCACGTTCAGTTCGCCGAGCCAACTGTTTCGTTCCTCGAACGCCGTCTCGAGCACCGAGAATGCTTCATCCTTGCGGCCGAGATAGGCGAGCTCCATCGCCGAGAAGACGGCCAACGACTCTCCCGGACGATTTCGAGCGCTCGCCAGTTCGAGGTCCTTCGTGAAATAGGCCCGAATCCCACCCCTCGCGAGTGCGGCTCGAAGCGCCTTTGCTTCTTCGGTCGTCGATTCGCCGAGCCAGAGCCGCGCCCCCTCTTCCGTCCTGCCCTCCAGGACGTACAGCCACGCGAGCAGTCCCGTCGCCTCGCCATAGCCCGGGTCCAGTTCGAGCGTCCGCTTCATCTGCGCCTCGGCCGAGGCCCAGTCGCGGGACAGAAACTGTACCGCCGCAAGCGACATGTTGATGTTGAGCGACAGCGGATCGAGCTCGAGCGCTCGATGGTGCACGGCGACGGCCTCGTCGAATCTCCCCAGTTCCGCCAGGAGCTGGCCGAGTCGCTGGTACGCCAGCGCGTAGCTCGGATTCAGTTCGATGGCACGACGGTACTCGCGCTCAGCCTCGGCGAACTTCCAGTCGTAATCGTCGAGCACGACGCCGAGTGAGGTGTGCGCCTCTGCCAGTGTCTCGTCCAGCTCGAGGGCACGCTGCGCAGCCTCTCGCGCCTTCGGCATGTACTCGCGCGGACGCGCATCACCCCAATAGGCCATTTCGCTGTAGACGTCTGACAGTCCCGCGAAAGCAGGCGCGTAGTCCGGGTCGATCTCAACTGCCTTCGAGAACTGCTCAACACTCTTTCGACGCCACTCTGTTCCTCGCCGATCGAGGAAGTACCGCCCTCTCACGTAATACTGATAGGCCTCGGAACTCCCGGTGGCGTGCTTCGCCATCTGCTGACGTTCCCAACCTGATACCTCGACGCGAAGCGCCTGCACAACCCGCTCCGAAATCGAGTCCTGGACCTTGAACAGATCCAATGAGGACTCATCGATGGCCGTCGCCCAGATCACGGCGCCGTCGCGCACTCTCAGAAGCCTCAGGTTGACGCGCAGCCGGTCTCCAGCCCTTTGTAGTGTCCCGTCGAGCACCGCAGAAACGTTCAAGTCACGTCCGGCTGCAACTGGATCGCGATCCGGTTGAGTGTATGTCCGCACAGCGCTCACGGGCCGGATGTCGAGTTGACGCAGGACGCTCAGCCGCGTGATCAGCGTGTCGGCCATGCCCAGCTCGAGTGCCTCGTCTCGTTCCCCGTTGCCAACAGGCAGAAACGGCAGCACTGCCATCGAGCGGATCTCATCACCTTCCGGCGTACCTGTCAGATTGCCGGCCGTGTAGACGATCCCTGCAATCGAAACGGCGAGCACGACCGTGACGGCCAGCCAGGCCGGCCAACCGAGCCGTCGCCTCCAGCCGAGCCCAGGCCGGATACCCGACGAGTCAACGAGTCCTTCCCTCGTCGAATCCACCACGCCCGAACCCGAATCGCCCGATTTGAGGCGAACACGCTCGTCGAATGCCAGATCCTCACGCAGCGCCTTCAGCGCCGCCCAGACCTCCCGCGCCGTCCGGTAGCGCTTCGACGCATCCTTCTCGAGCGACTTGCGGACGATGGTCTCAAGCCCGGCCGGGACGCCGGCGATCTCGCCTTCGAAGGGCGCCGGCTCGGCGGTGAGAATCGCGCTGATGATTCCGGCCGTTGAAGGTCCCCGGAACGGGCGAATCCCGGTCGCGAGCTCGTAGAGCACGATCCCCAGACTCCACACATCCGTTCTCTCGTCCAGCTCGGCGCCGTGGAGCTGTTCCGGCGACATGTACGCAACGGTGCCGAGCATCCGGCCCGGCTCGGTCGCTATCGACGACAACGACGCCACGCGACTTCCATCCTCGCCCGATGCCGGTTCGACGGTCTTCGCAAGCCCGAAGTCGAGCACCTTCACGTAACCGTCGCGCCGGACCATGATGTTCTCGGGCTTGATGTCGCGGTGGATGATGCCGGCTTCGTGCGCGACTGCCAGGGCCTCTGCAGTGTCCACCCCGATCCTCAGCACATCCGGGACGGAAAGCGGACCGCCAGCGAGTCGCTCCCTCAGCGTCTCTCCCTCTATGAACTCCGTCGCCATGAACTGCACGCCGTCGGCCGTGCCGATCTCGTGAACCGTCATGATGCCGGGATGGTTGAGTGCCGAAGCGGCGCGGGCCTCGCGCTTGAACCGGGCCAGGCTTTCGGCGCTCGCTGTCAGACTCTCAGGCAGCAGCTTGAGCGCGACACGTCGCCCGAGCGATTCGTCCTCGGCGAGAAAGACCTCACCCATTCCGCCGGCGCCGAGCCTGGACAGAATCCGGTAGCCGGGAATCGTCCTGGCGTTCATCGGTATCGGCGCTTCCCGGGCAATCTCGAGGGCGGCCGCCGTGAGTGCCGTGCGATCAAGAAACCGTTCATCAGCCGCATCGTGATCAAGCAGTGTCCGGAGCTCGTGCCCAATCTCGGGATCGTCCGCAATCGTCTCGGCCAGGAGTGCATCGCGCTCTGCCGCTTCAAGCTCTACGGCGCGGTCGAAGAGTTCACGGAGCTTTCTCGTGCGTTCCGGCGTCATTTTGCGTCGCCTTCTGCGCCCATCTCCTTGAGCAGCCACGCGCGCGCCCATCGCCAATCGCGCTTTACGGTCTCGGGCGATACGCCGATAGCTTCTGCGACCTCGTGGTTCTCGAGCCCTCCAAAGAATCGCATCTCCACCACGCGGCTTGCGCGTTCGTCGGTCGCAGCCAGCGCATTCAACGCATCGTCGAGTGCAATCAGGTCGGCCCGCCGCTCGTCCGCGCCGACGACCGATTCGTTCAGTGAGACCTGCATGCGGCCACCGCCGCGTTTCTCGCGGTCGCGGGCTCGGGCCAGATCGACGAGGACGCGCCGCATGAGTTGCGACGAAACCGCGAAAAAGTGCGCGCGGTTCTGCCACTGCACGCGGCTCGAGTCGATCAGTCGCAGGTAGGCCTCGTTGACCAACGCCGTCGTCTGCAGGACGTGATTCTCGCGCTCTCCGCCCATGTGGCGGTGTGCGAGTCGCTTGAGCTCGTCATAAACGACCGGCATCAGCCGTTCGAGCGCTGACGCGTCGCCCTGGCCCCACGCCAGAAGCAGCTGGGTGACCTCATTGGGAGAGGGCGTCGACATCGGACTCGGGACAGGCCGTCGAAGGGTCCGTCGTCTGGCGATAGTAGCACTGACGCTGCGCGACATTTAGTGCCTGAGTTTTTTTGGGAGGGACGTGACCCTTTTAGACGTCGACTGTCGCCTCTTCGTGTGAGGACGGCTCGAGGCTGTCCGACAACGCAAGAACGCGAATTGCAGTACGTAAGGAGAACGGGAATATGTGCCGAACGAAAGTGCTTCACACGCTGCTCGCAGCGATTATCGTCCTTGGTTCAATCGGGACTGCGAGCGCGCAGTCCCCGGCAAACACGAACGCGGGCCGCGGTTGGGCCGCGCGGGCAATGGCGAACGGCGGGCTTCCGGTTTCGAAGCTGTCAGTGGATGCGGGTCAGCCGAGCGAACAGCCGTCTGAGCTCGTGGCAGAGTCGCAAGTCGCATCGTCCTCGGCCAAGGCGAAGGGACTCACCGGAACCTGGCGGGTCTCCATTCCGACTTCTGACGGTGGATTGCCGCCGTTCAACGCCTACCAGACGTTTTCGGACGACGGGACCTTCACCGAGGTCTCGGACCTGCTGACGACGCAGACGGAGAGCCCGGCGCACGGCGTCTGGAGCGGCCGGAAGTCGGATTACCAGCTCACGTTCGAGCTCTTCGTCTTCGACCCCGAGACGAAGCAGCCGGCGGGTCGGGTGCGAGTACGCAACAACATCACGCTGTCGGCGGATGGCGACAGCTTCACGTCAGATTCAGTTGTCGACTTCATTACGCCCGACGGAATGGTCATCGAGGGCGTGGATTCGGGTCCCTTCAGCGGCACGCGGGTCAAGGTCGTCCCGATCTCCGGCACATAGCGGCCTCGAGATGCGTGCGTCGGCGCTGAGGCGACCGGGCGGCGATTCGCGGACGGATCCAATCCGTCCGCGAATCTCTGCGAGCATTGCGCGAAGCGCCTTGGAGTGCGGCGTGAATCGCCGCTTTGGATTCGAATCCAGAGCGGCGATTCACGCCGCACTCCAAGGCGCTTCGCGCAATGGTCGGACTACGGACAGCCCGGGAACGAGTCCACGTACTGGACCTTCAGGTCTGGAAACGAATCCACGACCTGCACCTTGAAATCCGGAAACGAGTCGACGATCTGCCATTCACCGGCGCTGTCCGGGAACGACGTCACTTTCTTCACCTTGATGTCGGGAAACGAGTCGACGATCTGGATCTTGTAATCGGGAAACGAGTCCACGAACTGGACCTTCCCCTTCAGGTCGCACGGCGCGGGCCGAGAAGGCGTTGCCGCGACGTTCTTCGCCTGAGGCGCCCCGGCGGCTCGTCCGTCGACGCGCAGCGGCACCGCTCCCGCTCCAACGGCGAGAACGACCGCCAGAATCATGCTCGTGTGTTTCAAGGCTCCACCTCCAGTGGCTGGCTTCGGCATACGAATCTCCCCCGCACAGTAGTCCATGTCGCTTCGGATCTCCACATCGATGGACAGGCCGGCCTCGATGACGACAGACTCCCCCGCGGAGGAGCCAGACGTGATTCGAGCCGTCATCTTCGACCTGGACAAGTGTCTCGCACCGCCCGAAGAGATCGGCCGTGCATTCTTCGATCCGCCGATCGACGCCATCCGTCGTGCGAACAATGGGACCCTGAGCGACGAAGCGCTCGAGTCGGCGATTCGGGACTTCTGGCACCTCGCCTACGACGACATCGCCGCACGCCACGGATTCTCCCCTGCCATGTTCAGGGCGGGGTGGGAGGCATACCGGTCACTCAGGATGCCCGGCCCCATGCGCGGCTACGGCGATCTCGAAGTGCTTGCAGAGTTCGGTGTGCCACTCTTTCTAGTCACCACGGGGTTCCGCGCCTTTCAGGAGAGCAAGGTCGACGCGCTCGGAATTCGCGAGCGTTTCGTCGAGGTAATCGTCGATGACATCGACGGACACGTCCGACTCGGGAAGTACCGGATCTTCGGTGAGCTACTCGACAGGAATGACTGGCAATCCGAGAGCGTACTCGTCGTCGGCGACAATCCCGAGTCCGAGATCGCCGCCGGCAACCGGCTCGGTATGCCGACAGTGCAGATGCTGCGTCCTGGTGTTTCGCGCGATCCAAGCGCGCGATGGCATCGCGAGAACCTCCCCGCCGTCCGGGACCTCGTCGCCGAGATCGTCGCGAGTTGACTGGCAGCCGAGCAGAAAGGCTCAGGGGACTGGACGTAGCCGGTCAGTCGCGAACAGTATCGACACTCACGCAGCGCGGCAAACCGAGAACGAGCGTGTCTTGCAACCAGGAGCATTCATCCATGTACAACGCGAAAGCCTACTCCGCAGCCAGTGCGACAACGCCGCTGGCCTCCTCCACCATTCCGCGACGCGATCCGGGCGAGCGCGACGTCCAGATCCAGATCCTCTTCTGCGGCATCTGCCACTCCGACCTCCATTCGGTGCGTGACGAGTGGAGCGAGTTCATGCCCACGGTCTACCCCATCGTCCCAGGGCACGAGATCGTCGGTCGCGTCACCAGCGTTGGCTCGGCCGTGACGGCGTTCAAGCCCGGGGACCTCGCTGCCGTGGGCTGCATGGTCGACTCGGACGGCACCTGTCCGAAGTGCAAGGACGGTCTCGAGCAGTTCTGTCAGAACGTGACGCTCACGTTCAACTCCGAGGACAAGCACCTGGGCGGCGTCACCTACGGAGGCTACTCAGACGGCATCACCGTAGACGAACGCTTCGTCCTTCGCGTCCCGGCGAACCTCGATCTCGCCGGGACTGCGCCGCTGCTCTGCGCCGGAATCACGACCTATTCGCCAATGCGCCACTGGGGCGTCGGAGAGGGCAAGAAGGTCGGCGTGGTCGGCCTCGGCGGCCTGGGGCACATGGCGGTGAAGTTCGCGCGAGCGTTCGGAGCTCACGTCGTCGTGTTCACCACCTCTCCCGGCAAGGCGGAGGACGCGTTGCGCCTCGGCGCGGACGAGGTCGTCGTGTCGAGGAACCTCGACGAGATGCAGAAACACGCGGGCAGCCTCGACTTCATCCTCGACACCGTTTCGGCCGAGCACGACATCAACGCCTATCTTCAGTTGCTCGGCCCAGATGGCAACCTGACACTCGTCGGCGCACCGGCGAAGCCAATGGGCGTATCTGCGTTCAACCTGATCATGGGCCGGCGCAGTCTGTCTGGCTCGATGATCGGAGGCATTGCCGAAACACAGGAGATGCTCGACTTCTGCGGTGAGCACAACATCACGGCCGATGTCGAAGTCATCCCCATCCAGAAGGTCAACGAAGCCTACGAGAGGCTGCTCAAGTCCGACGTGAAGTATCGCTTCGCGATCGACATGGCGTCGCTCGAGTCCGAATAGCCTGCGGACTCGCGCGAACGAGCGATCCGCAACTGGCGCGGTGAACGAGACGATGGGCCGGCGCATGGCCAAGGAGGTGAAACGATGCAGAAGCGAAGACTTGGAATGAGTGACCTGGAAGTGTCGGCACTCGGACTCGGCTGCATGGGGCTCAGCTTCGGCTACGGGCCGGCCACCGACAGGACGGAGGCGATCTCGCTGATCCGGTCGGCCGTCGAGCGCGGCGTGACGTTCTTCGATACCGCCGAAGTCTATGGCCCGTTCACCAACGAGGACGTCGTGGGCGAAGCCCTCGCGCCGTTTCGGGATCAGGTCGTCATTGCCACGAAATTCGGATTCAAGCCCTCGGCTGCCGATCCGACGAAGTGGAGTGATCTGGACAGCCGTCCCGAACACATTCGGGAAGTGGTCGATGCGTCGCTCACGCGACTGCGGACCGACGTCATCGACCTGCTCTATCAGCACCGGGTCGACCCGGACGTGCCGATCGAGGACGTCGCGGGTGCGGTGAAGGACCTGATTGCGGAAGGCAAGGTCAAGCACTTTGGACTTTCCGAGGCCGGCGTGCAGACGATCCGTCGCGCGCACGCCGTCCAGCCGGTCACGGCGCTCCAGAGCGAGTACTCGCTGTTCTGGAGAAAGCCGGAAGAGGAGGTCTTGCCGACCCTAGAGGAGCTCGGCATCGGTTTCGTTCCTTTCAGCCCGCTCGGGAGGGGATTCCTCACCGGGAAGATCGACGAGAACACGACTTTCGCCAGCACGGATTTTCGCAACATCGTTCCCCGGTTCACGCCGGAAGCTCGAAAGGCGAATCAGGCCCTGGTCGACCTGCTGGGAAGAGTCGCCGCCGAGAAGAGGGCGACACCCGCTCAGATCGCGCTCGCCTGGCTGCTCGCACAGAAGCCGTGGATCGTTCCGATCCCGGGAACGACGAAAATGCACCGCCTGGAAGAGAACCTGGGAGCGGCCTCCGTTGAACTGACGGCCGACGATCTCGCCGAGATCGACAGCAGCGCTTCGAAGATAACTTTGCAGGGGGCTCGGTACCCGGAACACCTCGAACGAATGTCGGGACGCTAAGCGGCCGTCACCAGCCGATCAATCGCGAAATCGGGCAGAGGAACAACGGCGACGGAAGGACCAGGACGAGAAACGTCCAGAGGCGCGCGAGAGGCGGCGGCCATGTCTGCGGTCGCATACGTGCTTCGATCAGGACTACGAATCCCTGAACGACAAAGAAGCTGCCCGCCATCAGCGCCGATTGCGCGTCGAGTGCAACCAGGATCGTCCAGGCGTGAATCGCCGCACTGACGGCAAAGGCCGCAAGAAGTCCGAGCCCCGAATGACGCCGTCTCGCAAGTGGAAGGAAGGCGAACTGTCCAAGCCAGTCGCTTACGGTCCTGTTCCAGCGCTCACCCCAGAACTCTCGCGCGCTTCGGGAAAGGACCGGCGCCCGCTGAATCGGCGGCACGTCAATGCCCACGAGGCGGTGGGCGAGACGAAGGAGTCCGGCCAGAACCTCGAACGTCGCGTAGAGGAACACCGCCGTACAGGTCATTGCCGCAAGAAAGCGCGATGGAGAGTTCAGACCGCCGAGACCCCGAATCCCGACGAGAATTGCCGCGACGGCAAGGGCTCCGTAAGCCATGACGCTCGCGAGCAACGTCCAGTCCAGTCCGGACGCCACGGTGCGCGTGCGGCGCACGTCAAAAGGCATCAGCCCGTGCCAGATGCGTTGCCCCGTGGGCCACGGTCCCGGTGTCGTGCTGATCTGAAGGGTCTTGAAGAGGGCCATGACGCTCAGTGCGGCCAGTGCGGCACGAGGAAATGGCAATGGCGACGCAAACCAGGGGAGTATTGCAGCGGCCAGCACCAGGAGCCCTGCCGCGCATCGCCGCCCGGCCCCGGAGCCGGCCGCAAGGGCTGCCGCGACGAGGAGGCCGCCTTGTGCAGCAAGCCAGAGAAAAAACATGAGCGTCATCGTACGCTGCGCTGCACGACCCAACCACGCGATCGAGTCCGCAGCACATTCGGGAAGTGGTCGAGGCGTCGCTTGAGCGTCTCAGGACCGACGTCATCGACCTGCTCTATCAGCACCGCGTCGACCCGGACGTGCCGATCGAGGACGTCGCGGGCGCCGTGAAGGACCTGATCCAGGAAGGCAAGGTAAAGCACTTCGGTCTTTCCGAAGCCGGCGTGCAGACGATTCGTCGCGCGCACGCCGTACAGCCGGTGACCGCACTCCAGAGCGAATACTCGCTGTTCTGGAGGAAACCGGAGGAAGACGTCGTGCCGACTCTCGAGGAGCTCGGCATCGGCTTCGTACCGTTCAGCCCTCTGGGGAGGGGCTTCCTCACGGGGAAGATCGAGGAGAGCACGACTTTCGCCAGCAACGACTTCCGGAACCTCGTCCCGCAATTCGCGCCGGACGCCCGCAAGGCGAATCAGGATCTGGTCGACCTGCTTAGACGAGTCGCGGCGGAGAAGGCTGCGACGCCCGCCCAGATCGCGCTCGCCTGGTTGCTCGCCCGGAAGCCGTGGATCGTACCGATCCCCGGAACGACCAAGATCTACCGACTCGAAGAGAACCCGGGAGCCGCCAACGTTGAGCTGACGGCCGACGATCTCAACGAGATCGACAGCAGTGCCTGGATGATCACGTTGCAGATGGCCCGGTACCCCGAGCACCTCGAGCGAATGTCCGGGCGCTGAGCGGCGCGGCCGTCACGACGCTCTGCATGGCGCTGGAGGCCAGGCGGGTCCCCCGTTAGTCTGCCGACTGACCGAATTCCAGTGCATGCCGGGACGCGGCGGAACTCCCCGGGAGCCGGAGGCGTACTCCCGACGTGCTTCCAACCGAGGTCGACAGAAGAAGGAGATCGAATGCGCCCTGAGACCACCCCGCCCACCCGTTCATCGCGACGGCTCCTTATCATCGCATCCCTCACAGCCGTGCTTTTCTTCGGTCTTCCCACCACCGCGTACCAACAGACACTTGCCGGAGCGCCCATCGACATCCACGTTCCGATCGCTCCGACGCCGGTGCATGCAGGCGGAAAGGTCGCCCTCGTCTACGAGCTCCACATCACGAACTTCAGCTCGCGCGAGTTCACGCTCACAGGGATCGACGTTACCGGCGATTCGACAGGGGCGACTCCGCTCGTCAGCTACAGCGGCGACGCGCTCACCGCGGTTCTGAACCGGCCCGGCGTTCCGAGACCTCCAGCCCCCGCCGACGGCCCACCGCCAGCAGTCGACAAGCGACCGATAGGCGGCGGGCTGACCGCGATCGCGCGAATGTGGGTAACCGTCGAGCCCGGACGAGTTCCGGCGCAACTCTTGCACCGCCTGACCTTCGACTACCTCGATACGGCTGGCGCAAAACAGTCGCTCGCAGTCGACGCCTTCGACGTCACGGTCGCTCACGCGATCCCGATGGTCTTCTCCTCCCCCTTCGAGGGCGGTATGTGGATCGCAGGCAACGGGCCTTCGAACAGCTCGGGCCACCGCACTACGATCATCCCCCTCAACGGAAGGGCCCGCATCGCACAGCGTTTCGCGATCGACTGGGTGAAGTTCGGCGACTCCGGCCTTCCCTACCACGACGACAAGACGAAGAACGAGAACTGGTATGGCTATGGTCAGCCGCTTCACGCGGTCGCAGACGGCACCGTCGTGGAAGTGAAGGACGGCATCATGGAAAACACCCCGTTGAGTCCGACGATGGCGGTTCCGATCACTTACGAGACGATCGCCGGCAATCACGTCGTCCTCGACCTCGGCGGCGGACGCTTCGTGCTCTATGCTCACATGAAGCCCCAAAGCCCGCGGGTGAGGGTCGGCGACCGCGTGAAGCGCGGTCAGGTGCTCGGACTGCTCGGCAACTCGGGGAACTCCGACGCACCGCACCTCCACCTCCACGTCACCGACGGCAGCTCGCCACTCGGCGCCGAAGGAATCCCCTACGTCTTCGAGCGCTTCGACGAGATCGGCGTGGTCACTTCGATCGACGAGCTCCTCGAACAGGGCAAGCCCTGGAAGCCAGCGCCGGCCCCGATCGTCACTCGAACCAATGAGATACCGCTCGAGAATGTGATGGTGAGGTTTCCGGCGAAATAGGCGACCCCGCAACGGGCGTGCTCTCGCTTCAGCGCACAGCGGAGACGCAGGGGCAATGAGGCTCTACTCCACCGTCACCGACTTCGCCAGGTTGCGGGGCTGGTCGACGTCGCAGCCGCGGCGTACGGCGATGTGGTACGCGAGCAGCTGCAGCGGCACGATCGAAAGAATCGGCGAGAGCATCTCGGTCGTTGGCGGTACCTCGACGACATGGTCGACGAGCTCCGCGACTTCCGTGTCGCCCTCGGTCACTATCGCAAGGACCTTGCCCTCGCGCGCCTTCACCTCCGTGATATTCGAAAGCGTCTTCTCGTAGAGCAGCTCCGAGTTCGCGTTTCCCTTCTCACGCGTTGCGATGACCACGATCGGCAGCGTCTCGTCGATGAGCGCGTTCGGCCCGTGCTTCATCTCGCCCGCGGGGTAGCCTTCAGCGTGTATGTAGCTGATTTCCTTGAGCTTCAACGCGCCTTCGAGCGCGATCGGGAAGTTGATTCCGCGGCCGAGATACAGGAAGTCCGACGCCCGCGAGAACTCCTTC
>CAZQBW010000172.1:0-6375 GCA_964591515.1 uncultured Clostridia bacterium
CTCCGACGATCCGCGCCGCGCCATGCTGCCGTTCGACGTCAAGCGGTCCGGCATTGCCGGACTGGTAGACAGCGAGCGTCGCGGATCCGACAGCCGGCAAGGGCAATATCGTCATGTTTTCGCCAATGCGTCCTATTCGTCGACGCGAGAACTCCGTACCGTCGACGAAAGTCACGAGTTCATAGACTCCGGATTTCAGCCTCGAACGAACCGATACAATCGTTGCCAGATCGGAATCCGTCGTGAGCGCGATCGGGCCGGCAATCAATACGGGCTCGGGCGTGGAAGGTCGTCCGATGTGGCCTTGTGGAAACTCCAGAATGTCCACGGGACCATATCCCGTGATGGCCATCTGTTCATTCCCGCAGCCGGCCGTGAGCGATCCTGCGAGCAACAGCCACAGGATCCCGGGCAGTCCCAGCGCGCCGGCGATCCGACACCGGCTCATCACGCCTCGTCGACCTCGATCGCGGGCTGAGACGCGGGCCGTCGTCCTCGGTTCCCGCCGGTGATCCGGCGCAGCCACCCTCGCGCAAGCAACCAGAAAATCACCGGCACTGCCACGTGCGGCCGAATTCCCGAAACCTCGGCGCCATAGACCGACCTCACCGGCACGCACGAAACGCGTAGCCCAGCGCCGACCGATCTGAGAAACAGGTCGTTCGGGAATCCGTAACGGGCATACAGCTCGGCGAGCGACAGCCGTGAGAGTGCTGCGGCCGACAGCGCGACATAACCGCACTGCGAGTCGAGCGGCGCCCGCCAACCCGACGCCAGCCGTGTCGCCGCGCTCAACACGAGATTCCCGATCCATCTTCCACTCGGCATCGAGCCCCGCGGCCGAATACCATCGAATCTCAATCCCTTCGCGACGTCGAATCGTCCCGACGCCACAGGCTCGACCATTGCCGCTAGGTCGTCGGGATGCATCTGACCGTCTCCGTCCATGACCACGACGATGTCCGCTCCGAGCGCGATCGAGGTTTCGAACGCCGTGACGATCGACGCACCGACGCCGCGGTTGCGGTCGTGCATCAATCCGTGGATGCGCGAATCGCGCAACGAGGCGTGACGGATCTCGGCAGCCGTGTCGTCCGTGCTCGCGTCATCCACGACCACGATGTCGTCCACGAAGCCCGGGACGCGCTCGAGCGTCCGACGGATCAGCCGTTCCTCATTGTGGGCCGGAACGGCGACGGCTATGCGGAGTTCGCGATACACGTCGGGTGAAACGCTGACCGCTACGAAGCAGTCCCGTCGGTTCCATCGTCATCCAGCTTCCGCGTGGTGGGCGTGATCGGTTCGAGCTTCTTCGTCGACAGATCCCGATTGTCCTCGTAGCCGCTCCCCGCAGCGTGGTTGAAACCGTGGATCTTCTCGAGTGTCCCTGTCACGCCTGCACCTTCCGGAGCAATGCCGAGCCCGGGCCCGCCGAAGTGCGTGAGGATGAGCGTGATGTTGTCTTCTCCGCCACGCTCGTTCGCCAGAGCGACCATTCGCCTTCCGGCGATCTCGATCGTCGGACCGGCAAGTGCCAACTCGAGCAGTTCCTCCGCCGCCACCTTTCCCGACAGACCGTCGGAACACAGCAGCACCATGTCCCCGCGGTAGAGCTTCAGGCGCGTCAGCGCGACGGCGACCTCTTTCCGCGTTCCTAGTGCCTGGAGGATCACGTTCTTGTGTGGCGAGGATTCGGCCTGTTCGCGCGTGAGATGCCCGAGCTCCACGAGCGACTCGACGAGAGACTGGTCCCTCGTGACGAGGCTGACTCGACCGTTCCGGATGATGAAGCACCGCGAGTCGCCGACGCACGCGATGTACGCGCGGTCGTCGCGCACGAGTACCGAAGTCAGCGTCGCGCCCATTCCGGTCTGCCTGGGAACTTTCTCGGCGGTCTCGAAGACGACGTTGTTCGCCCGCTCGACGGCTTCGCGGACCAGGCTGCCAGTCGGACTGTCGCCCTGGCTCGAGGCGAGTCCCTCGCGAATGCTCTCGACGACCAGGTAACTCGCAAACTCGCCGGCCTCGGCGCCACCCATTCCATCCGAAACGGCCAGCAACAATCCGTGATCTCCGACCGTCATCTTCCGGAGCATGGCGACTTCGCCGCGCTGCGTCTTGTCGAGAAAGGGCGCATCGGCACCAGCCGGAATCGACGAAGCGATCGCCGACCTGCTTGTCAGGTCCGCAATCACATAGGCGTCTTCGTTGTTCTTGCGAACCAGACCTGCGTCCGTGCAACCAAACACCCAGGCTGTGACTTCGTGTTCGGGGTCCATGAACTCTCCTCGCGTGATGCCGTTTGTACTCTGCCACGGAACCGAAGATCAAGCCGCGCGGCCCGCCGGCCCTACATCCCCTTGAGCGACGACACCGATCCGGTCGAATCGAGCCACTCCGCGAGAACCGCTCTGAGCTCAGCTGCCTTGTCGGGGCGAGCGTCCGCAAGGTTGTGAAGCTCGGTGGGATCCGACCTCAGGTCGTACAACTCCACCGTGTTGCCGTGCACGTCGAGAATGTACTTCCAGTCGCCAGCGGTCACTGCATACGCGAAGAACGAGACTTCGACTAGGTTCAGGGGCGTCTCGTGGAAAACGGGATGCGGCAGGACCTCGGACCTTAGAATGTCGCGGCCCGTTGCCCCTGGAATCGGCTCGAGGCCAAGGTAGGACAGGACCGACGGCGCGAGATCGATGACTCCCACAGGCTCGGCGATCCGAGCTGGGGCGACGTCTGGCGCCCACATCATCAGCGGAACGTGCAGCTGATCCGTGTAAGGACGATTGCCGTGCAGGTCCATGCCGTGATCGAGGAACGCTTCACCGTGATCGGACACGAGCACGACGATCGAGTTGTCGAGAGCTCCGGAAGACTCGAGGAAGTCGAACAGCCGGCCGATGTGCAGGTCCGTGAAGGCGACTTCAGTATCGTACTTGTCCGATGCCGAGTTGCCCCAGTCGAAAGGCGGCATTTTCTTTCGCGGCTCGTGCGGATCCAGGTAGTGGATCCACGTGGCGTGACGAGTTCCGGCCGGAAGCGAACCGAGGTATTCGATCGCCCGATCCGTAACCTTGTCCGCATCCCAGAGCTGGTCGCCGTCGCGATGGTCGTATGACTCGACGCCGTCGAGGATGATCTCCCGATACCTCACCCACCGCTTCGTTTCGAGCCACGCGTCGTCCCGACGTGCATTGATGAAAGTCGTTCGCATCCCGGCGTCGGCGAGCCTCCGGAAGAGCGTTTTTGGCGCGCCGTGAGTGAAGATCGCGGAGCGCGTCACGGAGCGCTGCATCGACGCGAACGACTGCCCGGTGTTCGATCCCTGGCTGTAGGCGCGATCGAAAACGACGCCGCGACTGCCGATTTGCTCGAGCTCGGGCGTCGTCGGGCGCCCGTACCCGTAGATTGACATCCTGTCCGCACGCAGCGTGTCGATCGAGATGAGGATCAGATTCCTCGCAGAGCCGGGTGCGGCGGCTGCGGCCGCCGGTGGCGAACCGACCGCTGGAATCCTCGCGTCGCCGCCGATGCCGTTCTGATCGACGCCGTCGCCGGGCAGGTCGGTGGCAACGGGGTTGACGAGCGGATTGCGGTCGTCGGTGTCGCCTTCCAGCCATCCGCTGTACCCGTCCCGATCACGATCGGTAAGCGCGGCGGTTGCCTGGTAGGCACGCCGGGCTATGATCGAGCGGCGCCAGACCAGGGCTTTCACGTTCTCGTTCCGGCCGTGATGCCAAAGTGAAAAGGCGAATGCCAGGCCCGACACTCCAACGATCGCAATCACGACGACCGGGATCCACCGTCGGGCCGTGCGACGACCAACGATCCCCAACCCGAATGACGAGGCCGCGTATGCACAGCCGAGCATGGCCGCGAGCGCCGGCAGGTGCATGGACAGCTCGTAGCGTCCGAAATAGATCCGCGAATCGACGCCATAGATCACGCCGAGCGCCGCGAGCGAGACCAGCGCCAGCAGGCCACCCAGCCATCGTCGCAACCGCACCGACTCTGCCCCCACAAGTGCGTCCATTCCGACGAGCGCGGCAGCCGCAGCGATGAATCCGCACGCGAGCAGCAGACGGAAGTTCGCAACGAACAGTGGAATGCGGACGATCCGGTCGTCGATCTTGTTGACGAGCTTCTCCAATGGAATCGCGACGAGCCCCGGAGCCAGAGTGGCGATGATCCATCCAACGATCGCGAGCACCACGATCGCCGCGACCGCTCCGCCGGGTCCCGCATATCGCTCCGACTTGCGCTCGATCACGGCTCGTATCCAGGTTCGCAACGATCCGGCGACCAGAAGCGCTGCCCCGACCGTGATTCCGAATGCAGTCCCGATCAACAACGTTGGCGACAGGTACAACCCGAGGAGAATCGCATCGGTCACCGACAGCAGGCTCGACCGGAGCACGATCATGCGGTCGATGAGCTCGACGAGAAAGATCAGGGCGCCGGCGGCAACGGCCGCCACGAGATAACGTCGAAGTTGCTCTCTAAAGCGTTCAGTCATCGTTGTGAATCACAGGTCAATCGTCAGAACGTCCCACACTAGTCGCCGTCGTCGCCCAGTCCCTCGTCGCCGGGCCCGACCGCGCCGGTCCGTGCCGTCTCACGATCGATCCATTCACCGAGCAACTGCCGCATCCGGGTCGCAAGTCCCGGATCGCGGTCGGCCAGGCTGTGCAGCTCGCCCGGGTCGAGTGCGAGGTCGAACACTTCCGTGGTGTTCGACCGGACGTCCCAAATGACCTTGTAGGGCCAGTCGACGAGCGCCCACGAGTAGAACGACGACTCGATCAGATTGCGCGGCGTCTCGCTGATGATCGGACGTCGCGGGAGCCCGCCGGGCAGGGCCGACGGTCGCAGGTCGACTCCGCGGTAGCAGGCGAGCGCCGGCACGCCCGCGAATCCGAGCGCTGTCGGGCCGACGTCGATGAGCCCGACCGGTTGCGCGAATCGCGCGGCCGCTTCACCGGGCGCGTGGACGATCAGCGGAACGAGAGTGTTGTTCTCGTAGGGCTTGTTGCTGTGGTCCATGGCGCCGTGTTCCATGAACGCCTCGCCGTGGTCCGCGATGATGAAGACGATTGTGTCGTCGAGCCGCCCGGTCGCGCGAAGATGCTCGAACATCCGGCCCAGGTGTTGGTCCACGTAGGCCACGTTGCTGTCGAAAATGCCAGCGGCACTTCGGCCGAAGTCGTGCCCGGCGTGCCGCTTCCGCGGACGATGGCAGTCGAAGTAGTGCACCCAGGTCAGATGAGGTACATCGCGAGGCTGCGCGTCGAGGGCGGCAATAGCCTGATCCGTGAGGACCTCTGCGTTCCAGAACCTGTCCCCGCTGTCGTGCAGGACGTCGAAGTCCTCCATCAGCGACTTGTACTTCCCCCAACGCTGGGCGTTCAGCCACGCGTCTGTCCTGATCGCATTGATGAACTGCGCCTCGTAGCCGTGCTGCCCGAGCTCGGCAGCAAACGTCGGAATCCGATCGTCGAAGATGTCGTCGGCATACGACGACCGGTACATCGACGTGAACGAGTGGCCCGTGTTGGTCCCCTGGGCATACGGATGCTCGAACACCAGTGACTCCGCTGCAAATGCGTCGATGTTCGGCGACGTCGGCCGATGGTAACCGTAGGTGCCGAGATGATCCGCGCGCAGGCAGTCGATCGAGAGGATCAGGACGTTACGGACCTTCGTCGCCGGTGTCACGATCGCCGGAGCCGACACGGTCGAGACTCCGCCGTAGAGCGAGCCGCGAGAGAACTCGGCCACGGAAAGGTCGCCGCCGATCCCGTTGTCGTCGACGCCGTTGCCGGGCTCCTCCGGCGCCATCGGGTGGACGTTCGGGTTTGAGTCGTCCGGATCTCCTGCACCGAACGACGCCGAGAAACCGTCGCCATCGCGATCCGTGGCATAGCGGGCGAGCTGGAAAACGCGCCGCGCGATGACGGATCGATACCAGAAGAGCGCCTTCACGTTCTGGCTCCCGTCCATGGCCACGGCACCGAACGCGAACGACCCGATGCCCAGAAATGCCGCGGCCAGTGCGCAGGCCACGACCGGCCGCGCGAACGCCAGACGCTCCGGCGCGCCGAATGCCCGTGCGATTCCGATCAGGGTAAGCAACGCGGCGATCGAGTAGAGCACCTCGGCCGGAATGTGGAACATGAACTCGTACCGCGTGAACTCGACGCGCGAGTCGGCGTAGTAGCCGCCCACGACAGCAACCAGGCACAGGATCGAGAACCCGATCGCGGCGGCGCGCGCGCGAGGTCCGCGCTCAGAAAAGAGCCACGCGTGCAGGGCCATGATTGCGACGACGGTGCCGATGAGGAGCAGCGTGAAGACCACCCTCGGATAGTCGGCGATGAG
>CAZQBW010000172.1:6475-11432 GCA_964591515.1 uncultured Clostridia bacterium
CGACGGTGCCGATGAGGAGCAGCGTGAAGACCACCCTCGGATAGTCGGCGATGAGCCCGAGGCTGAAGAGCCTGTTGTCGATTCTCTGGATGATCCGGTAGACCGGGAACTGGAGCGCCCACGGTACGAGCCCCGAAACCACGCGAGCGAGCACGCTCACGACGGCCGCGCCCGCGAGCAGGGACGCCAGCGCGCGCCACCGTCCGAACCGCTCGCCAAAGCGACGGTCGAAAGCCGCGCGAACACTGTCCGCCACCGTCCACACCACCCCGAACGTTGCCGCTGCCAATGCCACGAAGAGGACCGTGGCGCCGAGCAGCATTGCGAGGCGGGCTGCGTCTCCCGCACCGTTGAGATTGACTCGGAGAACTCTCAGCCGATCGATCGCTTCAACCAGAAACACGAGCCCGCCTGCGGCAAACGCGAGCACTATGTGCGCAAGAACTCGCCGTCCAAACGCTGGCCGCTCGTCCGGTTCCTGCGTCGCGGAGGCCGGCGTCACCGAAGCATCGATGGGATCGCCGGTCACGGAATGGCCCGCGGTCTCGGCGGCGGAGCCATCTCGAGATCCAGCCATCGGCCGAAGGCGTTCCGCATCCCGGTTGCCCGCTCGCGATCGATCTCGATCAGACTTCGCTGCTCGTCGGGGTCCTGCGCAAGGTCGTAGAGCTCCTGCGTCCCCCCGCGGATGTCGTAGACGTACTTGTACGGCCAGTCGATGTAGGCCCACGCAAAGAACGAAGTCTCGATACCGTTGCGCGGCGTCTCGCTGATTATCGGGCGCACCGGAAACACGGGCTGTCGCGCCGCCGCCAGCAGGTCGATCCCACGGTAGACGTCCGGCACGGCGAGGCCCACGTGCGCGAGCACCGTCGGCGCGACGTCGAAGAGTCCCACGACCGTGTCGACGCGTCGTTTCGGCGCGTCTGGTGTCATCACGATGAGCGGCACGTGGCTGTTGTCTGCGTACGGCTTGTTGCTGTGATCCTTGGTTCCGTGCTCGAGAAAACCCTCGCCGTGATCGGCCGAGATGATGACGATCGCGTTCTCGAGCATGCCGTGGTCGCGCATTCGATCTAGCAGACGCCCGAGCTGAGCGTCGACGTACCGGATCTCGGCGTCGTACACGTCAATGTCAGTGTTGCCGTAGCCGTACTCGGGATGGCCTTCCCTCGGCATGTGGACGTCCATGAAGTGCATCCACAGGAAGTGCGGTCGCTCGGCAGGCAGCACGTCGAGATAGTGGATCGTGGCGTCCGTCAGCTGCTCGGCGGTCCACTCGCGCTCGCCGTCGAGATGGAGGACGTCGAAGTTCTCGACCATTGTCGGCCGGTACCGGTGCCATCGGCGCGGCGGCAGCCAGTCGTCGAACCTGCGCGCGTTAATGAATGCAGTCGCGTACCCAGCGCCCTTGAGCTCCTGCGTCAACGTCGGAACGTTGCGATCGAAGATGCCTTCCATCATCGACGACCGCAGCATGGCGCAGAACGAGTGGCCGGTGTTCGTGCCGTGCGGAACGGCGTACGTGAAAGTCAGGGCATTCGCGGCATACCGATCGATGTTGGGCGTCGTCTCGCGATGGTAGCCGTACAGGCTCATGTGATCGGCTCGCAGGCAGTCGATCGTCAGCAGGATGACGTTCGGGCGCTTCACGACCGGGCCCGGCGCCGGCCGCGTGCCGGCCTCGGGACTCATCACGTCGACGGCGCCCTGCGGCGCGTCTTTGGGACTGAATACGGGCGGCTCCGCTGCGGGCACGAACTCGCCAGCCGCCGGCACCTTCCATTGGGCCGACATGTCTTCGAGCGCGAGGTCGCCGCCGATCCCGTTGTCGTCGATGCCGTTGCCCGGAATTTCCGCAGCGAACGGATGAACCGCGGCGTTCCGGTCGTCCGTGTCACCGCCACCGAAGCTCGGCGAGTAGCCATCTGCGTCTCGGTCGATGAGCTTTCGGGCGATCTCGAGCGTTCGCCTGGCGATGACCGAGCGGTTCCAGAACAGTGCCTTCACGTTCTGGTTCGAGTCCATCGCCGTCGCCGCATACGCAATAGTGCCCGTCGCGAGGACCGCCAGGGCGACCGTGGTCGCGACGATTGGGCGGCGCAGCTCCCTTCCCCAGTCCATCGACGAAACCACTCGCGATGCGAAGCCCATCAGGAGCACCGTCATCACGCTGTAGCCGATAACCAGCGGCCAGTGGATCGTGTACTCGTAACGGGCATAGAAAGCCCGCGAGTCGAAGGCGTAGCAGACCGCGAGTGCGACTCCGCCTCCGGCAACCACCGCCGCAGCGAGCAACCAGGACCATCGGCCGCGCGGACGGAAGAGCCAGACCTGTGACCACATGATCGCGAGCGTGAACAGGAAGATGACGAGCGTGTAGATCGCCTTCCAGTGCTCGACGACGAACGGCATCGGCGTGAGCCGGTCGTTGATTCTAAGCACGAGACGGTCTATCGAGACTTCGAGAAGTCCCGGAAACTGTCCGCTGATCGTCTTGAGAACGATCGTGACGACGATCCCCGCCGCAATGAGGCTGGCCGCTTCGAGCATCATTGGCGGCAGGCCGCCACGGAGCCGGGACACGGCGAGCGCGAGTAACTGTCGGACCAACTCGAGCGCCGTTGCCGCGACCCCGAGCCCTAATCCGACGATTCCGCTTCCGGCGATGGCCACTCCGAAGAGAAGCGCGAGTTGCAGCGTCTCACCGGTGCCGTTGATGCTTCCGCGAAGCACCAGCAAGCGATCGATCGTCTCGATGAGCCAGAGGACGACCCCGGCCAGGAGCCCGAACAGTGTGTAGGCCAGCAGTCTCGATGCCGCGGCGCGCACGGAAAGAATGGATGTGTCCTTCACGCTCGTGCCGTCGTCGCGGTCCAGCGGTGGCTTTTCAGCCGAGATATCCGAGTTCACGCAGTCTGTCCTTGATCTCTCCGGTTTCATCGGCGCTCAGGTCCGCGTCCGCAGCTTCGTGCCCGCCAGTGGCAGCGACGCTTCGAATCGGATTCGCCTGCAGGAATGCCGGATCGAGGATGTCCTCGAGCACGCGACCGTCCATGTCGTCCACGATCGGCTGGCCGAGCAGATGGAGCATTGTCGGTGTGAGATCGGTGATGTGTGCCGCGCCGAGCGCCATCCCGCGACGAATCGACGGCCCGTGCGCAGCGAAGATTCCGTGCATTCGGTGTCCGCCCGAGATCCCGAATGCGTCGACGATGAATCGATTCGACGTGAAGTCCATGTCGCCGATCGAGATGTAGCGCATGTCGGCCGGCAGGAAGCAGACGTCGGGAGCGCTCTCGACGTGCCGGCCGTGAAAGAGCTCCTCGCGCTTGAAGACTTCGCCGATCAGAGGCGTGCCCGTCGCCGGATCCGTGATGGCACGAAGCCTTCGGATCAGGTCGTCGCGCACGGCTTCGTACTCGGTACCGGGCGACACGGTCCCGCCTGGCTCGCGCCCCTTCAGGTTGACGAATAGCTGGCCGTAGTTACCCTTCGAGTACACCTTCGTCGTCGACCAGTCCACGTTGTTGAAGGACAGGAAGAGCTTGTTGAGCTTGCCGCGCGCCGTTCGATCGGCCGTCACTCCGCGCTTCGCCTTCGCGCCGCCGGACTTGACCTTCCGCGACATCTTGAACGCGAACTCGGGCGTGACCCCGAGCGCGAACGCCAGTCGCTTGACCATCGTGGCGGCATCGGACTTCAGCCGCAGCAGACCCTGCTGCAACAGCCACACGTTGAACGAGCAGTACTTGTGCAGCGGTCCGAAGCCGTGGTCCGAAACGAGCAGCGTGTTGCACGAAGGACCTGCCGCCTCGACCATCTGGGCGACGCAGTCGTCGACGCGAGACCAGTATTCGGTGACGCGCGACCGGTAGCCCTTCGCTTCCTCGGCGTCGTGCCGCGGGTGACGCGGATCGAAAAGATGCCAGAGCTCGTGCTGGATACGGTCCGTTCCCCACACGTGGGTGAAGCAGGCGCCCCACTCCTCGCGCTCCATCAGGTATCGATTGACCCTCGTCTTGTACTCGATTTCGTCGATGAGCTCGTCGACGACCGAATCGATCTGTCCACGGCGGTACGTTCCGCCCAGGTGCAGCCGGTACGGTCCGAATTCGGCTTCGATCTCGTCGAGCAATCCGTCGGGTGTCACGAAGTCGCGCCGCCCGCCAGGCGTCAGGAAGTCAGAGATCATCACGCCAGGAATCTGTTCCGGAGGATAGGTGCATGGCACGTTCGTCACTATCGAACGGATGCCGGCGTCACCGAGCAGGTCCCAGATGGCACGGCTGTCGCGCAACTTCTGGTTGACCGCCATGTCCTCCATCGTTCCGGGCCGACGCAGGAAGAACTCGAGGATGCCGTGCTTGCCCGGGTTCTTTCCGGTCACCGCCGAAGTCCACGCGGCCGCCGTCAACGGTGGAAAGATGGTCTCGAGCGGCGCGCGTGATCCCTCACGCACGAGGCGACCGATTGCCGGCGTCACGCCCTCCTCGATCAACGGATCGAGGACGTCGTAGGTCATGCCGTCGAGACCGATCATCAGGACACGCGGATGCACAGCGTCAGGTTCTCCTCGGAAACGAATCGCTGATGATACCAGACGGCCAGAAGCACGGCGCAAGTCACGGCTGCGGTGCGATCGCGAAGACGACGGCGTGGTCGTCTTCGTAGACCGCACGCATCGAGCGATCGGCGCGTGCGCGGCGGATGAACTCCTCGTGTTCGCGGTCCTTGGCCGTCACTGCGAACTGGGCCCCGAACCTCGAGATGATCGACGCACCGGGGCTCTGGACCTCGCCGCGGGTGATTCGATCGTACTCGGCAGCGGTTGCCGGGTTGGCGTAGAGCAGGTACGTCGGGTCGAGTCCGCTGACGTACGAATTGTGCGTGTCGTGGAAGAAGAGCATCGGGAAGTCGTCCCAGTCGGCATTGAACACGAGCGACGACGGCGGTG
>CAZQBW010000173.1:0-11425 GCA_964591515.1 uncultured Clostridia bacterium
CGAAAGCTCCACGAGCTCGAAGCCGACATTCACTGCCGCCTGCTCGATACACTTCGGATCGGCGGCGCAGGCCCGACCGACGATGCGCAGCGAAAGCACACGGTCTCGACGCTCGACAAACTGCTCGACCAGCTTCACCTCGCGTCCGATCTCGAGGAGTACCTCGCCATCGAGGCCCTCCACGAGCTCCTTCTCGACCGCGTTCACGGCTACGGCCAGCCCGGAGCGAGCGACCGCGACCGGCGCGGTCAACGCGAGAACGCCGTGCATTTCGCCGGCCTGGTGGAACTGCTGCTCGAACGTCTCGGCGTGCGAGTGGAGTCCTCGCAGTTCGAGAACGCCGATCGCGTCGAGCACGGACTCGATCGACTCGTTCGTCAGGATGCCAGTCTGCTCAAGCCGGGCGACCGCAAGACGCTTGCACTCGGGCTCGTGCGCGAGCATCTGCTCGACGTCATCTTCGGGCTCGGTCCGCTCGAGGATCTGATGTCGGCCGACGACGTCAACGACATCATGGTGATTCCGAGCGGCGACATCTACATCGAGCGTCGCGGCGTGATCCTGGACTCGGGTCGCAAGATGCTCTCACCAGACGTCTCTCGCCGAATCGTCGAGCGCATCATCGCCAGGGAGGGCCGCCGGATAGATCAGAGCTCTCCTATGGTCGACGCCCGCGTGCAGGACGGCTCTCGACTCAACGCCATCATCGAACCGGTCGCGACGAAGGGACCGGCGCTGACCATCCGGAAGTTCCAGAAGAAGCAGTTCACGGTTGCCGACCTCATTGCGCGAAACACCCTATCGGCCCAATCAGCCGAGTTGCTGAAGGCCTGCGTCCTCGCCCGGAAGAACATCATCCTGTCGGGCGGCACCGGGTCCGGAAAGACGACCCTGCTCAACGTGCTCGCGAGCTTCATCCCGAGCGGCGAGCGAATCGTGACGGTCGAGGACACGGCCGAGATCCAGCTCGCGCAACGCCACGTGATAACGCTGCAGGCCAAGCCGCCGAACCTCGAGGGCAAGGGCGCGATCACGATCCGTCACCTCGTCCGCAACACGCTGCGCATGCGGCCGGATCGCATCATCGTTGGCGAGTGCCGTGGCGGCGAGGCGCTCGACATGCTGCAGGCGATGAACACTGGCCACGACGGTTCGCTGACGACGCTGCACGCCAACTCGCCGTGGGACGCCCTGCGACGGCTCGAAGTGCTTTCGATGGAGGCGGAAGGCATCGATCTTCCGAGCCGGGCCCTGCGAGAGCAGATCGGCTCGGCCGTGGACGTCATTGTCCAGGTCTGCCGCTTCTCGGACGGCCTGCGGCGCGTCACGTCCATCTGCGAGGTCGTCGGGATCGACGACGACGACAACCAGGTCATTCTCGAGGAGGTGTTCGCGGTTCGCCGGAAGAAGGGCGAGCCCCGGTCGGCCGGACGGCTCGAGTTCACGGGCTTCGTTCCCTCCTTCCTGGACCAGTTGCTCGACACGGGTCGGGTGACGCTCGACACGCTGTTCTGACCCGCGCCGCGCGGCTCGGACCACGGAGATTCCATGATTGCGTTCATCACATCACTCCTGATCTGCCTGAGCGTGACGGCGCTCGTCGTCGGGGGATACCAGTCCGGATGGGGCTGGTTCGAGAAACGCGCCGAGTCGGATGCGGCACGGTATGCGACGTGGGTCGACGAGCTCTTCCTCGGTTGGACTCCGAAGCAGGCCCGGCAGGCCGCATTCGGCGCCATCGCCCTTATCGCGGCTGTCTTCGTGGCGACCATCCTGTTGAGCGGGAGCATCGTCTTCGCCCTGGCCGCGGCGTTCGCCGCGCACTTCGTTCCCAAGGGTCTCTATTCGGTCGCGCGGACGAGGCGGCTCAAGCGGTTCGACGAGCAGCTGCCCGACGCCGTTCAGGTGATGATCGCGTCCGTGCGCGCCGGACGCAGTCTGGCCCAGGCGATCGAAGACGTCGCCGAGAAACTCTCGGGCCCGGTCGCGCAGGAGTTCGGCGTCATCTCGGGCGAGTATCGTCTCGGTGGCGCGAGCATCGAAGAAGCGCTGCGCCGCACGCGCGACCGGCTCAACGTCGAGAACTTCACGATGGTGAGTTCGGCGCTCATCATCAACTGCGAGCGTGGTGGCGAGGTGCTGACCATGCTCGAGCGCATCTCCGCGTCGATCCGCGAGATCTCGCGTCTTCAGAAGAAGATCGTGAGCGAGATGGCCGAGGTACGGGCGCAGCAGAAGATCGTGCTCACGATGACCCCGATCTTCGGAACGCTCATCTGCCTGGCCGATCCGTCGATACCGGACATCCTGTTTCACACGCTTATGGGGAACATCCTGCTCGTATTCGTGATCGGCGTTCAGGCGATCGGCATTCTGTGGATACGGCGGATTTTGAAGACGTCCATCTGAAGTCCGCGCGACCGCGGCAACGGGCCACGGTTGCGGGAGACGGGGACACACCATGGCTCTCCTGGCAGCATTCCTCAGTTCGGCGGCGGCCTTCGCCGCGACGGCGTTGCTCATCCACTGGCTCATGTCCCGGGCGATGCTCACCTATGCCGAGGGACAGGAGCGGATCGGGCACTACAACGTCGATCGCTCGGGCGCCGACGAGACCGGTTCCCTTTCCGCCATCGCCGCCAGACTCGGACTGATCTTCCTGCCGCTCAACGAACGGTTGCGTGACGCCAACACGCTCGGTGTCGGACAGATGCTCGCCAACTGGGAGTATCGGCTGATACGTGCGGGTCTGCGTTCGCGGATGACGGCCGAACAGTTCCTTGGCGTTTGCGAGGTAGGCGCTGTTTGCGGCGGACTGCTTGTCTGGCTCCTGACGCAGGCATTTGGCATGTCGGTCCTGGGCGGACTGCTGCTGGGGTTCCCGATCGGCGCGATGGTCGGCTTCGGGATTCCGGTAATGGGACTTAGCAGTGCTGCGGACGACCGGGTGGCGCTCATCGAGAAGCGGCTGCCATTCGCCATCGAGTTCATGCTGCTCGCCATGGAAGCGAACGCGGCCCTGCCGCAGGCGATGATGGTCTACCGGGACCTGATGGCCGGCGACCCGCTCGGCGCGGAATTCGACGCGGTGCTCACCGACATCGACCGCGGGCTGTCGCAGATCGACGCGTTGAAGGCAATGGGCCAACGCCTCGATTCTGACGCGATGACGGCGTTCCTGCTTGCGGTAACCATCGGTCTCGACACGGGCCAGCCGGTCAAGGAAGTTCTCCAGACGCAGGCGGACGCCACGCGCCGCCACCGGTTCCAGAGCGCGGAAGAAGTCGCGAAGACAGCCGGCACGAGGGCCATTTTCCCGCTGTTCGTCGTCGTGCTCGGCATTCTGATGCTGGTTCTAGGACCAATGGCGATCAAGATCGTCCAGGGAGATCTGCTATGAGCCCCATCAAGCTGGGAAAGGCATCCACGCCACCGCCCGGCGGCCTTCCGCCGGGCGGTGAAGGACCACAGACCGGCGAGCCCGGTGGGACCGGTGAGCTTCGGGGATACGCGATCGACTCCGGAAGGCAACCCATCCTGAAGGCGAAAAAGGAGTCGTCGGCCGAGTCGAAGGGTGTCAGTCCGGTGATCCTGTTCGCCGCCGTTGGCGCGCTGGTCATCCTGCTGCTCGTAATCGTCATCGGCCCGTCGAAGCCAGGGGCCGACACTTCCTCGGACGAGGGCAAAGAGCTCGTCGTCAGCTACAAGGCGTACCTCAAGCAGCAGAAGCCGGTTCCGGCGGACATGGACGAGCGAGTCAGGCAGGTCGAGGAACGGCTGGCGGCGATCTCGTGGGCCGAGCGCGTCGGACGTCGCGACGTCCTGCGTCGCGAGCTGGACCTGCTGCTCCTGTTCGACACGGATCGGGCAAGCCCGGTATACCGCTATGCCAGCCGACGGCTCTCGCGGCTGTGAGCATCGCGGGTGGTTCCCGTTTTTTGAGCCGCGAGCGGTAGCGAGCGTTCGCGAAACAGCGCCTGAAATCGCAGGCTCGTCGTTTCGCAACGACGAATCTGCGGTTTCAGGCGCTGTCCGTGGGACGCTCGCTACCGCTCGCGGCTCGAGGAACGGGGACCGCCAGTCAGTTGATAATGTGCTCGCGCAGGGCCTTGGCAACTGCCTCGGACTTCGAATGCACCTGGAGCTTCGCGTAGATGTTGCGCGTGTGAAACGCGATCGTCGGCGTGCTGACGCCCATTTCGGACGCGGCGGTCTTGTAGCTGTGGCCTTCGACGAGGAGCTTGAGCAGCAGCGTCTCCTGCGGGGTGAGCCGGTACTCGGCGTGCTCCGGCGGACGGAACTCGCGGAAGAGCGTGATGACCTTTCGCGCGACCTCGGGCGTCATCGGCGATCCGCCTTCCATGGCCTCCCGAACACACTCGACAAGGCGTGCCGGCGGCGTCTTCTTGAGCAGGTAGCCGCAAGCGCCTGCGCACATTGCCTCGAATATCTTCGCCGCGTCGTCGTAGATGGTCAGGACGATCGTGAGCAGGTTCGGGTGGCGCTCCTTGAGAATCCGGATTCCCTCGATACCCGACATTCCAGGTAGTCCGATGTCGACGAGTGCCACATCGGGCATGTCTCCCGGAAGACGCTTCAGCGCATCTTCCATTGATGCGAACCCGCCCGTGCACCGGAATCCGTCCGACGCATCGATCAGATAGGCCAGCCCCTCGCGAATCTCACGCCGGTCTTCGATGATGGCTACGGTGATCAACTTCGCGGGCGGTCCCGCGTTCGAACCACCTCTGTTGCTGTTCATCCTGACTTGCCGGCCTCCTGATCCCGAAAGACCACCGAGGGAACCTGCGCTGTGTGTTCGACACGGGAACTCGCCGCCGCTGGGTCCACCACGAGCGCCTGCGACTGCCCAGCGGCATCCTCAAGGTCTCCGTCGTACCATAGTCCGGGTCCGAGACCACGCAAAAAGATCCGCCGACAGAGCGGGCTCGCGCCTGCATGCTCGCAAGGCCATATCCGTCGCTGCCGGCATCGGTGTCGAATCCGTGCCCGTCGTCGTGCACCCTGAGGACGAGCCATCCGTCGTCGACCGCGAGGTCCGATTCCACTGACGTGCACCCGGAGTGCTTGATCGCGTTGTTAACGCTCTCCTTGAAGACCAGATAGGCCTCGCGACGCTCGTCGGCGTCCACGACAACGCCATTCTCCGAGCTGGGCGCGCGAAAGTGGAATTCGACGTTCTGCGAGTCGGAGAGGTCGGCGCCGAACCTGCGGATTCGCTGAACCAGGTCGCCAAGGCGGTCTTCGGTGGGATTGATCGCCCACACCACGTCGCTCATGGCATCCACGAGCTCGCGCGAAGTGGCAGCGATTTTCTCGACCAGGTCGGCCAGAACCGGATCGTTTGCTTCAGCCCGCGAGCGCGCGATCTCACTGAGGATGGCAATCTGCGTGAGGCTAGAGCCAATGTCGTCGTGGAGGTCCGTCGCGATGCGAGTCCGGATCCGCTCGACCTCGAGAAGGCGCGCAACGCGGGCGCGATGAAACCCGAAGACTCCAGCGCCCGCCAGCACGCCGAGGATGGCGAAGAACCACCAGCTCTGACCGACCGGAGGCGGCTCGGTCTCCACTGCGTTCCCGGCCGCGGCGTCCTGCGGTTCGATCGATCGCGCGGCCCGTCCCGGCGCAGACAAGGCGAACATCACGACGAAAGAGGCGCAAAGACAACACGCGCGTCGTCCCAGGGCCGCTGTGCCGTGGACCGGACGTTGGGCGGGATTATCGGACGTGTCGTGCATTGCCCACCTGTGGCTGCCAGCTGAACGGCCGATACCGGTGGGGGCGGTCGGTATGCGCCACTGCTGGCGCGCCATTCACCTACCCGAATTGGCGAACCGATTCTACGCCGCCGATTGCACGCAAGTATGTGACGGCCGTCACATTGCCTCTTGCGCGTAGCGCCTTGGAGTGCGGCGCGTAGCGCCGCTTTGGATCGACATCAGGACGAAGCCGAATCCAAAGCGGCGCTGCGCGCCGCACTCCAAGGCGCTTCGCGCAATGGTCGTCAGGCCTTCGGTTCCCCAAGAACGACGCGGACGCGGTGCTCGCGCCCGTCGTGCGCGATCTCGACCCATCCGCTTTCGATCGCGATTCCGTCCACCTCGACGAGCGCGACGCCGTGACTGACGCCGTCCGGATTCTCGACCTCCACGTGATAGCGAGACCCATCCGCCCGGTAGTCGATCGTGAACCCCTTCCACCATCGCGGCACGCAGGGATTCATCCGGAACCGCGATCCGCGTTTCGTGAACCCGAGCAACGACTCGAGTGCCACGCGATACATCCAGCTCGCCGAGCCCGTGTACCAGGTCCATCCGCCGCGCCCCGTGTGCGGAGCAACCGCATAGACGTCGGCAGCCACCACGTACGGCTCGACACGGTAGCGCGAGACGCCGGCTCTCGTCGTCGTATGCCGAACCGGATTCAGCAGGTTGAAGAGCTCGCCTGCCCTGTCTCCGTCTCCAAGCATTGCGTGCGCAAGCACGACCCAAATCGCGGCGTGCGTGTACTGGCCGCCGTTTTCCCTCACTCCCGGCACATACCCCTTGATGTACCCGGGCTCGAGGCTCGACCTGTCGAATGGCGGCGCCAGCAGCATCACCAGCCGGTCACCCAGATGCACCAGCAACTCGTCGACGGAGGCCATCGCGCGGCGCCGGCGCTCAGCGTCACCGCCCCCCGATATCACCGACCAGCTCTGGGCAATCGAGTCGATCCGGCACTCCTGGCTACCAGCCGAACCGAGCGGCGTCCCGTCGTCGAAAAACGCGCGCAGATACCAGTCGCCGTCCCAGCCGTTTTCTTCGATTGCGCGCACGAGCGACTCTGCGTGCTCCCTGTATCGGACAGCGCGCTCCGGCTCACCCCTACTGTCGCAAACGGCGGCAAACTGCACGAGCACCGATGAAAGGAACCACCCCATCCAGACGCTCTCGCCGCGTCCATCGTGTCCAACGCGGTTCATTCCGTCGTTCCAGTCTCCTGCCCCCATCAACGGCAATCCGTGCTCTCCGACCGCGAGGCTGCGCGCGATTGCCCGCACGCAGTGATCGAATATCGTCGAGGTCTCTGATGACACATCGGGCACGAGGTAGGCATCGTCCTCGGATGGTCCGAGCTGTCGCGCTTCGATGAATCCGGCCGGCTCGTCGAAAATCGCCAGGTCGCCCGTCACGTCGGCGTAGTGCATCGCGACGAACGGAAGCCACAGGAGATCGTCCGAGATGTGCGTGCGGACTCCCCTGCCGGTCGGCGGATGCCACCAGTGCTGGACGTCGCCCTCGACGAACTGTCGCGATGCCGCCCGCAGGATCTGCTCGCGGGCGACGGCAGGAGCCGCATAGACGGCAGCCGCCACGTCCTGCAACTGATCGCGGAACCCGTACGCGCCGCCCGATTGGTAGAACCCGCTTCGTGCCCAAACCCGGCAACCGATCGTCTGGTACGGCAGCCACCTGTTGACGAGGACGTCGAGAGCGCGATCCGGCGTCTCGACGTGAACGGTGTCGAGCAGGGTGTCCCAAGCCCGGCGCGTGTTTTCCAGTTCGGCGTCGACGACCCCAGGTTCCCTGTAGCGCTCGACGAGCCGCCGCGCTTCCGCCAGGTCAGCACCTTCTCCCAAAGCAAAGACGACCTCAGTTTCAGACCCCGCCTCGATCGTCACCTTCACGTCGAGCGCGGCGCACGCATCGAGTCCGGCGCCCACCTGACCCGACAGGCCGGTGCGATGCAGCGCATTCGGCCGCGACAACGTGCCGTTGCGCCCGATGAACTCGCGCCGCTCTGCCGTGACCGATGCAGGCCGCGGCGTCGAGTCCACGAATGCCACCCGCGAAGCAAACTCGTTGTTGTAGTGATTGCGCGCCAGCAGCGCACCCGTCTCCGTATCGACCTCCGTCAACACGAACGGCGCGGACACCTCCCGGGAGACGCCAAGCGCCAGCGCCGCATAGCTCATCACCGTCAGCCGCCGTCTCTCGCCGCTCGTGTTTCGCAGCTTCAGGCGCATCAGCTTCACCGGGTCCGCGGGCGGCACGAAGAGCGTCAGTTCTGACTCGATTCCGTGCGCGGCAAACTCGAAGACCGAGTACCCCTGGCCGTGTCGAATCGCGTAGGTTCCCGGCAACCGAATCGGCATCGGCGTGGGCGTCCACGACTCGCCGGTATCTTCGTCGCGAAGGTAGATGGCCTCCGAAACGGGATCCGACACGGCGTCGTTCGACCAGGGTGTCAGACGGTTCTCGCGACTGTTCCCGGCCCACGTGAAACCACCGCCCGACTCGGTCACTACGAAACCGAATCCGGGATTCGAAACGACGTTCGACCACGGCGCCGGCGTCGTCTGTCCATCCGCGAGGGCAATCCGGTACTCGCGGCCGCCCTCCGTGAATCCACCCGTCCCGTTGAAGAAATCGAGCTCGGGCTGCGGTCGCGTCTGCGAGCTGAAGCGCCCCGGCGCTCGCCTCGGCGTGAAGTCCGGTTTCAGGTTGAGCAGCCTCGGCTTTCGCTCGATCTGTTGCGCAAGCGTCCCACGCCCTCCCACGAGGATCGCGCGCGCCACGGTCAACAGCAGAACGCGGTCTTCCTCCGGCATCAGGTCGGATCGACGGACGAAGACTCCGCCCGGGTTGTCGAGCAGATGGGCGCTCAGGCTGGACCTCACGGCCTCGAGCAACGCCTCCTGAACTTCCTGCTGATAGGAAGTCGGATGCTCGTTGAGCACGACGAGGTCGGCGGCGAGCCCGCGAAGTCGCCAGAGCCCATGCGCCCGCAGCAACTGGCGAACGAGCGGCACGTGTTCCGGCTCCGATACCCTGACGACGACGATCGGGAGATCCCCAGAGATGCCGTACGCCCAGAGTCCGGATTGACCGCGGCGATTCCGCGCGATCACCTCGGGCCGCGCTCTGAGGTCGGGGTTGGTGTAGAGAAGTCGAGACGCCAGTCGCAGCGCCGACTGTGCCTCGCCGGCCGACATTCCGAGATGGCGCAACTCGACCTGGGCGTCGGTCCACGCAAGCTCGGAGGCCCGTGACGCGCTTCCCGCATCGCTGTATTTGCCGGCCAGGGCCAGCGCCTGCTCGTGGCTCGTGGCGAAGGCTGTCGTGAAGTAGATCGTGACTTCTTCTTTCGGGCCCAGCCGCACCCGCCTGCGAAGACTCATGATCGGGTCTAGAACCGCCCCGGACGTGTTCGAGAGCGGCCGGTTCTCCGCGACGGCTACGGGCGCCTCGGTAGTTCTGCTGCGTCCGATGAACCGGGCCCGATCGGTCTCGAACTGCGGAGCTCCGACACCCGTTCCCTCCACGGCGGAGACGTGGACGGCCCATGCGTCCGGGTCGGTTGGCGACCGCTTCCGCCGGGTGGCCAGAATCGCGCCGGGGCCGATCGCGAACTCCGTCTGAACGAAGAGATTGGAGAAGGCCTGATGCGCCTGGTCGGCGGCCTGCGTCGTGAGCACGATCTCGCCGTAGCTGGTCACGTCGAGCTCGCGAGGCTCCGACGACAGGTTGGCGATGCGAACGCTCCGGACCTCGGCGTCATCCTCGGTCGAGACCGACACCGTCGTGTGCGTCTCGATTTCGTGATCCTCGCGCCGGTACTCGGCCTTGCCAAGCGAAAACGTCGCCGAGTAGTTCGTCGGCTTTGCCAGTGTCGGCTGAAAGCTCGTAGACCAGATTTCTCCGGACCGGATGTCGCGCAGGTAGCAGAACTGTCCCCAGTTGTCGCACGTGACGTCCTCGCGCCATCGCGTTATGGCCGTGGCGCCGCAGCGGCTGTAGCCGCCTCCTGCGGTCGTCATCATCACCGAGTATGAACCATTCGAAAGCAGATGGATTCGCGGTGTCGAGTACTGAGTCGTTTCGAAGTAACGAGTCACTTCGGGAGGGTGCTCGCGAAGCTGGAGCCCGGCAATGTCGGCGTCGACGCCCGTGCGGATCGGAGGCACGAGACGGGGACTCCGCTCGCTCAGCAGCAGCTCGTATGCATTCACGGCCGGCTCGGCGTGGAAGCGCGCCTTCATTCGCCCTCCGAGCAGCTTTTCGGCCACGGCGAGCAAGGTCATGCCCTCGTGGTGGGCCATGAAGGTGCGTACGATGGCGAACCTCTCTCCTTCCTCGACGCGGCTGGGAGTGAAATCGAGCGACTCGTAGAACCCGAATCGACCGCGGGCTCCATCGGCCTCGAGCCGCTTCAGGTTCGCGACGGCCGCGTTTTCGACGAGCAACGCCAGTGCCGATGCATACGGCGCGACCACGAGCTCGTCGACGAGCCCGCGCTTGAGGCCGAGTCCGGGCACTCCAAATGGTCCGTACTGGTAATTCCGCTGCAGGTCGCGGGCGTTGTACGCGGCTTCGGAGACGCCCCAGGGCACTCCTGCCCTTTTCCCGTAGGCGATCTGCTCGCGGACTGCGGCCCGGCACGTGCGATCCAGAAGCGTGCCGTCGAACGTCCGCATTACGAGACACGGCATCAGGTATTCGAACATCGAACCGGACCACGAGATCAGCGTTCGATCTCCGCCCATTTGCGTCAGGCCCCGACCGAGCCGGTGCCAGTGCTCTGCCGGAGCGTCGCCCTTCGCGACGGCGATGTAGCTCGCCAGCCTTGCCTCGCTCGCCAGCAGGTCGTAGTAGGAGTTGTCCAGGCGGGCCGTCTCGACGCTGTACCCGATCGAGAAGAGTTTTCGACTCTCGTCGAAAAGGAAGCCGAAGTCCATCTCATCGAAAAGCCGCCCGGCTCGCGCTGCGATCGATTCGAGTCTGTCCCGGAGCCAGTCGCATTCCTCTCGAGCCTCGTTCGCCGCATCGCGCAGCTTCGCGAGCCAGGCATCGACATTACCCGATACAGATGGTTCACCGGTGCGAACCCGCTCGACGGTCAACGCAATGTCACTTGCACGCGCCGAAAGTGCGGCGAGCGATGCGTCGTTGGACAGGACCTCGTCGAGGCCGGCAATGGTGACTACTTCAGGCGGTGCCGAGCTGGCCAGCGCCGCCCACGGAGCCAGTGCGGCCAGATCGCGCTCGTGCGAGCGAGCCTGGGACGCCAGGCAACCCGACCAGTATCTGAGCTCCTCTACTTCGGCCGATCTGCGCGTGGCGCTGATCTCGTCGACCGTGTCGGCAATGGCCCCCGCGAGGCGGCCGAGTTTCTCCAGACGCTTCTGCCACGCCAGTATCGTCTCTGGTGCTGGTTCCAGCGCGGTTCGGAACGACGCGCTCTCGGAGCGCAGCCGGTCTACTGCAGTTGCTCCGGACCAATGCGCGGCGGCGGTCAGCCTTGAACATTCCACGTCGAGAAAGTCGAGGGTGTCGGCAAACCCGGCCAGCAGACCGGCTGAGAGAATTGGCCGGTCGATCGCCTCGAGGCACGCCTGCTTGAGGACGAGAAGGTGACCCGC
>CAZQBW010000174.1:0-11278 GCA_964591515.1 uncultured Clostridia bacterium
CGATGGAGACGACCCGGTCGCTGTCGCTCCCGGTACTGATCTCCGTGGGCCGCAAATGTCGCTCCAGGACGGTCTGCTCCCAATCCGTTCCGTTTCATCAAAGGGGGTGCGGCGAAGCCGCATGGGCAACTCTGTATGCCTGCGGCAATTCCGTCGGGGTACAGAGAGCACAGAGACACGAAGGTCACCGAGAATTCACCCGGTCTTGCGGCTCGTGACGAGCGCCGAAGCCTGATTCGTCGGCGTGAGGATGATCTCGTTGATCTGAACGTGTGGGGGCCGAGTTGCACAGTAGACGACCGCATCCGCGACGTCGTTCCCGTTCAACACCTCGATCCCCTCGTACACACGCTTTGCCCGCTCGACGTCACCTTCGAAGCGCACGAAACTGAACTCCGTTTCGACGAGTCCAGGATCGACGGTGCTCACCCGGATCGGCGTGTCGACGAGGTCCATCCGAAGCCCCTTCGTGATCGCGTCCACCGCGTGCTTCGTCGCACAGTACACGTTGCCGCCGGGATAGAGTTCGTGTCCGGCAATCGAGCCGATGTTGATCACGTGCCCGCGGCCCCGGACGACCATTCCCGGCACGACGGCCTTCGTGACGTGGAGCAATCCCTTCACGTTCGTGTCGATCATCTGATTCCAGTGATCGACGATGCCCTCGTGAAGCTTGCCGAGCCCCAGCCCGAGCCCGGCGTTGTTGACGAGTACGTCGATCGATGACCATTCCGCCGACAGGTTCGAGATCGCCGCATCGACGGCTGCCGCGTCGCGTACGTCCAACTCGATGACGTGCGCCTCGGTGTCCAGGCCGTCCGCAAGCGCATCCGCGAGCGATTCGAGCCGCTCGACTCGCCGCGCGGCGAGAACTAGTCGCGCGCCCTCGCTGGCAAACGCGCGGGCGCACGCCTCTCCAATGCCCGAGCTTGCGCCTGTGATCATCACCGTTCGATTTCGAAGAGTCGTCATGCCGGTTTCTCCGTTGCCGGCCATACTTCGACATCAGCCGTCATGAAGGCTATCACCGCCAGCGCCGCGGCGCAGAGCTTCAGATCGATCGGCTTGATCTTGTCGAGCGTGTCGGCGTTCGTGTGGTGGTAGTGGAAGTAGGTCGAGCTGTCGACGACGAGGTTGCCGCCCGGAACGCCCTCGCGCATCAACGGACCGATGTCGGCTCCGCCGCCCTCCTTGGAGAGCGAACTGGCGTCAATCGGCTCGAGCAGCTTCAGGACGTCGGCCAGCAAGGCCCTCAGCCCTTCATTCGTCGTCGTGAGCCCGAGGCCCGTCGGGCGAAACGTACCCGAGTCAGTCTCGATCGCCAGCAAGTGGTTCGCGAGCTCCGCGCGGTGTGCCTCGAGGTATCCGGTTCCCCCACGCAATCCGTTCTCCTCGTTCGTGTAGAGCACGATTCGAATCGTTCGCGCTGGCCGGAGGCCGAGCTTCTTCAGCAACCGCAATGCTTCCCAGATCTGGAGGCATCCGCCGCCGTCGTCGTGGGCGCCGGTCCCGACATCCCACGAATCGAAGTGTGCACCAAGAAGGATGACCTGCTCGGGGTGCTTCGAGCCTGTCAGTTCCGCGACGACATTCGCGGATTCGACGTCGGGCAGCATATGCGCATTCATCACGAGGCGCAGACGGATGCGATCTCCGCGAGCCTGCATGCGCGCGAGGGTCTCGGCGCCTTCGATCGTGATGGCAGCGGCGGGGATCTTCGGAAGCGCTTCGTCATAACGGAGCGCACCCGTGTGCGGCGTATCGAGACTCACCGGTCCGACCGAGCGGACGAGCACCGCGACTGCTCCGTATTTGACTGCGCGCGACGCCCCGGATCCGCGGTACTGAACCGTGGCTCCATAGTCCGTGTACGGCACGTTGTAGCAGACGATCTTTCCGCGAACGGCCTCGCCAAGGCGGTCGAGCTCATCGTAGTCGCGGACCACGACGACGTCGGCCGTCAGACCGTCCGGGCCGGTGCCGACGCTGTTTCCGAGCCCGAGCATGTTGAGTCTGCGCTCGACCGGCTCGACCAGCGTTGCGCTTTCGTCGCCGCGCACCCAGTGCGGCACCATGACTTTTTCAGTGTGGACGTTGTCGAGGCCGTCGCGCCGCATCTCCTCGACTGCCCAGGCGATGGCCTTGTCGAGCGCGGCTGACCCGCTGAGCCTGTGGCCGATGCGATCGCCGAGGTAGGCGAGACGGTTCCAGCCCGTGTCGTCGACAATGGCAGCGCCAATGATCCGACCCGCGATCTCGCGACGGTCGAGTTGGGAGGACGACGCGGAAGCGCTCTGGCGAGCGTGGCCGAGCCCGGAGGCCGAGAACGGAATGCCAATTGTGAGAACGAGCGCGACCGACGCGAAAAGACGCACGTGGGATCCTCCGAAGCGGGGTTCAGGGAAGCAGCGACCTTAACATTTTCGAGACTTCACTGCACACGGCAGCGTCCCGCGGTCTATGCGCCTGCCGTGACAGATTCCCTCGCCGCGCTACCTACAATGCGCTCGAGGTCGGCGACGTGCTTCGGTGCCGCGTCCGACAGCACCTCGTGGCCGTCGGCGGTCACGAGAACGTCGTCCTCGATTCGCACGCCGATGCCCCGCCACTGAGGCGCCACGGATTCGCAATCGGCCGCAATGTAGAGTCCGGGCTCGATCGTGACGACCATGCCCTCCTCGAGGGGCCGCCACTCGTCGCCTGTCTTGTATTTCCCGACGTCGTGCACGTCCATCCCGAGGTAGTGCCCGGTCTTGTGCATGTAGAACGTCCTGTACGTTCCCTTCTCGATCGCTTCGTCCACCGGGCCTTCGAGCAGGCCGAGCTGGACGAGTCCCGACGTCATCGTGCGAACTACGCCCTCGTGGATCTCGTGCTGCGTGATACCGGGCCGCACTTTGGCGATCGCCTCGAGCTGTGCCTCGAGGACGATCTCGTAGATCGCACGCTGCTCCGCCGAAAAGCGTCCCGAGGCCGGCCACGTGCGCGTGATGTCCGACGCGTAATAGCCGAACTCTCCGCCCGCATCGACCAGCACGAGGTCGCCGTCCTCGATCCGTCGTGAATTCTCGATGTAGTGGAGGATCGTGGCATTCGCTCCCGATCCGACTATCGATGGATAGGCGGGTCCGTTGCCTCCGAGGCGCCTGAACGTGTACTCGAGGAGGGCCTCGAGCTCGTACTCGTGCATGCCGGGCATCGCCGCGGCCATTGCTGCGCGATGCGCTTCGGCGCTCGACGATGCTGCGTGCCGCATGATCGCGAGCTCGTCCGGTGACTTGTGCAGGCGCATCTCGTGGACGATCTCGCCCGGGTCGAAGATGGTGTGCGGTCCCGGTCCCTTTGCCCGTCGAGTCGTATGGTAGCTCATCAACAACTCGATGACGCGACGGTCGAATGCCTCGTCGCGACCCAGGCGATAGGCGAGCCGCTCGCACTTGTCCACGTATTCCGGCAGCTTCGCGTCTAGCTCCTCGATCGGGAACGCCGCGTCGGCGCCGAACTCCGCGACCGCGCCCTCAACGCCGGCCCGCCTGCCGTCCCACACTTCACGTTCCGGATCACGCGGCCGGACGAAGAGGACGAACTGGTGCTCCGGATGCTTCGGCGCAAACACGGCAACGCACTCGGGCTCGGCAAAGTCGGTGAGGTAGAGCACGTCGTTGTCAGCGCGGTAGCGGTGATCCGAGTCGTTGCTCCTGAGACGGACCGGCGCGGCGGGGAGAACGGCAACTCCGTCTCCGAGCGCGTCCAGAAAGCGCTCGCGTCGTGTGCGGAAGACGTCGGGTGACAGTTTCGTCGTCATCTCAAGTGTTCCATCCTGTCCCGGCCGCCCGGCCACCGGCGGCCCGGCGGGTCGAAGTTCAGTCGGAGAGCCTCTCGTACGCGGCGTTGCGTTTGACGGGACGGAAGCCTTCAGATTCGATAACTCCTCGCAGCATGGCTTCGGTGGCCTTGTGGTTCGCGCCGGCGGCCGAGATCACGTTCTCCTCGATCATGATCGAACCGAGGTCGTTCGCGCCGCCGTGAAGCGCGCGCCTCCCGACATCGAGCCCCTGTGTCAGCCACGAGACCTGGTGATTCGGAATAGATTCGAGATAGAGCCGTCCGACGGCGAACCAGCGCAGGAACTCGTCGGCGGGGATACGGTCGGGGTATGCCCGGCCGAGCGGGGTGTTGTCAGGTTGGAACGTCCACATGATGAACGCATAGAAGCCGCCCGTGCGTGACTGGACGTCCCTGAGCATTCGCATGTGCTCGATGCGATGCTCGAGCTTCTCGCCCATGCCGAACATCATCGTCGCGGTTGTGCGAATCCCCAGGTTGTGCGCGGTCTCCATGACTTCGAGCCATTCAACGCCAGTGCACTTCGTCGCGCGACGCTTGCGGAACGAGTCGACTAGGATCTCGGCGCCGCCGCCGGGAATCGAGTCCAGGCCCGCGGCCTTGAGTCGTGTCAGCACTTCGCCGAGCGGCAGTCCCGAGACGTCGCGCATGTTGATGATCTCGGGCGGCGAGAAGCAGTGCAGATAGATCTGGGGATATCGCCGCTTCAGCTCGGACAGCAGTGTCTCGTAGTAGTCGAGCGGCAGGTCCGGGTGCAGGCCACCCTGCATGAGAACTCCGCTTCCGCCGAGTGCGAACATCTCCTCGACGCTCTGGAAAATCTGTTCGTTCGGCAGCACGTAGCCTTCCGGGTGACCCGGCTTCCTATAGAACGCGCAGAACGAGCAGATGGCGGAGCAGACGTTCGAGTAGTTTACGTTGCGGTCGATGACGTACGAGACGACGGGTTCCGGATGGAGCCGCCAGCGGACGCCGTCTGCCAGACGCAGCAGTTCGTCGGTCGGGACATCGTGGACGGCGACGAGCCATTCCTCGTCCGAGAGAGCGTCGCCCGCTTCGATCCGGGCGGCGAGTTCGGCAGCAGTCGCGGATGCTGTGGAGCTCATTGCAATACAGACCTCAACCCATATCCTGCCGCGGATCGTCCCGAGAATACACGAGTCAGCGCCGGCCGAGCCATTCGGCGTAGCTGATGGCCCGAAACGTGACGAGCGTCGCGAAACCGACGATGAGGAAGATCAGTCCAAAGCTCTGAGCCTCACCGTTCAACTTGTCATGTCCGAAGACGTAGAGCGCGAAGGCGATGACGAACGGCACGTCGAGCTCCGGTCGAAAGAGGGCAATGTCTCGAGGCTGCTCGCCAACGAGAGCCACGGAGCACGTGACGCATTCGCTGGCCGCCTTGGCGTAACGGGCGTGGCACTTGGGGCAGTAGCGAATCTTGCGATCGGCGGAACTGGCCGTTTCGACACTGCTTCCTGCGACGTCCGGAATCGGCTCGGCACCGTTCGTCGCGTCCGTCTCGGCTTCAGCCGTTGCAGCATCCATGCTTTGAGAAGTCTCGGTCATCGGGTCGTCCTTTTGAGTGGAGAGGCGGGAGTATACCAAGAACGGCAATCGCCGCGTGTTGCGGCGCAGTTGTCGACGAAGGATTGGCGCCGTCGACCTATGGGTCGCTCGACGGCCCGACCCGGCTCGCACTCGAGTCCGCGGACTGCGTATACTTCCGCCCCGGCCGGAGGGTTAGGCTAATTGGTAAGTCACCGGTCTTGAAAACCGACGCCCGTAAGGGCTTGGGGGTTCGAGTCCCCCACCCTCCGCCATCCTCTCCCGCGCCCCCAGTGTGAAGTCGCTCGTGTCAGGCCTACACGGCCTACGAACGAGCCGACTCGGCCTTGCTGCGGTCGCCGGATAGCGGCACGCCACAGTCCGAGCACATCGTCGCTTCGGCAACGTAGGCCGATCCGCACGCGGGACACGCCCACGGACCCTTCAGCTTGACGGGACGCGTCGCCCGCTCGCGCCGGAAAGCCCGATCGATCGCCGTGATCGTGCCAGCCGAGAAGGCGCCTATGGCAATTGCGATGAGCGCCGGGCGCCATGTCGGACCGCTCATCAGGCCAAGATCGAATGCGAAATATGAGAGTCCAGCCGATAGAAGTCCGGCGACGGCAAAGCCGAATCCGAGTCCTCGACGCGGGGAAACTTCGGTCAAGCGCGACGCTCCGAATTGCGGACAAGATATCGGCCGCTGCGAATCACACCACGTAACCGTTGATCTGCTTGTCGTTCGGACGCTGGGAGAGGACCTTTCGCGCGAGTCGCGCCATCAACCGCTGCTCGATCGGATAGCGGAAGTATCCGGCGCGGAATCGTGCGCGAGTAATGACGGAGTACGCATACATGAAAGCGCCCTTCGCCTTGCTCCGCCTCCAGCGTTTCGCATCCTTCCCGCGCAGCGCCTTGATCGCAATGGGCAGACCTATTGAGAGACTCACCTGCTCGGGCAACAGCCACGGCACGGATTTCGATTTGTGATTGAAACCGTGCCAGTCCTCCAGTCGTTGTGGCGGCTTGAATCCGTACTTCACGCTTAGATCGAACGAGACCGAGCCGGGATAGGGCGTGTACAAGCAGACGCCGATACCCGCCTTGGGATTGACCATGGCCATCCTCCGGATGGTATCGGACGAGAGTCTCAAATCCTCGCGAAGAACGTCGCAGAGCTCGCGTCCAGGCTCGTCGACCGGGATACCCGCGATGAACGAACACGAGAGCGTCACGCCCTTCTCGTAGAGGATCCTTGCGACATCGACGATGTCGTCGGCCGTGTACTTCTTCCCGACGGCCTTCAGGACTGTCGGGGACGCGGACTCGATACCAATGAAGATCTGCAGGATGCCGCTCTTCTTCAGAACGTCCCATGTCTCGTCGTCGATCTTCTTGATGGCCTCGAGCCGGCTCGAACCGGTCCACCGGATGTCGAGGTTCTGCTCGATCATCAACTCGCTGATCTTCCGAACGCGACGGACGTCCACGAAGTAGATGGGATCCTCGAAGATGACGACGTCCACGTTGTACTTGTCGACGAGCGTGTGCAAGTCGCGCATCACGGTCTCGGGCTTCTTCGCGAACCACCTTCGGTTCGACGTGAGGGGCTCTGAACAGAAACTGCAGCTGAACGGACAGCCATAACTTGTGTAGTAGGTCACGGCACGACCGCCCGACAGGTGACGGTCGAGAGCTGAGCTGTGGAGCATGATGAATCGCTCCATATCGAGAATCTCGAAAGGAGGAGGCGGCAGCGTGTCGATGTCGGTGACACCGCGACACGGCGTCTTGACGATCTCTCCATCGCGCTTGAAGAGAATGCCTGGAACGGTCTCGAGAGGGGCACCGTTCTCGATAGCCTCGACTAGCTCCATGAAAGTCGTTTCGCCCTGACCCACGACGACGATGTCGACCAGCGGGTGCTCGATCGTCTGTTCAGGCGCGATAGTCGGATGGGTCCCGCCCCAGATGATGGGCAAGTCCGGAAACCGCTCGCGGACCTTCGCGGCCATCTTCAGGCCCTCGTCTATCATCCTGCCGGTCAGGCTCGTGATGCCGAAGAGCATCGCGTCTGCGCACGCCCCGAGAACTTGCTGTTCCGGATCGTCGTCGACGTCCTGCACGACGATCGTGATCGGGTAACCCTTGCTGTGCGGGAGCGCCGAGATCGCGAGCAACGGCAACGGCAACCCGAAGTAGGGCATGTTCTCCCAGGGACTCGGGTTGAAGAGGACAAGGCGTGGCTTGGAGGTCATTTGGTGGTGCCTGACTGACAAGGATTCCGGAGACGATGATCGAACTGGCTCGACCCGGCATTATGCTCCGCGACGCAGAGAGGCCGCAACGCGGCAGACTGCGGTGATCGCGAGGACGAAAAAACGGCGCGACACCCTGAGGGGCCGCGCCGTTCCAGCGTCATATGACTGATGAGAGGAGTTACTTGACCGCCGGAATCGCCACCGCCGGGCTTGCGGCCACCGTGCACGCCACCGGGACGCTGTGCGGATCCGCATGCATCCTTTCGTAGTAGTCGAACACGTAGGTCTTGAAGCCGCCGTGACCCCAGCGTGTGTAGAAGTCGTAATTCAGCATCTCCTGGTAAGCCTGGTCGACGCTCCAGCCGTTCTGCGTCATCCGGTACACGGCGATCAACGCTCCCGTCCGGTGCCGGCCACCCGCGCAATGCACGTAGAGCTGACCGTCGGTCTCTTCGACCGTCTTCATGAATGCGGCGACGTCCTTGTCGGTGGGCTGCTTGGCATCGTCAATGGGAATGTTGACGTAGATCAGGCCAGCTGCCTCCGCCTGAGCGCGCGAGTCCTTCCGGGCATCGAGACGCAGATCGATGATCGTCTTGACGCCGAGCGCCTTGAGCTGTCGATACTCGTCGCCCTTCGGCTGGTCGCCGCGATACAACTTGCCATCGACAACGCCAAAGTTGCTCAGCGTGAGACCCTGCACTTCAATTGGCTGGAATGTGTCATGCATCGCCGGCGCGACGACGGCTCCACCGCCACCTCCGCCAGCGAAAACGGCAAGAGCGAACATGGGTGCCGCGCACACGGCTGCGGCTACCCTTCGAAAATTGCGAGACATCGACATAATAAAAACCCGTCTCCCCGACCACGCTTCAATGTATTGAGTGGAACGGCCGTCTGATGCCGCATACCCCTCATCTGGTTGCCAAGTCGCTTGAAGAACGATCATAACCCCCTATCGCGTTGATGGAAAGCAGATTGTTCGGCCGTGCACGGTTATGTGGAGCCTGCGCGTCCGATCCGGCCGGAAAGGTTGAGTGCGCCCAGAACCACGGCCGGGATTCCCTGCCCGGGGTAAGTCGTGTCGCCGACGAGAAAGAGGCCGGGAAACGGCGTAACGGGGCCCGCGGCTGCCGCGAGTGCCCCGAATGTAGACGGTATGCCACCGACGCGACCGCGGGACCGGCTCGTGTATCTGACGAACGTGCGTGGCGTGCCCGAGAGCCGCGACTGGACGGCAAGCCGACCGAGTTGGCTATCGTTCCGAACGTGCTCTAGGATGGCCTCGACGACGCGTTCCTTTGCCTCCTCGTAGGCTGCTCCCTCGAGTGCCCACCAGGGTGCGACATCGGTGTGTGTCGAGACGGTCACGGCTCGATGCCCGTCGGGCGCCCGGGTCGCATCGTCCTTCGCAGAGATCGACACGAAGACGGACCGCGATCCAGTAAGCGGCAGGGGCTCGTCAAACAGAATCTGATGATGCAGCGCCCGATCGTCCCCGAACGTGTCCTTGACGCCGAGATAGACAGTGAATGCGCCCCACGCATCGCGCTGCGCCGAGCGTTTACGGCGGAAGTGGTCGCCAATGACGCCATCCCCGACGTCCCCCATGTTCCAGATTGTGAGGTTTGATACGACCCGACGGGCCAGAACGTCACCGCGCCGAGCACGAAGCCGGTATCCACCGTGGACGGCTTCAATGCTTTCGACGCGTTGACCGTACCTGACGACTCCTCCAGACGCCCGAATCTTCTGGACGAGCATCTCTGCGAGTCCGCCGACTCCGCCAGGTGACGCATAGTTCCCGTAGTTCGTGTAGGTCAATCCCATGGCGCCGACCAGGAGCGGCACGTCAGAAGGTCCGGCCTGGGCCGTGATGAGGAGCTGTTCGTCGACGAATCTGGCGAATCGTGCGGGGACGGTCCCCAGCTTTCGCCGCAAGCATCGCGCTGTCGACGTCACGATCGATGGCGCGAGCCTCAGCCCGTCCACGCCTGCAGCGGATGCGGCGTGAACCAGATCACGCACATTTGCGGGAGGGAAGCGAATGGCCCGCCGTGAGACTCGCCATCCGAGATCCGACACTCTGAGAAGCTCGTTCCAGAGTTGACGCTGAGTGCTGCCGAAGTGGCTGCAGGCTTCATCAATCCAGGCCTGGCGATCCGCGTGGCGATCGATTCGCGCGCCGTCGAGCCAGACGGACATTCCGGGATCGACACGGGAGAGTCCAAAGTCCAGATCGAGCGCCTCGGCGAGTCGTGCCAGCGGCAGGTCACCCTCGGCGCCGCAGATCGTCGTCGCTCCAGCGTCGAACCGATACGGCCCGCGTCGAAACGTCTGTCCGCATCCCCCGGGGAGCCCGCTCGCTTCGAGGACGACGACGGAGTGACCCTGCTTCAGAAGAAGCGCGGCCGCGGCCAGCCCGCCGAATCCGGCCCCGGCCACCGCAAAGTCCACCCAGCTCGGATCCGCCGGCACCTAAGGCTTCGCGGCGAACTTGAGCAGGTCGCGCAGGTTCTCGCAGTAGGCGTCGTGCGGGAACCTCGCCCGTACTGCCTGCTCCGAGAATCCGGCTCCCCCGATTACCAGCTGCGCGCCGACGTCGCGAGCCAGGGCGCCGAGGTCCGCGTACTCTCGCGATTGGCGGTCGAGGTCGTTCAGAAGAGTGGAGCTTATGCAGACGAGGTCCGGACGGTGTCGCTCGACGGCATCGCGAAACGAGAAGAACGGCGTGTTCATCCCGAGCGTGATCACGTTCCAGCCCTCCAGCTCGAGCAGAAACGAAACGAATCGAGAGGCCATTTCGTGGAGCTCATCTTCAGGGCAGCCGACTACGGCGGTCTTCCCATTCGACGGTCGACGGAGCAGTTCCGGCTGGAGCCTTGTCAGGGCGTCAAGCGTGGTCTGGGTTGCGATGTGCTCGTCGGCGACGGTGAGCTCTCCGGACCTCCAACGCTCGCCTATGAGGTGCATCGCTGGAGTGACGATCTTCTCGTGCAATTCGACAGCCGGGATTCCGCGCAGATAGCCGCGGGCGAGGAGAGTTCCGACGCCGTGGACGTCACCGTCGAGGGCTCGTCGGATAAATAGTTCGCCGAGCGCGGCGAAATCTCGACGCTCGAGCGCGCGCTCGAGCTCCGGAAGCACGCCATCGGCAGTTTCTCCGGGAGACACGAGACTGCCGACAGCCTCGAATCCCTGAGATCGCTGAAAGCGCATTATTTCGTCGAGGCTGAATCTGCGGTGCCCGCCGGGTGTTTTTACGCACTGGAGGTCGCCAGTGTCGGCCCACCGCTTGACGGTGGACTCCGAGACGTTCCACATTCTTGACAATTCGTTGGTCGAGAAGAGCCTCTCCAATTCGCCCCCAACTAAACACGCGGACGTTTTGACCGGCTACATTGTGAGCCTGGATGCTGATTTGGTCAATTGTATTCTTGAAATGCCATCAAAGTCACCGATTTGGGCGATTTGCGTGCGTGGGGTCTCGGAATCGAGCGCTCGTGGAACCTGTTCCACGGCGGGGTTGACAAGGTCCGGAGTGATTCGTAGTATCGACGCGTTTGGGCCGTTAGCTCAGTTGGTAGAGCAGCTGACTCTTAATCAGCGGGTCGTAGGTTCGA
>CAZQBW010000175.1:0-11277 GCA_964591515.1 uncultured Clostridia bacterium
CGGAGCTCTTCGACAGGCGGTACGGCCGGTCTCCGGACCGGTCAGGCGAAGAACCTGGCTCGTCGATCGACGCACGTTACGACGTCTCTGGGTACCTCGACCACCAGGGAACGGTCTTCGTCGGCCGGTTCAACGGTGATGCCTACCGAACGATAACGAAGGCGATGGATATCTTCGACTTCGGAAACGACGCGACGGCGCTTTCGAGAATTCGAGCACGGACGCTGCTCGTCGGCATCTCGTCCGACTGGCTGTTTCCGCCGGAGTCGGTTCGGTCCCTTTCCGAGCGACTGACTCGCGCGGGCGTTGCCACCGAATACGCCGAGCTCGAAACCGACCACGGTCACGACGGGTTTCTCGTCGAGGAAGCACAGCTCGCCCGGCTCGTCGGCGAGTTCCTGTGGATGTGACGGTCAACGTCCACGCTCGCGAGTGATCGAGTACGTCGCTTTACCCAACCAGACCGGTGGCGGGCGTGGCCCCGACCGACCGGATTCACGGAGTCCCACGGTGGATATCAACGTTCTGAAGTTTGGCGGATCTTGCGTGGCCTCGGCTGCCGCGCTTTCCGCGGTCGCCAGCCTAGTCGAGCGGTCGGTCAGACGCCGCGACACAATCGTCGTCGTTTCTGCACTGCGCGGAGTCACCGACAGACTCGTTGCCGCAGCCGGCGCCTCGTCTCACGTCGAATCGGAGTCGATCGTCGCCGAGCTGCGATCACGTCACCTCGACGTGCTCGACGGTCTCGGCCCCAGCGCATCCGAGCGCGCCGCGTACACCCGCCATCTCGACAAGATGCTCGACGGCCTGCGGTGTCAGCTCGAGCTGCACGCGATCGGCGGCTCGGCCGACACTCGCGATGGAATCCTCGCCGTCGGGGAGCGCCTGGCCGCGCCGCTCGTCGCTCTCGCCTGTTCGCTTGCGGGAAGTCCGGCCCGGCCTGTCGACGCATCGTCCGTGCTCGTCACGGACGATCGATTCGGCTCGGCCCGGCCCGACGAAAGGGCCTCGGAGGACGCATTGCTCCGCCGTGTCTACATGGACGGCGTATTCGCGGGGGCCGTGCCGGTAATCACTGGTTTCATCGGACGGACTCGCGATGGCCGCACGACGACGCTCGGTCGAAACGGCTCGGACCTCACGGCCGCCGTCGTCGCCTCGATCGTGCAGGCGAAGCAGCTCGTCTATTACAAGGACGTCGACGGAATCCTCCAGGCGGACCCCGGCCTCGTCGATGATCCCGGCGTCGTGCCACGACTCTCATTCGACGAGGCATCGGATCTGGCGTCAGTCGGCGTGCAGCCGATTCACCCGCTCGCGCTCGGCTCGCTTCGCGACGGCACGACTGCGGTCGAGTTCCGGAACGCCTTCAACCCGGAGCATCCAGGTACGGCGATCGCGCGTGACGATGCCGGCGCACCAGCCTCGATCAAGACCGTCGTAGCAGCCGGCGACGTTCGACTGGTCTCGTTCGAGCTGGGACGCGAGCCGTCGCACGGAGCCCGTCCGACATTCGGTCGCGCCCTTTCGACGGCGACGCGAATCGATCCGTCCATCGTCACGATTGGCGGCGGCGGCGCTGACGCGGCCGCGACCTTTCTCACGCGCGCGTCGTGCGCCGACGCGATCGTGGACGCGCTCGTGCGCGACGCCTCCTCCGGTGTCCGCTGCTTTCAGGCTCCGCGCGACGTCGTGGCAGCGGCGATCGTGGGAGATGGAGTGTGGCGAGACTCAGGCGTTGCTGCCCGGGCGCTTTCGGCGCTCGGCGGACGGGGGCGATTCGTGCACTCGATGACGCGCAGCCCGAATGCGTGCGCGCTGCGATTCGTCGTCGAGGGCCTCACGGCGAAGGAGGCCGCAGAGGCGCTCTACCCGCTCACGGCGGCCTGACGAGGGCGCCAGACCACATCGGCTGTCGACAATCCCGGAGTTCTCATGTCTCGCTCCGGGTCGAGGGCGGAACCCGGGCACCCGACCGCGCAGAGGCGCGTGCCCGGGCTCCGCACCTCAGATCTTCTCGAGTGCCACGAGCAGTTCGGCATTGAGGATGGCCGCGCCGGCGGCGCCGCGAATGACGTTGTTGCCGAGCACCGTCATCTTCCAGTCGAAGATAGTGTCGGGACCGATCCGGCCGACGACCGTCGACATGCCGCCCGAGACATCGCGGTCAAGACGCGGTTGCGGCCGATTCGGCTCGTCGCGGACGATGACCGGCCGATCAGGCGCGGACGGCAGTCGCAGTTCTTGCGGCAAGCTCGTCCAGGTCGAAAGCGCCTCGCGAACGTCTTCGATTGACACCTTGCTGCGCAGCGAGAGCCTGACGGACTCGAGATGGCCGTCCTGGACGTTCACGCGGTTGCACTGCGCGCTCATCTTGAAGTCCGCCGGCGCAATCCGGTCGCCCGCGAGGCTCCCGAGCAGCTTGCCAGGCTCCTCCTCGAGCTTTTCTTCCTCGCTCTCGATGTACGGAACGACGTTGTCTGTGATGTCGATGCTCGCGACACCGGGATAGCCCGCACCCGAAATCGCCTGCATCGTCGTCACCGCGACGGACTCGAGACCGAAGCGCTCGTGCAGAGGCGCCAGAGCGAGCACGAGCGCGATCGCCGAGCAGTTCGGATTGGTCAGTACGAAGCCGCCATTCCACCCTCGCAGTCGTTTCTGCGCCTCGATGAGCTCGACGTGGCGCCAGTTCACCTCGGGTATGACGAGCGGAACGTCGCTCTCCATCCGAAGCGCCGACGAGTTGCTGATAACCGGATAGCCGGCCGCGGCGAATGCCGGTTCCGCCACCGAGGCTATGCCACCGGGAAGCGACGAGATGACGAGGTCGCACTCGAGCGGAGGCTCGCACGGTCCGACCGTCATGTCTGCCACCTTCTCGGGCATCGGGAACTGGAGCCGCCACGGCGTGACGTCTCCGTAACGCTTCCCGATCGAACGGTCGGAGGCGGCAACAGCCGTGATCTCGAACCACGGATGGTCGGCGAGCATGTGCGCGAGGCGCTGGCCAACGAGGCCCGTTGCGCCGAGAATTCCAATTCGTCGTTTCGTCATCGCTTGTTCGTGCCATCCATTTCGCCGCTCGGGGCGGTTGTCGCTCTTTGTCGTATCCACGTATGGTGGTCGGTCGTTCAAGGAGCGCACTTTCGTGACGGCAGAGTTTACCCGCAGCTTCATCGTCGAAGAATCCGAATCTCGCGACCGGCTCGATCATTTCCTCGAGCGTCGGATCGCGGGGCTCAGTCGCGGACGCATCCGTTCAGCGATCCTGCGCGGAGAGGTCACGGTCGACGGCGAGCATCGCGAATCCGGACGCAAGCTCAGGCCCGGGCAACAGATCGTCGTCGCGTTCGAGAGCGCGCCGCTGCTGACCATGGCTCCCGAGGACATTCCGCTGTCGGTAATCCACGAGGACGACGAGTTGCTCGTGGTGAACAAGCCGGCCGGGATGTACGCACACCCGACCCATCGCGTGCATTCCGGAACGCTGCTCAACGCTGCGGCGTGGCACCTGAATCTGGGAAGTCCGTTGGTGACCATCAAGCCCCTTCTCGTGCACCGGCTGGACCGAGCCACGTCGGGGCTGCTCGTGATGTCGAAGACGCTGAAGGCCCATGCATTCGTGGCAAAGCAATGGATGGAGCGGCGTGTCGAGAAGGCGTATGTGGCGCTCTTGAGCGGCCGCCTTGCTGAGGTCGAGGGGATCATCGATGCGCCGATCGGAAGCTCGCGTGAGCATCATCCGGGTTTCCGCGTAATGCAGGAGGGGCGGCCCGCGCAAACAAGGTATCGCGAAGTCGAGCGTATCGGTCCGTGGGCGCTCGTAGAGATGGAGCCGTTGACGGGGAGAACGAACCAGCTGCGAATACACGCGGCGTTCGGGGGAGCGGCAATCGCCGGTGACGATCTGCACGGCCAGCCGGAGCTCGAGGTTTTTCGGGCGGCAAACCCGGGAGTCGAGGAGCCCGGGAGGTTATTCCTGCACGCGGCTCGGCTGCGCTTCGAGCATCCGATGACCCGGAAACCACTCGAGCTCGTGGCTCCACTGCCGCCGGAGCTCGATGAGTTTCTGAGAGTCGTACGGACCATCGATCGAGAAGAAGGGCCACGGATCAGACGGATCTGACGGATGAGGACGGATCTGAACATCGACTCAGATCCGTTTTCATCCGTCAGATCCGTCCGATCCGTGGCCCTTCTTAGCCAACCGCACAAGGGCACCGCTTCACGCGGCGTCGGCCCGAGCTACTTCACCCACTCCAGTGCCTTGCAGATCTGGCGCCGTCACCTTCCGCAGCCGCAAGACCGCCGCCGCGAATCCGAGGCACGCGACTCCTATTGCAGCAGCGACCTGCCAGGGCGCTGCCCCGGACACCGCAAGCGACACGCCGATTCCCACGATCGCTACCAGCCGCGCCAGCTCGAGCGGCACGGCCCACGCTCTGCCTTCGAACAGTCCGCCCCAGACGACCTGCGCAGCGAGGATCAGTACGGCAACCGCGAGACTCCACCAGAATCCTAGCCGCCCTGACTCCATCATCAACGCTACGAGCGCCAGCGCCGCGATCGGAAACTGCGCCAGCACGTAAACTGCGACGGCCAGCGGCGTTTCCGTTCTGTACCGGATACGGGGCTCGGAAGCGACGTCGTGAGCGGGCGGCGCTTCGACTCCGGGCGGCGTCCAGCCAGGAGAAACGAACCAAACCTTTAGCTTGTCGATCCACCTGGGCGTCGCTCTGGCCTTCTTCCAGAGCTCGAGCCACACATCGAAATTCGCCCAGACCGGATTCCAGCTCGCGTACGGCTTGATGACACCGTAGAGCGGACGTTCGTCTTCTTCCTGAAACGAACCGAACAGCCGGTCCCAGACAATGAGCGTCGCGGCATAGTTCCTGTCCAGATACCGCGGATTCCGACCGTGATGCACACGGTGGTGCGATGCCGTATTGAGCACCAGTTCGATCGGACCGAGTTTCCCAACCGTCTCGGTGTGAATCCAGAACTGGTAAAGCGTCGAGAACGCTCCCACGGTCGCGAACACATGCGGAGGAACGCCGACGAACGCGAGCGGCAGATAGAACGGCAACGAAGAAAGCCCCGAGAACCACGCCTGCCGCAGAGCAACCGCGAGATTGTAGTCTTCGCTCTGGTGATGCACGGCGTGCACGGCCCACATGAAAGCGACCTCGTGGCTCGCGCGGTGCCACCAGTAATACATGACGTCCACGCCGAAGAACGCGATTATCCACGGCCACCAGGACCCTTCCGCGAACTCGAAGAGCGTGGCGTTGACGAAGACGACCGTGTAGACGCCGAGGATCACCGCCTTGCCGAAGATCCCGACGACCTGCTGTCCGATCCCGCAGCCGAGGTCCGTGATCGCGTCGTTCAGCCGGTACGCCTGTATCCGCATCTGGCGCGCGACCGCCATTTCGACGAAGATGAGCAGGAAGAACGCCGGGATGGCAAGTGCGATGTAGTTGACCGTCATTCGGCACTTGATTCGACGCTGACAGGCAACAGATCCTGTGGCCACCAGCGTCGGACTTGGTGATTTCGATGCCCAGTATAGCCGAGAAGGAACCATACGGACGCTTTCCACGTACCATCGGCGTGGCTGGAAAACGCATCCTCGTGGTTCTTGGACTCGCGACGCTTCTTGCCGTGCCGGCATTCGGTGCGGAACCGTCGGCCGGCAAGAAATCCGCTGCGGCCAAGTCGTCCCTCAAGAGCGATTCCAAGGCAGCCAGGGAAGTGCTTACTTCCGCCGTTGACGACTACAAGTTGTCGCTTGCCAAGCTCCGGGATCTGCAGCAGAAGAACTCTCACGCCGCCGAGGCAAAGGCCGTCAGGCTGCGAGAGCTTCTGGCGTCCCAGATCGTTTCGAGGAAGGAAGTCGAGGAGGCCGAGCTCGAGTTCGCACGCGCGAAGGCGGATCTCGACAAGACCTCGCTCGAATTGGACCACGCTGACGGTATCCTCGAGGAGGTCGTTGCGCTCGACAAGCTCCTCACACTTCCCGACCGGCCGAACAGTTACGTCTCGACCGGCGTCCTGATCCGGTACTCGGGAACACGCTGGAACATGTCCGAGGTCGCGAAGGTCGACGGGTTCTTCACTTCGCACTTCGGGCGGCGGGCGCCAATCAGTGCATTCGGCCAGACGGCTCTGCATTCACGGCTCGGGTATGACCATTCGAATGCAATCGACGTCGCCACGCATCCGGACAGCGCCGAAGGCCGTGCACTGATGGACTACCTGCGGTCGGCAGGGATTCCTTTCCTCGCGTTCCGGTCCGCGGTTCCGGGAAAGGCGACGGGCCCGCACATTCATATCGGCCTGCCCTCTCGACGCCTGGCACGGTAGACGCGGTAGCCCACGCGCCAGGGCGATCCAGAAGCAATTCCGGGTCAGTGGACGTGTCCGTGGTGGCTGTGACCGTGACCCTGCTCACCGTCGCTCGCGGAAATTCCCAGCAATGAGGAAACCCACGCCCTCAGACCCGTCTGCCAGAGACTTCGAGCCGTGAACGCGAGCACGGCAACTGCCGCAAGCGTCGCGACCATTCCATGCTCGTGGACGAGCGGGGATTCGATTCGCGGCGTCACTTGATGGACCGCGTTTATCGCGTAGGCCATTCCCATGGCTGCGCCAATTGCTGCAACGAGGATCACCCACGACACTCGAGCTCCGATGGTCCGTCGAAGGAACGAGATCACGGCGAGGTTCAGCGCGGGACCGATCACGAGCCCTGCCACGACGGCACCCGGCGATACACCCTTTGCGAGTAGAACCGCGGCCAGAGGCGTCGCCGTCGCCGCGCCAATATACGTCGGGATTGCCACGATGATCATCAGCGGAACGTCGAGTCCAGCTCGGGTCAGCGCTACGACCTGCTCGGCGGGCATCAGCGTCTGGACGTACGCCGCGGCGATAAGTCCGACGACCATCCAGGGCGCTACGTGCAGGAGCAACTCGTCGAACGAGAGGGCGTAGGCCCGAAATCCGATGCGACCCTTATCTGGCTCATCCGACCAGGAATCGGCGACGCCAGTCGGTCTTGGAGGCAACGAGAGCCTCGACGCGACCAGACCGACGAGTAGCGCGAGCAGCGCGGATCCCAACAGTCGAAGCAGCGACAGCTCGGTGCCGAGAAACTTCCACGTCAGTGCCAGTGACTCGATACCGAGCGACGGAGCCGCGAAGAGAAATGCGATCACGAGGCCGCCGCCATAACCGTCAATGTGCAGTCGACGCGCAAGCCGCAGCGGGTGGCTCGCCTGTATCGGTGCGATTGAACCGAGCGCGGTGCCGCGGAGTGCCTGTGCCCTGGCGCCGAAGTGCAGGGACGCGGTCCGCAGGCGGGCGCACGTGACCTGCACGAGCGCTGCGGCGGCAAGTCCGGTCAGCAGAACGGGCGCCGACTCGACCGCGAGATCGAAGATCGCGTGCAGAAACGCTTCGCGACCGATCTCGGCGTGGCCGGCCTCATGCCCGGCGATCCCGTGCTGCTGACTGGCGAGAAGCGTTACGCCGACACCAATGACGAGCGCCGCCATGTCGAGGATCTTGATGACGGTCGTCCGATCCTTCTCGATGTGCAGGTCGTGGGTGATCACGTGAAGCAGCAGGCCGGCGACCACCGCCTCGATCCAGGGATTGAACTGCGAGATGATCTCGCCCGGAACAATGGAGCCGATGAGGATTCCGATGGCGCTCGCCGCAGCGAGTCCCGCGGCGTGCACGAGCGCCGACCGCCGTCCCTTGAGCGTGGCAAAACGCAAGACGAACAGTGTCGCGAGCGGGACTGTATGCGCGGAAAGCGCGAAGGCGGCGTTCAGACTCGTCTCGCCAGATCCGCTGGTGACCCAAAGTCCCACTCCATCGCCAACCTGATGGATCAGAAGGCCCGCAAATCCGACCTCGGCCGTTATGACGTCGTGATCGAGCGGCGACGAGCTCGCGCGAAGCCGGGCGATCCGGTCGAGCAGTCCTTCGATGAAGAGCGGGGCTACGAGGCCGGCGGCGAATCCGACCAATGCCCACATGCCGAGCGAGTCGGCGGACTCAGGAATCAGGTGAACGAGAACGACCGTCAGCGCGGCAGCGACCGAGAACGTCTGAATCGGGCCGAGCGATCGGGCGCCGACTCCCGGCAGGAGCGCGAGCAACGCCCCAAGCGCGACCGAGCCGACCGCGAAGAGGAACGGCACAAAGACCGCATTGAGGGATTCGGGTGACATGGACGCTCGAACCGAATCGAGCAGTATACGCACAAGCCCCAGTTGGGGAACAAGTTGCGGGGAGAGGAAGAAGGGGACTTCCACGAAGGCGCAGAGCCACAGATGGCGGAACGAGGTCGAGCGGAATTGTCGGTGTGGATCCCGTTCTCTGCGCCTTTGCGCCTTTGCGCGAGGCTTTCCTTTCCTATTGGCCCGTGATCGCCGCTGTCATCGCCGGCCCCGTCAATCCGAATGCCTCGGGATTCTCGCCGAGGATCGCCGCTGCGAAGAACGTCGCGATGTATTTCGGCGTTTCACGGTTGTCGATCGAGTCGAATCCCGAATTTCCCGCCATCGCCCAGAAACGCATCTCGGCCTCCGCGTCGTCGAGAGCAACTACCTCGGCAAGATACGCCCGCACGTCCTTTGGCCCGAGGTTGTACGCGACGAGCCCGAGCGCGATACCCATCCGATCGCCGGCGAACTCCTCGAACTGCTCGCGAAGGTACCTGGCCGCGACCGGACCGCTGCGCTCCAGGCTGTCGAGCTCCGATTCCGTGAGACCGTAATTCGCCGCGGTCGACGGCAGCATCTGGAACATGCCCCGCGCGCCGATCGATGAAACCGCGTCCGGGCGATACTCGCTCTCGATCATCGGCAGATACAGACCGAGGACAGGCGGAAGTCCTTCGCGGGCAAAAGTCCTTGCAAGAAAGGGAGCGTGTTGCCTGCCTCGCGCAAGCACATTCCCGATGTCCTCTTTTCCAATCGCCGTTGACGTCGAGCCGATGCGAGCGACATACCGATCCACGGCCCGCTTGATCGACTGTCGAACATCCGGAGGAAACCGGTATTCGCGATGGTCGAGCAGGACCGAGATGGCCCGTGCCCTTTCGTCGACGAACGCGACCTTCTCTGCGTCGGTCATGTCGACGTAGCGCTTGGCCACTGGAGTGACAGGCACTGCGGCTGCCGGCGGCACCGCAGTTGGAGTCGACGGCTGCCAGAGCGCATAAACCGACCCGAATGCAATGACGCCACTGACGGCCAAGAGTGCGACCGCAGGAATGAGGTGGCGCCGCTCCGCGCTCGTCAGTGGCGATCGCGTGCCGCTCGGCTTCACTGACACGGCCTCTCGAAGTGCCCGCGCGAACTGCCCGGCAGACGCGAACCTGGCGTCTCTATCTCTCGCCATCGCCCGCTCGAGAACTCGGGCCACTTCCGGCGAAGCTCCTTCGACGTCCGACACCCTCACCGAACGATCCGGCCGGAGGTGCGCGTCGCGAACTTCCCAGATCACATCGCCCTCGAACGGTGCGCTACCGGTCAAGGCTTCGGTCGCCAGCACGCCAAGGCTGTAGACGTCGGTACGATGGTCGATTCGCGGTTCGCCGGAAGCCTGTGGAGCACCCCACTGTTCGGGCGACATGTATTTCGGCGATCCGAGTTGCTGACCGGGGACTGTCAGGTCGGCGACCATCCCCGAATCGTTGCCTTCCACCAGTACTGCCAGCCCGAGGTCGCAGATCTTGGCGCGAACCGAATCGCCTTCTCCGTCCAGCATCACGTTCTCGGGTTTCAGGTCACGGTGCACGACGCCGAGCGCGTGCGCCGCGTCGAGGCCTGCGGCGATCTGCTCGACGATGGAGACGGCTCGCTCGAGCGGAAGCCGGCCGATCCGCTTCAGCTCGTCACGGAGCGTGCGGCCCTCGAGAAACTCCATGACGAGGAATACCAGGCCGTTGGCCGAGGAACGCAGATCGCGGATTGCCACGACGTTCTCGTGATTGATCGAACGTGCGACGCGTCCTTCCCGAACGAATCGGCGAACGACGTCGGGACTTGCTGCGAGCTCCCGCTTGAGTATCTTGATCGCCACGCGATCGCCGAGCAATTCGTGCTGCGCCCGGTACACCATTCCGAAACCGCCCTGCCCGACGAGCTCTTCGAGCCTGTAAGTTCCGTCTAGCGTTCGTCCGACGAGCTTCGTTGGGTCCTCCTCGAGCGGCTCACCGTCATCGGGGCACACGACGGTGCCGCCCGGCCACGATCCGCCGCAGCGCGGACACTCGAGGATCCACGCCGCGTCGTTCGATCCGGACCCGATCGACAGCGTCACGTCGCCGCTGTCTCCGCGCTCGAGAAAGCCATTGGCACCGTCGTGCGATGCAAGCAGAGCATGTACTTCGGACATCAGCTCGGCGTCGGACCCGCATCGAGCCGCAAGCAGCGCCTCACGCTCCTCGACCGGAGCGTCCAGGGCGGCCTGAAAAACGGCCTTCACGTCGGCCCAGCGCTCCGGGGTCATGACGTCGCCCCGGAAAGCAGTTCTCGGCGGAGCCAGGCACGTGCTGCCGCCCATTCACGCTCGACCGTAGCCGTCGAAAGCTTCATCGCCTCGGCCGTCTCACGCGTTGTAAGTCCGCCGAAGTAACGGTTCTCGACGACTTCACCGAGCCTCGGGTCCATCGCCGCGAGACGGTCGAGCGCTTCGTCGAGGGCGAGCAGATCGACGTCTCGATCGACGCCGGCAAGATCGGCGGCTTCGATCTCGACACGAATTGCAGCTCCCTCTCGTTTCGCCGAGGCTCTTGCCCGAGCGTGATCGACGAGAATGCGCCTCATCACGCGCGACGCGACGGCGAGGAAGTGCGCGCGGTTCTGCCACGCGACGTCGCGCTGATCGACGAGCTTGAGGTACGCCTCGTTGACGAGCGCCGTCGGCTGGAGCGTGTGACCGGGCCGCTCACGACGCATGTGCCGGGAAGCGATGCGCCGCAGCTCAGCGTGAACAAGGGGCAGGAGCGCGTCGATCGCGTCCCGATTGCCGCTGCGCACACCGGCCATCAGCCGCGTGACGCTGTCGGTTTCGATAGTCATCATCGTGTCGATGCGGCGAGGCAGGCCGCGCGAGCACTCACGGCGAGGGTAACACACCCGGTCAACCACGCGGCGAAACTGGGTAGCTTCGGTGTATGGCAGGACGCTGTGAACTCCGTGCCTCTGTGCGCTCTGTACGCCCACGGCATTTCCGTTGGAATACAGAGAGCAC
>CAZQBW010000176.1:0-11255 GCA_964591515.1 uncultured Clostridia bacterium
GCGCAACCGTCACCTGCACGACGGAGGCGTGTCGCTCAAGCGCGGCTTTGCCTTCACTCTCGGACCGGCGATCAGCAATGGAAATCCGAACGGAACCGGACTCAACGACACGTTCCTGTCGAGGCACGAGGAGCTGCACGTCTGGCAGAGCCGGATCTTCGGGCCGCTGTTCCAGCTGACGTACGTAGTCTGGGCGCTCGGAGGGTTTCTCGTGGCGGTCGCTACGAAACTGCGACATCAGGATGCCCCGTTGTCGAAGCTGGTCGAGACGGCGTGCTATTACAACAATCCATTCGAGTATTGGGCCTACTGCAACGACGAGAACTGGCCGCCGCGCGGCGCGCACCCGTTACTGGCGTGGGGAGGATTGAAGAAGGCGTAGCCATACGGAGAGCACAGAGGCACAGAGATCACGAAGTTGGAAAGTCAGGTCTTTGTGATCTCTGTGACTCAGTGCCCTCTGTACGGCAACGCCTTCTCCCTCACCGCAGCCAGAGCGACAGCGCGTCCATTCCCCACGCGACGCCGAGGTGCAGCAGGATGCCGCCCGCTATCGAGCCCGTGCGCAACGACGCGAAGCCAAGTACGGTCCCGCCGATGATCGCGCCGATGGTCTCGGGCAACGGCTTCCGGAAGTGGATCATGCAGTACGGAACGACCATGACGAGTACCGCAAGCACGCCGAACCTCCGCTTCGGGATGTGGACCAGGAACCCGCGAAAGAAGAACTCGAGCGCGACGAACTGCGCGCCGTAGGCCGCCTCGTAGAGCACGACTTTCCACATCGTCAATTCGTACGGCCTGTAGAACGGATAGACGGCCTGGAACGACGGACTGCGTGCGGCGATGGCGATCGCGGCCATGGTCACGAGAAGCAGCGCGGAGTATGCCGGCAGCCGGCTGGCGAGTCCGCGCACCGTCACACCGACGTCACGCGGACGCCCGAGTCCGAAGAGCTTCATTGCCACCAGCGGAAACGCCACGTACCCGACTATCGAGATTCCGGCCCACCACAACAGCGCAAGCAACTGGGCGTCGTCGCTCGACAACGCCGAGATCCCGGTGACCCGACGAAACGCGTCGGGCGTCCCCGCGTAGCGGATGAACGTCAGCGCCGCGGCGGTCGTCAGCAGCACCACGACCGTCGGCATCCGGGCTTCGTTCGGGTCGATCGACTCGGCGTCGATCCGGTCAATCCAGGCGTCCGCCCGCGAGAACACGTCGCGGGCGAACGCCGGCCATCGATCGTCCGACGCGCTCACCTCACCAGATCGCGCATCGCGACGCATCCGCACGAACCATTGGACTACCGGCCTTGCAGCCGAATGCCTTCGCGAACGCCGGCATGTTCGACAGCGGTCCGTTCACCCGATATCGCGACGGTGGATGCGGATCCGTGTCCACGAGCAGCTTGAGGTACTCCGAGCGCGCGTTCTCGGCCCACACCTGCGCCCAGCCGAGGAAGAACCGCTGTTCCGGCGAGAGCCCGTCGATGTCGGCCGGGCGCGGCTTGCCCTCGAGCGACTTCTGGAACGCCGCATACGCGATCGTCACGCCGCCGAGGTCGGCGATGCTCTCTCCGAGAACGAGGTCTCCCTTCACCTTCGATCCCTCGATCGTGTAGCCCGAGAACTGGTCCTGCACGCATTTGGCCCGCTCGGTGAAGTTCTTCTTGTCGGCCTCCGTCCACCAGTTGCGCAGATTGCCCTTGGCGTCGAACTGGCTGCCTTCGTCGTCGAACCCGTGCGTCATCTCGTGCCCGATGACGGCTCCGATCCCGCCGTAGTTCACGGCGTCGTCGGCCAGCGGATCGAAGAACGGCGGCTGGAGAATGCCGGCCGGAAACGCGATCTCGTTAAGCAGCGGGTTGTAGTAGGCATTCACCGTCGGCGCCGTCATTCCCCACTCGTTTCGGTCCACCGGGCGCCCCACCTTCTCGAGGTCGCGTATCGTCGCAAACTCGGTCGCGCGCAGCACGTTCAGGACGAACGGCCCGCGATCGATCCGCAGCCTCGAATAGTCCTTCCACTTGTCGGGGTACCCGATCTTGTCGACGAAGGCATCGAGTTTCGCGTAGGCCTGCTGGCGCGTCGCGTCGCTCATCCACTCGAGTGTGCCCAGTCGCTCGCGCAGCGCGAGCTTCAGGTTCCTGACCATTTCCAGCGCACGAGCCTTCGCCTCCGGCGTGAACGCCTTCTTCACGTACACCTGTGCCAGCGCATCACCGAGAAAATTGTCCGTGGCGGACACGCGGCGCTTCCAGAGCGGCCGCAGCTGCGGCGTGCCCTGCAGGGTCCGCCCATTGAAGTTGAAGTTCTCCTCGACGAACGCTGTCGGCAGGTACGGCGCCAGCGCGTCGAGCAGGCGCCACCGCAGGTACGACTTCCAGTCGTCGAGCGACACCGCGCCGAGCTGCCTGTCGAGGTTCCTGAAGAACTCCGGCTGCGCGACGTTGATGTCGCCGATTCGACGCGCGCCGATCCCCTTGAAGTACTCCGGCCAGCCGAAGGACGGCGTGAGCGCCTTGAGCGCTCGCGCGTCCATCTTGTGATACAGCGCGTTCGGGTCGCGCATCTCGATCGCCGTCATCGACTTTTCGGCCAGCGACGTCTCGATGGCCATCACCGCGCCGGCGCGCGCTGCGGCACGCGGGCCGTCATCGCCAGAAAGCTCGAAGACTCGGGCGACGTGCTTCACATACTCGGCACGAATCGTCTTCGTCCGTTCGTCGTCCTTGAAGTAGTAATCGCGCTCCGGCAAGCCGAGCCCGCCCTGCGTCGCTTCGCCGATCACCGACGTCGCATTTTTCGCGTCCTGCGTGGATCCGAACGAGAACATCGCGTCGATGCCGTAACGGTGAAGATGGGCAACGACCGCCCGCAGGTCCTTCACGGTGCGGATCCCGTCGATGCGGGCAAGGTCGGCGCCGAGCGGGGTCAGGCCGTTCGCGTCGATGCGCGCCATGTCCATGCCGCTCGCGTAGAAGTCGCCAAGCTTGCGCTCGAGCGAGCCGGCGGGTGACGAAGCGTTCGCCGCCGCCTCCTCCAGTATCTGCTTGAGTTGCGTCTGGTTGCGATCGTAGAGCTTGTCGAACATCCCCCACGACGCCTGCTCGCCGGGGACCGGATTCGACTTCATCCATCCGCCATTCGCGTAGGCGTAGAAGTCGTCGCACGGCTTGCAGGTCGTGTCGAGGTTGGCCGGATCGAAGCCGCGTCCGTCGGCGGATACCGAGTTGGGTGAGAGCGGAGCGAGGAGTGCTGAGGACGTGACCAGCGCGAGCATTGCCAGTCCAAATCGTCGGCGAGCGTTCATTGGGTGCGTGTCCTTGCAGGTTCGAATTCGGCGCTGCGTCCGGCGCTCGGTGGACTATCCCACGCCGCGTCACACTGGCGCAAAGGCGGTACTGGGAGGAAGAAGGCGTGGCCGTACAGAGAACACAGAGTCTCAGAGCTCACGAAGACAGGCACTTCTGACTCCGCGGACTCTGTGACTCTGTGCTCTCTGCACGGCAACGCCTTCTTTCTCTGCTCGCGGACGCACCGCGTTTACTGCCTCCGGCGGGGTCGAGTAGGCTGTCCCTCAATGTCGGATCAATGGAAACGGCGGACGGCGATCGCGCTCCTGCTGGCCGGCGTGTTCGCGCTGGCCGTCGCCGTCCGTGTGACGTACCGGACCGAGCGCGCTGCCGCTTTCGACCAGATCAATCCGTACCAGAGCTTCATCGCGCACCGGCGAGCTGTACGCATGCTCGAGGGGCGAGGCGTGCTGTTGTGGGACGACACGGACCCCCGACTCATCAAGCAGATTCGGCGGCCCCCGGGTTATGCGATCTTCCTGGCCGCGATCTACGTCGTCACCGGACCGGACCTGCACATTGCGCAGCTCGTGCAGATTCTGCTCGACTCGATTGCGGCGGCGGGTGTCGCCGCTCTCGCAACTTGGCTCGTCTCGTGGCGCACGGGGATCGTCGCGGGTCTGCTCTACGCGCTCTCGCCTCACCTGGCCGTATACGCGACGATAGTCACGCCCGACGCGGTCGCGGCGTGGCCGGTGCTCGCTGGCGGCGCGCTCTTCATCGCGGCGCTTCGTCGCCGTGACCGCTGGCGAATTGCGATCGCGTGCGCGAGCGGGATCGCAATCGGCGCATCGTGCTGGCTGACGGCGCAGGGAATGACTCTTCCATTCGCGCTGTTGGCGATCGGAGTCATCGTTGCACGCCCCGGCGAGCGCCGCCGCGCGGCCGCCACGGGAGCAGTGCTCGTGATCGTCGCGCTCGCGACGATCCTGCCGCTGACGATCCGGAACATCGCCGTCTATGGCGTTGCCGTGCCGATCCGGCCCGGCCTCGGCGTCACGCTCGTCGAGGGGCTCGGCGTCTACGATCCGTCGTTCCCGGCGACCGATGGCGCGCTGCTCGCGGACGAGGCGGCGCGGTCCGGCCGGCCGGAATACGAAGACGCGCTTTACCAACCGGACGGGCTGGAGCGCGAGCACTGGCGGATCCGTCGGGCGCTGGACGCCATTGCGGCGCAGCCGTTCTGGTTTGCGGGCGTTATGCTCGACCGGATGCGCCTGATGCTCATCTACGACCCGGACGGGCCGCCGGGCTGGCCGGACGACACGGCATACGTCGGAACGACCGAGCAGCCAGTAGTCCGGTTCGTGCAGCACGTCGTGTTTCGAACGTGGTTCGTCTGGCTGTTGATCCTCGCCGGCGCGACGTGCCTGGTGCTGCGCGGCGAGTGGCGGACGGCGCTGCTGCTTGCCGCGATTCCGATCCACCACCTGCTGCTTCAGTCACTCCTGCTGACCGAGTACAAATACGCACTTCCCGTGCACGCGTGGCTGTTCGTGATTGCGGCCGCGACCGTCGAGTTGTCGCGCGGCTTGTGGCGCAAAACCACGAACTCTGTGCCTTCGTGACTTGGCGCCTTTGCGGGACCTTGGCGTCTTTGCGAGAAACGCCGTCTCGAGGCTGTTTTCTCGCAAAGACGCCAAGGTCTCGCAAAGGCGCCAAGTCGCAACGACCGGACTTACGCCCCTCGCACCCCGTCGAGGAACGCCTTCAGCTTCCGGCTCCGCGACGGATGGCGCAGCTTTCGCAAGGCCTTGGCCTCGATCTGGCGGATCCGCTCCCGCGTCACCGCGAAGTGCTGCCCGACTTCCTCGAGCGTGTGCTCCGAGCCGCTGTTCTCGAGCCCGAAGCGCATCTTGATGACCTTCTCCTCGCGCGGCGTCAGCGTCTTGAGCACTTCCTCCGTGATCTCGCGAAGGTTCGTGTTGATGACCGCTTCCGCCGGATTGAGGATCGTCTTGTCCTCGATGAAGTCGCCGAGGTGCGAGTCTTCCTCTTCGCCGATCGGAGTCTCGAGCGAGATGGGCTCCTGCGCGATCTTCAGGACCTTTCGGACCTTCGACACCGGGATGTCCATCTTGCGCGCAATCTCTTCATTCGTCGGCTCGCGACCCAGCTCCTGCACGAGCGCGCGGCTCGTACGGATGAGCTTGTTGATCGTCTCGATCATGTGGACCGGGATGCGGATCGTCCGCGCCTGGTCCGCAATCGCCCTCGTGATCGCCTGGCGGATCCACCACGTCGCGTACGTCGAGAACTTGTAGCCTCGGCGCCACTCGAACTTGTCGACGGCCTTCATCAGGCCGATGTTCCCTTCCTGAATCAGGTCGAGGAACTGCAGGCCGCGGTTCGTGTACTTCTTCGCGATCGAGACCACGAGCCGCAGGTTCGCCTCGACGAGCTCCGACTTCGCGCGTCCCGCCTGTGCTTCCCCAATGATGATCGTCGCAAGGAGCCGTTCCATCTGAAGCGCCGTAGCGTGGTACTTCTCCTCGACTTCGGCGAGTCGCTTCTCGGCCGTTCGAAGGTTGCGCTTGAGAAGGCGCTCGTCCTCGTTCCACTTCTTTCGATCCACCGCCCGCTTCGCCCGATCCAACTCGCGCTTGACGGTACGGACCTCGGATACGGCGTCACGAATCAGCGAGACGAGCGACTCCTGAACGGTAACCGTGAAGTCGATGTTGCGGATCTTCTGCGACGTCTCGACGCGGAGCCGCGCGAGGCGGCGACGCATCTTCGGCAGCTTCGCCGACCGCTTCGGCTCGGCAAGGATCTTCTTGTACTGGAGCAGCGCTTTCTGGTGGTGCTTCTTGATGTCGGCCGTAGCCTCGATCGTCGCCTCGAGCGCCGTCTCGATCTTCTCCTCCGTCAGGCCTTCCTGATCGTTGAGGATGACGATGTCGCGGATGCTCGACAGCCCCTTCTTGAGGTTGTCGCCAAGCCGCAGCACTTCCTCGATCGCAATCGGAGATCGCGTGATCGCCTTCTGCTTTCGAAGCAGCCCGCGCTCGATGCGCTTGGCTATCGCGACCTCGCCGTCGCGAGTCAGCAACGGAACGACGGCCATCTCGCGCAGGTACATCCGCACGGGATCGTTCGTCTTCTCGAGAGTACCGGCCGAGAGATCGAGCTCGCCACGGTCCTCACCGTCGCCGCTCTCCTTCTCGATCTCGTCCCCGGAATCCTTCAGGAACTTCTCGTCCGATTCACTGATCTGGATGCCTTCGGCGCCGATGACATCGAGGATGGCTTCAATCTCGTCCGCCGAGCTGACCTCGGGCGGCAGCAGACGATTGATGTCGTCATAGGTCAGATACTCCTTCTCTTTGCCCACTTCGAGAAGTTTTTCGACCTCATCAGAGTATTTCTCGTTGATCGACAAGTCCCCTACCCTCCGTCACTCACCGTGGCTGTGCTGTGAGCGTGGCGAGCTCTCGCCCCAGCTCCATCTTGCGCATGTACAATGCCGGCAGTCGCTCCCCCTCCGAATCGGGAGAAGTCTCGAGCTGCCGGATCTGATGTTGAATGGCTTCAAGCTCGCGTTGGAGTCCCGTACGTCTGAGTTGCGCAAGACAGTTCCGCCGAACTGCATCCGCGAGGTCCTCATCGCCTGACAGCTTCCATGCATTCGTGATGTCGGCGAGCTCCACCGTCACCAGCGAGGCAAGATCCTGTCGTGCCGTATCCGTGAGTTTCTCGGAGATGCCTGCATACCCAATCGACTCCCCTGCCTCGTGCGCCTGCAGCAAGGCCAGGAAAATCGGCTCGGATGCTAACCCTTCAATGTCTTTGACTTCGATCTCTGGCAGTACTCGGAAGCGTACCCCTGCATCCGCGAAAAGCACAACCAGAATTTGCCGCTCCAATTCGGTCATGGCCTGTCGCGGAACGACGCGCTCGCGATCGATACGCGGATCGCGCCGCGACGCCGCACGGCGCAACTCTTTTCGCCAGACTTCGCCGTCGATTCCCATCCGCTCCGCGACCCGGCGCGCGTACTCGACGCGCTCGAGCTCGTTCTCGATCTGCGCGACGAACGGCAGGACTTCGTTGAGCGCATCGGCTTTTCCGGATGGACGCGTCAGGTCGTGCGCCGCCATCGCCCGGTCGGTGACGTAATCGAGATAGGGGACGGTCTCGCGCTGCGCCTGCCGGTACGCATCGGCGCCCCGCTCGCGCACGAACTCGTCGGGGTCCTTGCCGTCGGGAAGCGTGAGCACGTTGATCTTGAAACCCTGCGCGAGCAGAGTCTCGAACGTTCGCGTCGTAGCCTGCTGACCCGCCGTGTCGGGATCGTAGTTCACGATGATCTGCGGCTTGGTCATGTAGCGCTTGAGCAGTCGGGCCTGCTGCTCGGTGAGCGCCGTGCCGAGCGACGCGACGATGTTCTCGAAGCCCGCCTGCATCGGGATCGCCACGTCGAGATAGCCCTCGACGAGGATCGCGAAGCCGGACTTGCGAATCGCTTCCTTCGCCCAGGTCAGGCCGTACAGGTGCCTGCCCTTGGTGTAGACCGCCGTCTCTGGCGAGTTCAGGTACTTCGGACCGTCCTCCGCCATCGTGCGGCCGCCAAAGGCAATGACTCGGCCCTGAACGTCGAGAATCGGAAACATGACGCGGCCGCGGAATCGATCGTAATAGCCATTCCCGCTCTCGCGATTCGTGACCAGCCCGCTCTCGCCGATCTCTTCTCGCGTGGCGCCTCGCTCGACGAGGTGCGATGACAACGCATCCCACGCGTTCGGAGCGTAACCGAGCCTGAGCTTGACGCGCGCCGAGTCGGTAAGGCCGCGGCCTTCAATGTAGTCGAGCGCCCGTCGTCCCTCCGCTCCGAGGCCAAGCTGCTGCTCGAAGAACTCCGCGGCAATGCCGTTGAGCTCGAGAAGCCGCCTGCGCCACGTCTCGGCACGTTCGGCGCCCTCCGTGGGAGCAACCTCCTGCGGAATCGGAATCCCGCTCTTCTCGGCCACGACGCGGACGGCGTCAATGAAAGCCAGCCCGTCGGTGCGCATCACGAAGTCGAAGACCGTCCCGCCGGCGCCGCACCCGAAACACTTGAAGATGCCCTTGCCAGGATGGACGTTGAAGGACGGAGTCTTCTCCGAGTGGAACGGGCAGCACGCAATCCAGTTCGCACCGCGCTTCTTGAGCGCGACGTAATCCGACACGATCCGGATGATGTCGGCCTGATTGCGAACGTCGTCGGCGAAACCGCGAGGCAGCATGCGTGATCGTCCGTCGGGCGCCGGCTTGAGCCGGCTCGAGTTGAATAAGGAGTCTGGAGCGGCGCCGTATGAACGGCTACCGCCGGAGTTCAACCAGGGTTGCGCCACCGCCACCCTGACTCGAGGGCGCCGGAGCGAACGACGCAACGTGCGGATGTCGCTTGAGAACGTCGGCCACTGCGCGCCTGAGGGCGCCGGTGCCGAAGCCGTGGATGATTCGGATGCCCGGAAGGCTACCGAGAAACGCCTCGTCGAGGAACTTGTCGAGCATCTCGACCGCCTCGTCGGTGTGGCGCCCGATCAGGTTCAGCTCCATTGGAACCATCTCGTCGGAATCGAGTGTGACGCTGATGCCGGCCGGCAGTCGCGTCGCAGCCGGACCGTCCGCTCCGCGCGCGACTCGCTCGACCTCGTCGAGCCCGACTCGCATCTTGAGCATTCCCATTCTGACTTCGACCCGATCGCCGTCGATCGACTCGACCGTTCCGCGCTGACCGAGCTTCGCGACGAAGACGTCGACGCCGGGCTCTACGGGACCGAGGTCGAGCTGGGCCGCCTCATCCGTCGCGACGGCGGATCGCGACGCCGGCGCCTCGCGCCGCACGGCGGCGACGCGGGTCCGGGCCTCACCGCGCATCCGCGCGGCAGCTGACTCGGACGCCTTGCGAAGCCGCGCCTGTTCGACGCGGTCCGTCGTCTTGTTCACCAGCCGTTTTGCCTCGGACTCGAAGTCGCGAACGGTCGCCTCGAGCACCTTCGCGAACTCGTCGGCGCGCTGACGCTCCCGCTTCTGGAACTGCAGGTCGAGCTCGGTGTAGCGCGTCGCGACCGCCTCGCGCTCCTCGTCGAGCGCCACACGAAGCTCGGCCGCCTCGTCGGTTGCGGCCTTCAGGCGCTTCAGGTACTCGGCCGCCTCGCGATCGGTATCGCGCATGAGTCCGTTGGCCGCGGCGACGACCTCCACCGGCATTCCGAGCCGCTTCGCGATCTCGATTCCGCTCGACGATCCTGCGAGCCCGGCAAGAAGCCGGAACGTCGGCTCGAGCGTCTCTTCGTCGAACTCGACCGCGGCGTTGCCGACGCCTTCCGTGTTCGAGGCATAGATCTTCAGCCGATTGTAGTGCGTCGTCGCGATCGTGTACGCCCCTTCAGACCGAAGCCGTTCGAGAACGGCGATCGCGAGTGCGGCGCCCTCGTCCGGATCCGTTCCCGTGCCGATCTCGTCGAGCAGCACGAGCGCCGTCGGCGGAAGCGACTCGAGCATCGAGGCGATGTTGCGCACGTGCGCCGAGAACGTCGACAGGTTGGCCGCGAGTGACTGGTGGTCGCCGATGTCGACGAGCACGTCGTCGAAGACCGGCAGCACCGCGACTTTCGCCGGCACGTGCAGACCCGACTGCATCATGAGCGCCGAGAGTCCGACGGTCTTGAGCACGACGGTCTTGCCACCGGCGTTCGGACCGCTGATGACGAGCACCCGGCGGTCAGCGGCCAGCGACAGCGACACCGGTACGATTCGTCCGCCGCTTGCGCGCAGGTTCGACTCGAGAAGCAGGTGCCTGGCGCCATCGAGCTCGAGCGAGCCGTCGTCCGACATTCGCGGTTCGACACAGTCGAACGACCGCGCAAGATGCGCCTTCGCCGCGCAGAAGTCGAGCTCGCCGAGTCCGTCGACGAGCTGTTCGACGGCCTGTCGCTCGCCGCGCAACCGGTCCGTGAGAGCGGCGAGGATCTTCGCGATCTCGGCTTCCTCGCGATCACGGAGTGCGCCTAGCTCGTTGTTCTGGTCGATAGTGTCGAGCGGCTCGATGTAGACGGTCTGTCCCGTCGACGAGGATCCGTGAAGCACGCCCTTCACGCGATTGCGGAACTCGGACCGGACCGGCACGACGAAGCGGCCGTTGCGAATCGTGATGACTTCGTCCTGGATGGCGTCGGGCGCGCGCTCCCGGATCAGCCCTTCCAGCGAGCGCTGCACCTCGGCGCGTAGCCGCTGGATGTCACGGCGAATACGGCGGAGCTCGGCGCTGGCTGCCTCGTTCACTTCGCCGGTCGGCAGGATCTTCTCGCGGATCTCGCGCAGCGACTTTCCAAGATCCGGCAGCGCGAGCGCGACGTCCGACAGCAGGGGAAAGTCCGCCTCGTGGTCGGTGAATGCAGCTCGAAGCTCGATGCCGGACTGAATGTAGTTGGCGACGTCGAGCAGTTCGGGCGCATCGAGCACGGCGCCGGCGACCCGCAGCCGGCCGAGCAGCGGCTCGGGATCGGCGAGACCTCCGAGGCCGAAACGTCCCCGTTCGTTCAGGAAGCGCGAGGCTTCGGTCGTCCGGCCGAGCGCGCGACGGATCGCGAGCCGGTCTTTCGTCGGCTCGATGTCGAGGGCGAGCGCGCGGCCGAGCGGCGACTGCGTGTGCCGCGCAAGCTGTTCCCGCAGCGCTTCGAACTCGAGCGCGCCAAGTACTTCGGAATTCATCACGTTGGAACCGCGTTATCGAACCTTCACGGCAGTGTACGTTGCGCATTTCATGAGCGTCAACGCGACGACTCTGTGTCTCCGGGCCTCGGTGTCTCTGTGTACGTAGCTCTCGAGACGCTACGCACACAGAGACACCGAGGCACAGAGGCACAGAGTGAACGGGTAGTCCTACGGACGGCCCGGATCGCCCTTGAGG
>CAZQBW010000177.1:0-11231 GCA_964591515.1 uncultured Clostridia bacterium
TCGCCCCCGCGACCCACGGCTATTTCCTTCGACCGCTCCGCGGTCGAACGCCCCTCGGGGCTCTGAAACCGCCCGGGTCCGCCCAAGGTGCGCGGGTTGGCCAACCTCGAATGCCGCCGCGGTAAGCGGGCGCGCTTCAGGCGCGGCTCACTCGCAGATTCGGCAACACGGACTCAACATGAACGGAGTAAAGTGTAGGCATGCCGATACGGAGAAGACTGGACTCCCTCATCCGCGAGGTAAGCGCCGTCCGCGACGAGATGCTGGCGCTCGAGGGCGAGATCCTGTCCGAATTCGGCATTCACTCGACGTTTGTCGAAAGCGCCCGCAATCTCGTTCACTATCTCGCGCTGCGGCGTCGCGATCTGCGACGCCTTCAGACCGAACTGGCCAGTCTGGGAGTATCGTCGCTTGGACGCGCCGAGCTTCACGTGCTCGGCAATGTGAACGCCGTTCTTCGTCTGCTCGAGCTGGCCGCAGGACATCCGGCGGCCCCCGAACCGGACGACCGCGCCATCTCTCTATTCGAGGGGCGCGCCTTCCTCGACAAGCATGCCCGCGACCTTCTTGGACGACCGCGCCCCGATCGCGAGGTCAGGATCATGGTCACGCTGCCGAGCGAAGCCGCGGATGATCGCGAGCTCATGCGATCCCTCATCGACGCCGGCATGGATTGCGTGCGAATCAATTGCGCGCACGACGACCCAGCAGTCTGGTCCCGGATGATCGACAATCTTCGAGACGTCGAACGAGAAACCGGCGTCGTTCATCCCGTCGCCATGGACCTTGCCGGGCCAAAGCTGCGCACGGGCCCAGTTGTTTCCGGCCCCGCCGTCGTGAAAGTCTCGCCGACGCGCGACGAGTTCGGCTGCGTAGTGAGTCCGGCCACCGTCTGGCTCGTTCCGGACGACCTGCCGCCCTGCACACTTCCATCGGGAATCCGGGTGGCACTCCCGGTGAACCAGGACTTTCTCGGGCACCTCAGCGCCGGAGACGAGATCCGGTTTGACGATGCGCGAGGTATGGCGCGCAAGCTGACTGTTGGCGGCGCTCTCGGCGACGGCCTGAAGGCTTCGTGCGACCGGACGGCCTATTTCACGACGAATGTGGTGCTCAGACACGCCGACGATCGAACATCGATCGCGCGCCTTCCGATGCGATTGGGGGTCATCCGGCTCAATCTCGGCGACACGCTCGTCATTACGAAGGGAACGGAGCCGGGTGAGGGCGCCGAACTCGACGCGACCGGCCAGGTCGTGCGACCCGCGCAAATTTCGTGCAACATCCCGAACGTATTCGCACACGTCCGGCCCGGCGATCGGGTATTCCTCGACGATGGTCGGATTGGGGGAGTTGTTCTGAGCGTCGAGAACGATGCCTTTTCCCTCGAAGTGACCCGTGCCCGAGTCGGCGGAGAGAAGCTCGGCGCCGACAAGGGAATCAACCTGCCAGACACGGACCTCGATCTTCCTGCCCTCACGGAAAAGGACCTCGCCGACCTGGAGTTCGTAGTCAAACACGCGGACATCGTCGACTACTCTTTCGTGAACGAACCTTCGGACGTCGACGCGCTCACGGATTGGCTCGAGGCCCACGACGCCGGGCATATCGGCGTTATCCTGAAGATCGAGACGAAGCGCGCTTTCGACAACCTTCCGGGGCTTCTCCTTTCGGCGATGCGGGCACCTCGACGCGGCATCATGATTGCCCGAGGCGACCTGGCGGTCGAATGCGGATTCGAGCGAATGGCCGAAGTCCAGGAGGAAATCCTCTGGTTGTGCGAGGCCGCCCACCTTCCGGTGGTGTGGGCGACTCAGGTACTCGAAACGCTGGCGAAGGAGGGCGCTCCTTCGCGTGCAGAGATCACCGACGCCGCCTTCAGCAACCGCGCCGAATGCGTGATGCTCAACAAGGGTCCGTACATGGCCCGCGCAGTCGAGGTCCTCGACGACATCCTGTGCCGGATGGCCGACCACCAGAACAAGAAGAATCCGCGACTCGACCGTCTGAACGTCGCACGCCGGGTGCTGACGCCCTCGAGGACCAGATAGCGCGAACCGAGCGCCGGGCCAGCGCCGGGTCTCGAGTGACTATCGTGCGAAGAGCGAGCCGGTCCGGGGGCGTCCCATCAGAAAGCACACGGCGTCAAAGACCGCCGAGCTGTCGACGCGCTCCGCCACGGAAGCCGATACGATTGCGCGGTCCGGTCGATCACCGGGAAGCGTCGTCGCAGAGTCCGAAACCAGCACGACCGGTACACTCGCCAACCCGACGATGTGCGCCACTCCCGGGTCATCGGTCACGACAAGGCTGGCTCGCGAGATCGCGGCAAGGAACCGAGCACCGGTAGGGGCGCCCACTCCAAGCACGCTGCCGCCGAGTCTCGCCGCAAGAGTCTTCGCGCGCCGGTCGCCCTTGGGCGCGTCGAGCGCAACGATCCAGGCACCGAAGGCCGAACGCGTTCGCTCTCCGATTTCGGCAAAGCGTTCCGCAGGCCACCGCCCGGAGGTGTGCAGAACGACGACGGGACCGCCGCCCCCGTAACCGATGGCGCGCAGCGCACGCTCGATCCAGACGTCGGCCTCTGGATCGACGACGGCGGGAATTCCGACGTCAATTCCCACGACCCCGAGCTGTTGAGTCATGCGCGATACCGGATCGACAACGCCAACTGCCCGGCTGCGGCTTCGGAACATCCCTTCCAGCGGATTGCCCGTTGTAGCGCCCGGTCCGGCCGCCACGATCGACGCCAGACCCGATGCGACTCGAGGGAACAGATCGATGACGAGGTCGAAGGCCCCGCGCCTGGCCTTGGCGAGAAGCGACATCGTTCCGAACACGCTCGTCGCCCGGCTGGACGGTTCCGACGCAGGGGCCACTTCCCAGGCATCCGCGACGAGTCCCAGCGACTTGGCGATCTCGCACAGAGCCGGGCAACCTGCGAGCGTGATGCGTTCCGTGGGATTCGTCGAACGGCGCGCCGCAAGCGGCTCGAGAAGCATGGCCGATTCGGCAAGCGGCGCGAGCGCGAGGATGAGCGTATTGGACATCGTCAGACTGCGTCGACCTCCGGAACCTTCAGGCGTTGTGCTGGAATTCGATCACGTCGCCGTCCTGTACGACGTACTCCTTGCCTTCGATGCGGAGTTTTCCATGCTCCTTTGCCTTGGGAACGCTGCCGAACTCCATCAGATCCTCGAAGCGAACCACATTCGCCTTGATGAACCTTTTCTCGATGTCAGTGTGAATCGTGCCCGCGGCACGATGCGCCGTCGTTCCGGCCGGAATCGGCCACGCCCGGCATTCGTCGGGCCCGGCCGTCAGGAAGCTGATGAGGTTCAGCAGTCGGTACGCGGCCTGCACGAACCGGTCACGTGCCGGCTCGGCAATGCCGAGGTCGGACAGAAACTCGGCCTGCTCCTCCGGTGTGAGCTGCGAGATGTCCATCTCGGCGCGACCGCACATCGCGATGATGTCGAGTCCACGCGCAGCCGCTGCATCCGCGGTAGCCGGCGGCACACCGCCGGCTATGCCGTCCTCGTTGACGTTCAGCAGCAGGAGCAGAGGCTTCAGACTCAGGAAACGGAATCCGGCGACCGTCGTGCGTTCCTCAGGCGTGAACTCGAGAGTGCGCAGCGGCTGTTCGGAAAGCAGATGGGCGTGACAGCGATCCATCAGATCCCGCTCGCGCTGGCTGTCTCTCTCCTTCTTGAGCCGCTCGATGCGCTTCTCTACCTGTACGAGGTCGGTCAGTATCAATTCTTCCTCGAATCCGGCGAGGTCGCGAACGGGATCCGGCGACGAAGAAAGCAGCGGACTCTCGAAAGCCCGGATGACGTGAACGAGTGCGTCGGCCTCCCTCATGTGCTGAACGATGCGCGGCTCGAGCCCCTGTTCATTGTGGGCCCGCTCGCCCTCCGGTCCGGCAATGTCGATGAACGAGATCTCCGCAAACACGAGCTTCTTCGGCTCGTACAGCTCGCCGAGTCTGTCGATGCGCGAGTCGGGCACCTTGATGATTCCGAGATTCGCCTTGTCCTTGCTTCCGTATCCGACCTCAGCCTGCAGACCGGTCAGAGTATTGAATACCGTCGTCTTTCCCGATCCCGCAAAGCCCACGATTCCGACTTTCATAGTTCTCTCCCGTCCTTCGCCTTCGACATCATTCTCAACAGAAAACTGCGCACGAGTCTCGACCCACGCGCCGGGCCGAGCGCACGCAGGTAAGTCTCGAGGAACACGGCACGATCGCGATCCGAGATCGCGGCGATCTCGCTCTGCATGAGCGCGCATAGATCCGATGCCCATCGCCGCTGACGCCAGTACGGAGGCATCCACCGCGCCGACCCGGCCCGTCCGAGACCGACGAACCAGATCACCGGCGTCGAACGCCGGCTCGCCACGAGAATATTCGCCGCAATTAGGTCCTTGTGGAAGAAGCCGTGCGCGTGCATCCAGGCGGTCTGCGTGGCGATCTGCCGAATGAGGTGCAGCTTCTTGAACCCGCCGATCCGCCCCGAAAAGTCGGTTTCCTCGAGTGACGAGAGCGGCACCGCGTCGGGAATGGCCAGCGTCACCACGAAGCTCGTTCGATTGAGCGGCATCCAAGTCGGACGAACGGCAACGAGCACGCGAGCGGTCGGCAGTCCGCACGCGAGCATTCGTCTACCCGTCCGCAGGACCGTAAAGGCCTGCGGCGGTCGGATCGTCTCGACGAGGCGATCGTTCCGGAGCAAGTGCGTGTACACCTCGGCAGGCCCGCGTCCGGTCGCAATCGAAAGGCGGTGAACGATCCTGCCCGGTCGCGTTGGCACGCGCTCGGCGCCCTCGAAATCCTCGACTTCGTTGGCGTGCTCGATGAGAAGACGCAGATCCTCGCAGTCGAATCGCGGGTCGATGTATCCCACGTACCTGCGGCTTGCGTATCGATCGAGTTGCATGGAGTTCGTTCCGCAGCGCCATTCAGACCGCCGGGGATTCCGGCACTTGCGTCCCCGCGACCGTCTACCTCCAGGTCGCGGTCCACGACGGACTCAGCGCCTGAGATCCGTTCCTGTCATCTGCGGTGAAGGGGGCAGTCCGAGGAGGCCCAGCAATGTCGGCGCAATGTCTTCGAGCGATCCGCCCGCTCTCAGACTTCCCCTCCAGTCATTGGTCAGGACCACGAATGGAACGAGATTCGTCGTATGCGCGGTATGCGGCGCCCCGGTGACGAGGTCAACCATACGCTCGGCATTGCCGTGGTCGGCAGTTATGAGCAAGGCGCCGTCCCGGGCGAGAATCGCGTCCGCTACCCGGCCGAGACACGAATCCACGGTCTCGACGGCCTTGATGGCCGGTTCGAGCATGCCGGTATGACCGACCATGTCGGCATTCGCGAAGTTCACGATGAGCACGTCGACGTCGCCGCTCTCCACCGACTCGACGACGCGATCGGCCACCCCGTTCGCACTCATCTCGGGCTGCAGGTCATAGGTGGGAACACGAGGCGACGGGACGAGGACCCTGCGTTCACCCGGGAATTCGCGTTCGACGCCACCATTGAAGAAGAAGGTGACGTGCGCATATTTCTCGGTCTCGGCGATTCTCACGTTCCTCAGCCCGTGCTCGGCCATCACGTCGGCGAGGATTCCGTCGTGAGATTGAGGCGGATACGCCACCGGCAGACCGAACGTCGCGTCGTATTGCGACATGCACACGAAATGGATGTGCGGGACGTCCTTGCCGCGGTCGAATTCCGCAAAAGCCGGGTCAGTCAGTGACCTGGTAATCTCTCGAGCGCGGTCGGCACGAAAATTGAAGAAGATCACGGCATCCTCGTCGCCAATCATGCCGACTGGTGCGCCTGTCTCATCCACTATGGAGATCGGTTCGACGAACTCGTCGCCCACGCCCGCCTCGTACGACGCGCGTATGGCGGCGACCGCATCCGTCGCCTGCACACCCTCGCCGCGAACGAGCAACTTCCAGGCGCGTTCGACGCGATCCCATCGCTTGTCGCGGTCCATCGCGAAGTAACGTCCGACAACCGATGCCACACGTCCAACTCCGACCTCGGACATCTTCCTCTCGAGCTCGCCGACAAACCCGTCGGCGGATTGCGGAGGCGTATCCCGGCCGTCGAGGAAACAGTGGACGACCACGCGCGTCAGTTCCCTCCTCTTCGCAAGCTCGAGGAGCGCGTAGAGGTGCTCGTGCCAGGAATGCACGCCTCCGTGCGAAACCAGCCCCATGAGATGGAGCGTCGTTCCGTGTCGCTTGGCGTGTTCGACCGCCGCCACGAGCACGGGATTCCCGAAGAACTCGCCGGACTCGACGGCACAATCGATCCTGGAGATATCCATCCGCACGATGCGGCCGGCTCCGATGTTCAGGTGCCCGACCTCGCTGTTGCCCATCTGGCCGTTCGGAAGTCCGACGCTGTGTCCGCTCGCATCGATCAGCGTGTGCGGATACTCGGACATCCACCGGTCCCAGTTCGGCGTGTTGGCCAGCTCGATGGCGTTCGACTGCGAGGAATCGGAATGCCCCCATCCGTCGAGAATGACGAGCGCGATTGGTGTGTGTGGAAGTCTCGGCATTCGATGATCGTCGTGAGATTGGCGAGGGGACCGCACGTCACGAGCTCCAGGCATCAGCACCGTACCCAGCAGCGCACGGGCAGGTTGCCAGTTCGGCGATTGATGGTGACCCGAAGGCTATCGCGCACGGTACTGACGCGCAGCCGGAAGAGAGATTCAATCTCGCGCCGCATCACTTACGCTTCTTGGACTTCCCCTTTGCGTCCGCCTTACTGGGGGCCGCCTTCGGCGCGGCTCCATTGCCCGAAATGTCGGCGTTGAAGAACGCACTGAATCCCGGATATCTGGCCGCGTTCCCAAGATGGTGCTCGATCCGAAGCAGCTGGTTGTACTTCGCCGTCCGATCGGTTCGTGATGCCGAGCCTGTCTTGATTTGTCCCGAGTTGGTCGCAACCGCAAGGTCGGCGATGAACGTGTCCTCGGTCTCTCCCGAACGATGCGAGATTATCGTCGTGTACCGATGCGTGCGTGCGAGCTCGATCGCCTCGAGCGTCTCGGTAAGCGTGCCGATCTGGTTGACCTTGACGAGGATCGCATTCGCGACGCCGCGGTCGATTCCCTTCCGCAGGAACGACGAATTCGTGACGAACAGGTCGTCGCCGACAACCTGGCAGCGTCCGCCGATCGAGTCAGTCAGTGTCTTCCATCCATCCCAGTCGTTCTCGGCCATGCCGTCCTCGATCGACACGATCGGAAACTGGCGGACCCAATCCGTCCAGAACGCTGCCATCTCGTCGCTCGTGAGCTCCGAGTTGTCCGACTTGTGGAAAACGTACTTCCCGTTCCGGTACATCTCGCTTGCCGCCGGATCAAGCGCGATCGCCACCTGTGAGCCCGCCTTGAAGCCGGCCTTGTGGATGGCTTCGAGGACCACTTCTATCGCCTCGAGGTTCGACTTCAGGTTCGGCGCGAAACCGCCCTCGTCACCGACGCTCGTCGAGTAGCCGCGCTGCTTGAGCACGCCCTTGAGGGTGTGAAAAACCTCGGTGCCCCAACGCAGTCCCTCGTAGAAACTCGGCGCGCCAGCCGGCATGACCATGAACTCCTGAAAGTCCACATTGTTATCGGAGTGCGCGCCACCGTTGAGGATGTTCATCATCGGGACAGGCAGCGTTCGCGCTCCGGGCCCGCCCAGGTACTGGTACAGAGGCAGGTCGAGATGGTCGGCAGCTGCACGAGCCGTTGCCATTGAAACGGCGAGGATCGCGTTCGCTCCGAGCTTCTTCTTGTTCGTCGTGCCATCGAGCGCGAGCATCGCGGCATCGACATCCGTCTGTCGAAGCGCATCCATCCCGATCACGGTTCGCGCGATGACCTTGTTCACGTTGTCGACGGCCTTCCGGACGCCCTTGCCGACATACCGCTTCTTGTCGCCGTCTCGAAGCTCGACCGCCTCGTGCTCGCCCGTGGAGGCGCCCGAAGGAACAGCCGCCCGTCCGCGTGCTCCGCTCACGAGCTCGATCTCGACCTCAACCGTCGGATTGCCGCGTGAGTCAAGAATCTCGCGTGCCAGGACTTTTTCAATACTCGTCATTGCGAAAAGGCTCCTCTGAGGCTGTCGTTGGAAACGGGCAAGACTATCCGTTTGGCTCTTTCGGCGTCAACACAGCGAACGGACGGGTGTCCGTTTGACGATCTCGACCATTCACGGTAGGTTTCGCGCACGCCATGACCAACCTCGAAACCGTTGAAGTGAAACGCCTCAGCCCGACCTCTAGTGTCCCAGCGCGAGGCTCGGAGTTGTCCGCCGGCTTTGATCTGTGCTCGAGCATCGATGCGGTCATTCCGGGCTGTAGAGTGGACGATGCGGGTCGAGTTTCGGTCGGCCGCGGGGTTGTCCCGACTGGACTCGCCATCGCCATCCCAAAGGGTCTCTATGGTCGTGTCGCGCCGCGCTCCGGCCTCGCAGTCAGGCACGGAATCGACGTCGGCGCGGGGGTCGTCGATGCGGACTACCGAGACGAAGTCAGGGTCGTGCTGTTCAATTTCGGTTCCTTGCCCTTCGAGATCCGGATTGGCGATCGGATCGCTCAGATCGTCTTCGAGCGGATCGCCGAGCCTCGCCTCGTCGAGGTCGAAACGCTGTCGGGCAGCGATCGCGGCGGTGGATTCGGATCGACCGGATTGCGTTGAAGGAGGCCAGGCGATGTACTCGCGAGCTCGCTCCCTCGTGAACAGGTTTGCCCGCCGCGCAACGGCGTGCTGCGCGATTGCCGTCGTGTTCGTGGCGACTCCTGTTTTCGTTTCGGCGCGCGCTGTTGCGGCTGACGAGACGCCCGGACTCTCGGACCGGGGCCTTGTCGCGCGACGTCAGGCTCTTCTCGATCTCACGAATCCCTTTACGGTGATGTGCGTTGCGTGCCACCCGGACGACGAGGACGGGCTCACACTCACCCTCGAGCGACGCAAGTACGGCGCACGGACGGTCACACTGTTTGCCACGAGCGGCGAAGGCGGCCAGAACGCCGTTGGGCCGGAGCTTTACGAAGAGCTCGGGCGCATTCGTGAACGGGAAACTGTCGAAGCGTCGCAAATCCAGGGTTCACAACCTCTCTTCCTGAGGCTTCCCGACTTCGGGTTTTCGAAGACTGGCGACGAAGCCATGGCGGTGTGGGAGAAGGCTGCCGGAGGCCACGATCAGCTGCTCCGACTGTTCGTCGCGGCCATTCGCGACCAGCGCCCCGACGTGATCATCACGAACCACGACACGTCGACCGGACACGGGCAGCATCAGGCCACCGGCAGGCTGCTGATCGAAGCCATCGACGCAGCCGCAGACGCCAGTCGCTACCGCGATGCCGGTACACCCTGGCAGCCACAGACGGTGCTGGTTCGCTCTCGAGACCCGCAGCCCGGAGCGATCACGATCGATGGGTCTGGCTTCGAACCGGTCCGCGGCCTCACGTATCGGGAGATCGCGTTTCAGGCGCTGTTGAGGCATGCGACCCAGGGACCGTGGCGATTCGAGTGGATGCCGACGTCGACCAGCTACGTTCCGCTGACCAAACCGGGAGCGACGTCCGAGCGAATCGGCTCTCCGCTTACGCAGGGACTCGAGGTTCCGCGGGGAGCATTCGTCGTTGGCGCTAATGCACTGGATGCGCCCCCCGACGAGCTCAGGAATCTCCTGGCGAAGGCGTTGACCGGTAACGTCGTCTCGGATGCGCACCGTCCGCGACTCATTGCGGGAGTTCTTGCACTCGACGGGATCGACGTGCGGCTCGGGTTTTCCAGACCAACCGTGACGGCCGGTGAGTCGACGGCCGCGCGGGTGACGGTCTCGAATTCGGGATCGTCCGCCGTCGGCGTGAAGCAGGCGTTTCTTTCCTCGATCAACGTTGCCGCAGTGGAGAAGTCGCAGATCGGACCTGAAGGCTCAGTCGCGCCTGGGGCGCAGATCTCGCTGGACTACGAGCTCTCGACCGACGTTCTCCTCGACGGAGACACGAAGCCGCTCCGGCCGTTGATGTCCACCTACGACGCATACAGCGCCACGGCTCGTGGCTCGGAGGACGATGCGTTCGAGCGTGTTTCGGGCACGGTGACGATTCAGTCCGGCGGACTGTCGCTGCCTGTTCCGGTAGCGTCATACCTTCGGATCGAACCGCCGATCGACCTGCGTGGCGCACCAGTTCCCGGCTCGAACGGTCGTTGGACCGTCCACGTCACGAACGTCTCGCCGAAGCGGCTCGATGTCAGCAGTTCTCACGTCAGCTCGGAGCGGCGTGTACTCGAGCCTGGCGCTGAAACGACGTTCGACATCGGCACTCCGGCAGCCGGTCGCGTGTCGATCATCGGTCGCGCGTCAGGCACTACGGCCGAGCTTCGTGCGTTTGCGTCGATCGAGTTGCATGACCTGACCGTACCCGTCGCCGTCGCTCCGGGGTTGCGCGTCGGTTACGTCCGCTCGTTCGAGTTCACGTTGCCCAAGGCGCTCGACCGGCTCGGGGTCGTGCACCGGGAACTGTCGATGGACGACATCCGCGACTCGGATCTGTCGAAATTCGACACAATCGTGATCGACAACCGCGCCTACGTGAAGTTCCCTGAGCTGGCGCGCTCGAATTCGCGATTGCTCGACTTCGTCCGAAACGGTGGCACGCTGATCGTCTCGTACCATCGTCGCGAAGAGTACCCATCGGGACTTGCGCCCTATCCGTTCACGATCGGGAATGGACGGGTAACCGACGAGCGGGCGCCAGTGACGATCCTGGAGCCGTCACATCCCGTGTTCACGACACCCAATCGGATTGAGGCGCGCGACTTTGACGGCTGGATCCAGGAGCGCGGACTCTACTTCCCGAGCGAGTGGGCTCCCGAGTACGTCGCGCTTCTCGAGACGCACGATCCCGGGGAGAAGGACCTCAAGGGCGGACTGATCGTCGCTCCGCTCGGAAAGGGGCACTTCGTCTATACGAGCTTCGTCTGGTACAGGCAGCTGCGTGCCTCGGTCCCCGGGGGGTACCGGATCTTTGCGAACCTGATCAGCCTCGGCAAGTCGCGCAGCTGACGACGGCGCATCCCGGAACTGTACCGTTGGTCTCGCGGAAAGCCGGAACCTCGAGCGGTAGCCAGGGGCCGACCGCGGAGCGATCGACTGGAGTTTGGCCTGCTGAACGACCGCGGAGCGGTCGAAGGAAATAGCCGTGG
>CAZQBW010000178.1:0-11221 GCA_964591515.1 uncultured Clostridia bacterium
TTTGCGAGTCCTTTGCGCCTCTGCGAGAAACGCCCCTTCGCAATCGGAACGCCTTGCCCCCACTTGGACCGTTGCCCGCGTGCCGCTCCCGGAAGTAAGGTGACGCGACATGATTCGACGAGCTATCTACCCCGGGTCCTTCGATCCGTTGACGAACGGCCACCTCGACATCATCGAGCGCAGCGCCCGACTGTTTGACGAGGTCGTCGTCGCAATCCTGCTCAACCCCTCGAAACAGTCCATGTTTCCCGTGGAGGACCGGCAGCGGATCATCACCGACGTAGTTGCTTCAGACCGCGTGCGCGTCGACACGTTTCACGGACTGCTCGTCCACTATGCGGTCGAACAAGAGGCGACCGCCATCATTCGCGGCATCCGTGCAGTTTCCGACTACGAGTACGAATTGCAGATGGCACTGATGAACCGTCGACTCGAGCCGCGGGTCGAGACCGTATTCCTGATGTCGAGCGAAGCCTACTCGTTCGTGAGCTCTCGTCTCGTCAAGGAAGTCGCATCACTCGGCGGCTCCGTCGGGGGAATGGTCCCGGCGATAGTCGAGGCTCAGTTGGTCGAGCGTTTTCGCCGACAGACCGATGAAGAGGACACGACGAACCGATGACCTCCTCCCAGCGCATCCCAGTTGCCGATCGACTCGCCAGAATGACGTCTTCGTCGACGCTCCGCGTGCTGCAGATGACCGAGAAGCTGCGCGCCGAGGGCATCGACGTGATCAGCCTCGGCGCCGGCGAGCCCGATTTCCCTACCCCCGAGCACATCCGCGAGGCGGCAATCACGGCAATTGAAGCCGGATTCACGAAATACACGTCCGCTGGAGGGATTGCGGATCTTCGACGCGCCATCATCGAGCGAATGCGCCGCGACTTCGGCGGCGAGTACGGCATGGAGGAAGTCATTGCAACCGTCGGGGGCAAGCAGGCGATCTTCGAGGCAATTGCCTCGATCGTGAATCCCGGTGACGAAGTCCTCATCCCGGCGCCGTACTGGGTCACGTTTCCGGAGGTCGTACATTTCTGTGGGGGAACGCCGGTCTACATCGACACCGAGGCATCCGACTTCCAGATCACTGCCGACGCGGTTCGCGAGCACCTGACGCCGAAAACCAGACTGCTGATCCTGAACTCGCCCAACAATCCGACCGGCCGGGTAGTTCCGCCTGAAGAGGTCCGTCGCATCGTCGAGCTCGCGGCAGAGCGCGACTTCTGGGTACTCGTCGACGACTGCTACCTGTACTTCGTCTATCCCCCGGTCACGCCCTTCTCGGCGGCCGGCCTGCCGCCGGAGTTGCGAGACCGGTGTCTGGTAACCGGCTCGTTCTCGAAAACCTACGCGATGACTGGATGGCGAATCGGGTACGCACTCGGGCCGGCGGAGTGGATCAAGGCGATGTTGATGATCCAGAGCCATTCGACTTCGAATCCGACGTCCATCAGCCAGTATGCGGCGATCGAGGCATTCGCGGGTCGTCAGGACTCGGTGCGCGAGATGCTCGACGAGTATCGGAAGCGGCGCGACTGGCTCGTGCCGGCGCTCAACGAGATTCCGGGCGTCTCGTGCGTGATGCCGGAGGGCGCTTTTTACGCATTGCCGAACATTCGCGGACTTCTCGCCCACGATCTCCAGAATTCCCGAGCCCTTGCCGATGCATTGCTCGAGCACGCCGGGGTTGCCGTTACGTCGGGATCGGCATTCGGAGCAGAGGGCTACATCCGACTGTCCTACGCGACCGCACTCGACGACCTCCAGCGTGCCGTCGAGCGAATTCGTGAATTTCTGGAGCGGCGTTAGCCAAGGCACTGCGGGGACGACGAGCCGAGTCGCCATCAAGTGAAGCCTCGGCGAGGCAGTGGGACGGACGGACTCTAGAGACGGGTGATTGGACCGACACGGCGGCCCGGAAGCCTGACGTCGAAGATCTGTCTCCCGTTCAGAACTTCGTGATGCTGATGTCCTGGTCGGCGTCGGAATGGAACTTCTTGTAGAAGATCACGAAGGCGCAGACGCAGAACACGCCGATTCCCACCAGCGCGAGAATCATGTGAGTGAAGCCGGAGGATTCCGACGTGTGCTTCGCGTACTCGTTGAACTCGTAGATCGCAAAGGCCGCAGCCGCCAATCCCACTACCCAGAGCAGAGCTTGCATACCTCGTCTCCTCAACGGTCCTCGGACTCGGAACTCGTCGTATCAATGTTGTCGAAATGGTTTGGGAGAAACCCGGATGACCGCATTATGGCTTTCGACTTCATGCGTGTCAACGGGATGCGTTTTCCGGAGGCTTCTCCGGGCCTCTGTGCCTCTGTGCCTCTGTGTCCGGACCGTCTGAATGTCCTGCAGTGCTTCGCACTCGGAGGCACAGAGGCTCAGAGGCTCCGAGACACGGAGACACGGAGACACGAAGGAACGCATTCACCGAGCCGGTTACGTTGCAACCTCGATCAGGATCGGGGCGTATCACGGAGCGTGCCGAGAAAGACAGTCGTTGCGCTGGTCATGTTCGCCCTTGTCTGGGCGGCCTCCACGTCACCCCGTGCCGCGGCCCAGGATGACGACACGATCAAGCTCGAATCCGATCTCGTCACGGTCGACGTCGCCGCGGTAAACGCCAGGGGCGAACCCGTCACGGATCTCAAGGCCACCGAGATCCGGCTCTTCGAGGATGGAGCACCGCGGCCCATCGACTTCTTCGCATCGGCCTCCCTTCCCGACCTGGCCCGACCGCTCGCGGTCGTGATCGCGCTCGACACCTCCGGCAGCATTACCCGGGAGGAGCTCGAGGTGCAGCGGCGGGCAGCCCAGCAGTTCGCGGATCTCGTTCGGCCCGAGTCCCTCTTCGCCGTCGTCGCGTACAACCACGAGGTCAAGGTCCTTCAGAAGTTCACGTCAGAGAAGCGCGACGTCAGCAAGGCGTTCGACAAGATCCGCGACGTCGGCGGCGCAACCCGGATTTTCGACGCGCTCGACCAATCCGTCTCGATGCTCGCAAAGACACCGACGACCCGCCAGGGTCGGAAGATGCGCCGCATAATCGTCACCATCACGGATGGAATAGACAGCTCCAGCACGATCAGCGCCCTCGAGTTGATCCGCCGGGCGACGGCCGCGAACGCGACGATCTATTCGATCACGCTGCCGTCCTATATCCAGGCGCTCGACGGCACCCGGCGGCGGTCGCTCACTATTCTCGACGCCCACGGCATCGTGCCTGCGACTGGTGGAGTCGACTTCTCGGCAGATGGAGACGACTACGCTCCGTACTTCAAGGCAATAGCCGGCGACGCTTCCGGAGGCTACCAGCTCGCGTTCTACCCGTCAGACGCTGCCCGACGCGACGGCAAGACGCACGCGTTGCGAGTCGAAGTCACGCGGCCCGGCGTCGAGCTTCGCGCAAGTCGCCAGGCTTACGAAATCCGGCGATAGCGAGCTCCCGCGGGCCGCTCGCGGCGTGCATTTGCATCCTCATCTGTGCTGGAATCCCGGAATGCACGCGTCACCTGGAAAGCTGGCCATTCTCGTTGGCGGGGGACCCGCCCCCGGCATCAACTCCGTCATTGCGGCAACGGCCATTGAGGCGATCAACGGCGGATTCTCGGTACTGGGCGTTCAGGACGGCTTCAAATGGCTCGTCCGTCGCGATACGTCCCAGATTCGGCCCCTTGGAATCACGGACGTTTCGAGAATCCACCTCGCCGGTGGCTCAGTACTCGGGACCTCGCGCGAGAATCCGACCAAGTCGCCGGAACGTCTCGATGCCGCCGTCGAAACGCTGCTCAGCGTCGGCGTGACGCATCTCGTGACGATCGGCGGCGACGACACGGCACTGTCCTCGAGCTCGGTGGCCGCGCATTCGGGAGGACGAATTCGCGCCGCGCACGTTCCGAAGACGATCGACAACGACCTCCCGCTTCCTCCTCACATTCCGACCTTCGGATTCCAGACCGCGCGCCATGTCGGCGTCGAACTGGTGCAGAACCTGATGGAGGATGCGCGTTCGACGGGTCGCTGGTACGTGGTCGTGGCCATGGGTCGCAAGGCCGGGCATCTTGCGCTCGGGATCGGCAAGGCCGCCGGCGCGACGCTGACGATCATTGGCGAGGAGTTCGATCGTTCGGTTATTCCCTTCTCCGAGTTCTGCGACATCGTCGAGGGCTCGATCGTGAAGCGGCGGGCGGCTGGGAGAAACCACGGGGTGGCGGTGCTCGCGGAGGGCCTCATCGAGAAGCTGGATCCGGCCGAGCTCGAGGGCCTGCAGGACGTCGAGCGCGACGACCACGGACACGTCCGATTCGCCGAGGTCGATCTCGCGCGTCGGGTAAAAGTCGAAGTGCAGGGCCGGTTCGCCGAGCGCGGAATCCGCGTGAACATCTCGGCGAAGACGATCGGCTACGAGCTTCGGTGCGCGCCGCCGATTCCGTTCGACGCCGAATACTGCCGCGACCTGGGCTTCGCGGCGGTTCGCTATCTCAAATCTGGAGAGAGCAACGCAATGGTGAGCATTCAGGGCGGCAAGCTCGTGCCGCTACCGTTCTCGACGATCCGGGATCCCGAAACCGGGAAGACCCGCGTTCGCCTCGTCGACACGACTAGCTCGGGATATCGCGTTGCTCGCGAGTACATGATCAGACTTGACGCCACCGACTTCGAGCGTCCGGAGCGCATCGCGCGTCTGGCTGCGGCGGCGCGCATGGAGCCCGAGGCCTTCGTCGCCCGGTTCGGGTATCTGGGAAAGTGAAGGCCATGAGAATCGAACGAATCGGGGTCCTGGTTGGCGGAGGTCCCGCTCCGGGCACGAACGGCGTGATCGCGGCCGTAGCGATCGAGGGCATCAACCGGGGCTGCTCGGTCGTCGGACTCCACGACGGGTTCGAGTGGCTGGCCCAGCACTTCACGGACGAACAGCACGAACTCACGATTCCCGAAGTGTCGCGAATTCACCTTCGGGGCGGCACGATCCTGGGCACGTCACGCGTCGATGCCGCGCGTGATGCTCAATCACTCGAGAACACGATCCTGGCGCTGCAGAAGCTGCGGGTGGAAGGCCTCGTCGCGATTGGCGGCGACGATGTGCTGCGGAGCGCGGCGGCGATCGAAAGGGCGTCGAACGGCGCGATACGCGTCGCGTTCGTGCCGAAAACCATCGACAACGACGTGTGGCTGCCGCTGCCAATCCCGACTCTGGGCTACGAAACGGCCCGCCACGTCGGAGTCCGGATGATTCAGAACCTGATGGAGGACGCGAAGACGACGGGCCGCTGGTACATCGCCGTGACGATGGGACGCCCGACCGGACATCTGACGCTTGGAATCGGAAAGGCCGCGGGCGCCACGGTGACGATCATTCCGGAGGAGTTCGGCGATCGCAGCGTGACGCTCGACGACATTGCCGACGTTCTCGAGGGCGCCGTGATCAAGCGGCGCGAGAGCGGAAGGGACTTCGGCGTGGCGGTGCTCTCAGAGTCGCTGGCAGAGAGAATGGGGACCGACGAGGTGGCCGAGCTCGTCGATGTCGATCGTGACGCGCAGGGCAACATCCGCGTCACCGAGATCGACCTCGGGCGAAAGGTGAAGAACGCAGTGCAGTCGCGGCTCGAACGGCGAGGAATCTCGACCACGATCGTCGACAAGACTATCGGATACGAGCTGCGATGCGCCGCGCCGATTCCTTTCGACGCTGAGTACGCGCGGGATCTCGGCTATGCGGCGGTGACGCACCTGATCGACGGCGGGACCGGCGCGATCGTGATCCTCCAGGGCGGTGAGTTCCATCCGGTGCCGTTTGCGGAGGCGCTGGATCCGGTGACCGGTCGCGGGCGGCTGCGCTTCGTCGACGTCGAGACCGAAGGGTACAAGGTTGCGCGCGAGTACATGGTCCGAATCGAGTCCGAGGACTTCGAGGATCCGGAACGTGTCGCAAGGTTGGCTGCAGCCGGGGCGATGTCTGTGGACGAATTCACGGAGCGATTCGGGCCGCCGGTGACTCAGAACCCCGAGCGGTAGCGAGGGGCCGGCCTCACGCGAGCATACAGCGCATCGCGAGGGGGCTGGCTCCATGACTTCGCGACTCCGTGGCTCAGTGTCTCTGTGTGCGGGGCGTTTGAAGAGCTACGCACACAGAGACACTGAGTCACACAGTCGTAGAGATCCCTCGCCTCCGCTGACCGGGTGGCCGGCCCCTCGCTACCGCTCGGGGTTCTGGTCCCGCACTTAGTAGTCGATCACCAAACGCAGCGAGGCCGCGCGGACCGATCGGTCCGCGCGGCCTCGCCGTCCGCTCACGACGGAAGGACCTACCCCTGCGGAGGCTTCGGAGCCGGAGGCGCCGGCGGCTTCGGCTGTCCACCGCCCCCGTCCGGCTTCGGCGCTGCAGGCGCGGGCACCGACCCCGCAACAGGGCTCGAACCCGGCGACTTCTTCGGCTCCTCGCCGACCTCGAGAACACAGTCGCCAAACGTCACTCGCAACGCCGCGGATTCTGCGACGGGCTTCACTTCGAGCGTCTTCGCGCGAATGATCGTGTTGTTGCTGACGCGTCCGGAGAGCAGGACACTCTCGGCTTCGACCTCGCCCGCGATCTCGCCTTCCGACGTGATCTGACCGATGCGCATCTTGCCGAAAACGCCGCCACTCGGGGCCACCGTCAGTGACGGCGCGTGAACCTCACCCTCGACACGGCCATTGACCGCCACCGGGCACTTCGAGACAAGCGAGCCCTTGAACTCGGTCCCTTCTTCCACAAGCGTCTTCTTGACGCTCGCCGCTGCTTCAGCCTTCTTCGGATCCGCCATGCCGGCTCCCTCCTCTTTCCGTATCCTTTACCGGTGATTGTTGGCGTGCAGGATTCGCATCCGCAGCTTGCATCCGGGCTCGAACGCGAAGTGCGTCGACTGGTCCGGTTGCTGCACCACACCAACGACCGATCCGTGCGAGCTGACGACCAGCTTCTTCGGACCCACGATGCCCGGGCTCGAGCCCTCGAAGAACTGTCCGTGGATCGTGATGTTCCCGCCCCCGGTGATCTGGCAGTCGACGAGAACGCCATCCTGACCGACAACGAGCTCCGCGCCCTCACCGAGAGCGATCGAGCACTGCTCGAAGCGGCTTTCGATCTCGACGTACGCCGACTGGCCGAACTCCAGGTTCGCGTTCCGCAGAACGTCGCCCTTGCCGAAGTAGCGCTTGATCCTGTCGTCACCGCCGCCGGCTGTCGCCGCGGCAACCGCGGCCGCAGCAGCAGCCTTGCCCGAGAGCACTGCCGCGATCTGATCGCCAGTGACCCGAACCGAGCCATCGCCGTCCGCGCTGTTGTCGACCCATTCCGCGCTCACGCCTTCGACGTCACCGCCGCCGGCTTCGATGCCGAACACCTTGGCGCCGGTCAGATTCGCGCCAGCGAGCTTGGTTCCCGCTATCGACGAGCGCCGGAGATCCGCGCCCGAAAGATCCGCACGCGTCAGGTCGGCGTTCGACAGGTCCGCCTTCGAAAGGTCCGCGCCGGCGAGCTTGGCCCCTCGGCCGACGATACCCGTCAGGTTCGCGTCGGCGAGGGTCGCACCAGTCAGGTCCGCTTCCTCGATGTTCGCGCGCTCGACGTTGGCGCTGGTCAGGTTGATCTTCGACATCTTGGCGCCGCTCAGGTCGCATTCGACCAGATCGGCGTAAGACGCATCGGCATCGCTCAGGTCGGCTCCGCCAAGCTTGGCTTCGTCGACCTGCGCGTACATAAGGGTTGCGCCAGAGAGGTTGGCACCCTCGAGGTTGGCACCCTCGAGGTTGGCGCGGTTCAGCTTGGCACCGGCCAGGACTGCCATCTCGAGATTGGCCTCCTCGAGATCGGCCTTTTCGAGGTTGGCTCCCGTCAGGTCCGCGCCAAGCATGTAGGCCTCGCCCATGCTCGCGTTCGCCAGATTCGCCCCCTTGAGTTTTGCCTCCTCGAAGTTGACGCCTTGGAGATCCGTGCGACGGAGGTTTGCGCCCTCGAGGTTCGCCTTCGAAAGGTCCACACCCGAAAGGTCGGCACGTTCGAGGCTTTCGCCCTTCTGGACTTTCTCCAGAACTTCTTCTCTTGTGAAATCAGCCATTGGAGTCGCTTACCTCCCCAGAATCTTGTGTCGCTACGTCTGGCGAATGTCTACAGCGGGATGTTCTCGGCACCGCCTTCAACGAGGAAGGCTGCGAGCCGGTCGATTCGGCGTTCAAACGGGAGCTTTTCGATTTCGTGAATCAGATCGACCTCGCCGAGCTGCGCGAGAACGACGTTGATCTGCAGGAGCGTATCCTGCCGTGCCTGGCGAAGCCGCTTCTTTTCTTCAGCGGCCTCTTCCGTCCAACCATTCGACGCGCGCTCGTAACCCTCCTGCTGGGTCTTGAGGTCGCCGATGAGCGTCGCGAGCTTTGCACGCTCAGCCGTGCGGTTGGCGTCGGGTGCGACCGACTGGATCTCCGCACGGTATCCCTGAAACTTGTCGACGATCTTCGCGCCAAGCCAGTCCGGGATGCCCGCCGTCGCGGCGAGGTCCTCGGCCTTGGCGAGAAAGAACACTTCGAGGGTGGTCAGTCCCGCCGCATACAGCTTGTCGACCGTCACCTTCCGGACGTCAGTCACCTGCATGAGCAGGGAGTGGATGATGATCGACTCGCGCTGGTCGCGCTCGGCATCGAGCGTGAACGCCTGCGGCATTAGCGCGATGAGCGTGTCGTACGTCGAGATGAGCTCCTCGCGAATCTCGCCGGTGATAAGTCGGCCCTCGCTGTTCGAAGCGAGCTCGAGAATCGCATCGAAGTCCTCGACCGCCCGGTAGACGTCCTGAAGCTCCATCTTCTCAGCGGCGCGCTTGATCGAGAGAACGGCCGGCTGGCAGATGTCGATCCACTCCTTGACCGTGTCGCCGCGATTGATCTCGATCATGAAGTTGCGAACCGCGCGAACGTAGTTCGCTGCGATGTCCGCAAACAGGTCACGAATCGGAGCCTGATCGACGACCACACCGTGCGACGACACGTCGCCCACGGGCGCACTCTGACCGCCGCCAGTCGCCCCGGCAATAGCCGCGTCGAAATTCGAATCGAAGTCGCCCAGCAGATCGTCGAGGTCGTCGAGAAACCCCTCGCCGAGGTCGCCTCCACCCAGTGGCGCCGTATCGCCGGCCGACGGCGCCGGACCCGAGAATGCCGGCGTCGACGGCGCGGACGGGGCAAACGGGCTCTGGAGCGGCACCGTCATCTGATTGATGTTCGGATCGAGCGGCGTCGTCGCCTGGCCCAGGTTCGGGTCAAGTGCCGCCGGTCCCCGGGCCGCGGCTCCGGGAGCTGCAGGCGGAGACGCCTTTGCGGCTGAATCGGGGATCGAGCCGAGGGGAGCCGTCGAGGCCGGTGGCGGCGACGCACCGAAATTCGGGGGGACCGTCGTCTTGGCGGTCGTGAATTCTGGCGTCGGCTTCGGTGGAGTTTGAACAGGAGGCGCCGGCTTCGGAGGAGCAGGCGGCGCTGGTTTTGGCGTTTCGCGCTGAACAGGCTGCGCGGGACGAGGCGGCTCAGGTTCTTCTTTCTTTTTCCGTCCGAAGAGTCGCGAGAGAAAGCTCATGGATTGTCCTCAAGAAGGCCATGGCCCGACGCCTGCTGCGGCCCCGTCCACTTGATCGGCAACCAACCACAACGCACACGATCCGAAACCACTACTGTTGATGGAGGCAAGGCAACCTCCTCCCTCACTTCTCGACAGAACCGGAAATAACGTTAGAGTGGGTTTGTCTCAAACCCCAGGAGATGAAACGGGACTGTCGAATTGTCAGTTGAATCGGAGCAGTGAAACGCTGCAGTGGAGCGGTTCGCAGAGTATACAGAAAGGGATGGGGTGTCAATAGGATGGCCAGACCGCGGGGCGCCATGAGCTGATGCCGGGTCCGGAATGACGTAGAAAGTCGCATCGCCCCTGTTCGCAATCACTTCGGGGGCCGGATCGCTCCTTCAGCTACAGCATGCGCAAAGGCCTCGACGGCTTCATTCCAGCGTTGCATGGGGGGCAGTCCCAGGGCCTCCGAGCGGAGGCAACGCAAGGCTGAATACGCCGGTCTCGGGGCCGGCAATCCGAGCTCGGCGACGGTCACGGGAATCAGCTCCACGTCGAGCCTGCCCGCCGCATCGAGGGCAGCTCGCGCCACCTCGAACCAGGTGGCGGGCTCGCCTCCACCGGTGATGTGGAAGGTACCGCCGGCGCCGCTGTCGACAATCTCGAGAATCCGTTGCGCGAGGTCCGGAGCATATGTCGGCAGGCTCCGCATGTCCTTAATCCCCTTCAGGCGATTCGACGAGGCCGCGTAATCGAAGATCCGGCTTGCAAAGTTCTTGCCTCCGATGCCGAAGAGCCACGACGTCCGGACAACGACGGCCTCGGGCCTGGCAGCGAGAACCGCGCGCTCGCCCTCCAGCTTCGACTTGCCATAAACACTGATCGGATTCGGAACGTCCTCGATCGTGTAAGGCTCGCGCTTCGATCCGTCGAATACGAAGTCAGTGCTCACCTGAACGATGTTCACGCCGGCGCGGACGCACGCTTCGGCCAGCAGACGCGGTCCCGTCGCATTCTCTCGCATCGCCTTGTCCGGATCTCGCTCGCATCCATCGACGTCTGTCATCGCGGCGGCGTTCACGACGATGACGGGTCGGACGTGTTCGAGGGCGCCCCGGATCGACGCCTCGTCCGTCACGTCGAGGTCGCGGCGGCCAAGGCAGACTATCGGACGGTCGGACGTCGACAGGGCAGCGAGCGAACGACCGAGGAGGCCGTGCCCGCCGGTCACGAGGATTGGTCGGTTCGGCATCGGGAGAGACATATCACGAGCCGAGGCGCCGAAAAAAACTTGAACCGGGCCGAACGATGTATCGTAGTGTGCGCTGTTCACGTTCTTTCTGAATTTGCATTTGGAGCCGAAATCCCGCTCGGGCGGGGTGCGGGGGAACCAACTTTTGGGGTGAATTCCGTGGAGGGCCGCGGATAGAGCATCTTCCAGCTCGAACCCGTCAGCTAACCTCGTAGGCTGGTGGAAGAGCCGTCTGTCAATGGGCGACTCCTGGATATCCTGTGTCCTGGGGCCGCCGCATGAGAGTCTCCGGCTCTCGCGCGGCGGCCATTTTACTTTCCGGGCCGCCTCGTGAACCTGCGCCGCGCCATGCTTTCTCCTCCTGGGCGCGGCGCCTTTGTCTGCCTAC
>CAZQBW010000179.1:0-11204 GCA_964591515.1 uncultured Clostridia bacterium
TCACGGCCGCGCAAACGTGAGCTTCGCGGGTTGCCGCCCCTCGAATCGGGTGTGATCATTGCGCAATGTTGAGGATCCGCGAGATCGACCATCTCGTGCTGCGCGTCAACGACCTGGGCCGGATGATGTCGTTCTATTGCGACGTGCTCGGCTGCACCGTCGAGCGGCGACAGGACGAGATCGGACTCATCCAGCTTCGGGCAGGTCGGTCGCTTATCGACCTCGTGCCGGTCGACGGTGCGCTCGGTCGTGCAGGCGGCGCCGGACCAGCGTCGGAGGGAAGAAACCTGGACCATCTCTGCCTGCGGCTCGAGACGTTCGATGGCGAGGCCATTCGCGCCCATCTCGCGGCCTATTCGATCGAAGCCGGTGAGGTCGCATCGCGCTATGGCGCCGAAGGCGAGGGTCCGTCGATCTACGTCCACGATCCCGAAGGTAACGTCGTCGAGCTCAAGGGACCTCCCTGGGAGTCGTGAACGGGGTGACATTCGGGCTCTCACTTGAATAGTTGATGCCAACCCGTCCAGACGGCGCAGGCGGACGCCTCTCCGTGGTAGCCTGTCCCGCGTGATCGGACACGGAGCAGGAGACGCATGACGCCAAAGGCACGTCGGGAACAACAACTCAATCGCGAATCGGCTGCGCGGGGCGATACCGAAGCAGCCATCGAAGTGTTCAAGGCGGGCCGGCGAGTTCACGAGCCAACGCGACTCCTGTCGAAGAGAAAAACCCGGAAGCACTCGGCGCGGTGCTCCGGTTGCGAAGCCGCAGGTTTCCCGCTCGAGGTGTGGGAATTCCACGACGTCGAATCGGGACCAGCCATCCTTTGTGACGCTTGCGCGGCCACGGCGGAACGTAATGTACGTCCTCCAGTGCGAAGCGCTCCATCACGATTCGAACGCGGCGGCGGCTCGCACAATCGGCGGACCTGAGCGCCGCGGGCTCGACCAGGAGGCCTTCCGACGATGGACCAAATCGTTCGAGAGCACCTTTCGACGTCCATACTGATTCGTGCCGGCATCGGCCGCGTGTACGACGCTTTCACGACAGCCGCGGATCTGGATGCGTGGTTTACCGATGGCGCCGAGGTCGATGCGAGACCAGGCGGCAGTATCCACTTTCGGTGGAAGGACTGGGGACCCGATCATTACACGGGCGAAGACGGCGGCCCCGTTGTCGAAGCTCGTCGGCCCGAGCTGTTCGAGTTCCGCTGGCATCCCGTCGGTCCCGATGTCGACATCGCCGTGCGAATCGAGCTCATCGAAGTCCCAGAGGGAACAATCGTACGGCTCACCGACTCTGGCTATCCGGATACGGAGCGCGGCAGGACCAGGCAACTGGAATGCGCCGCGGGTTGGGGTGAAGCGCTCGCCCTCTGCAAGTTCTTCGTAGAGCACGGAGTCAGATACTGATCGGATCGTGAACGGACCGCGATGAAACCCATCTCAGATTCGTCGGCGGAGTACGAGGTCGAGCGGCGCGACCTGCACGCCGAGCGACCGGGCTTTCGTATCAGCGAACTGCAGATTTCGTCGTCGCAGACTGTTCCGTGGCACTTCCACCGATTCGTGGACGATACCTTCTACGTGCTCAATGGACGCATTCGAGTCTCGATGCGAGAGCCGGACGAGGACGTCGTTCTCGGTCCGGGAGAAACACGCACCGTTGGCCGACTTCGGCCGCATTCCGTTGCAAATGCAGGACCGGACTCGGCGACCTTCCTGATCCTCCAGGGCATCGGGCAGTATGACTACGTTCCCGTAACTCGAACCTCCGAGCTGACGGCGCGCCGGTCCGACGGCGCTCACGAGGCGTCTTGCGATGAGGATCGTCGTGAGTGACACTCGCAAAGCGTGAGGCTGATGCGGAAACCCGATGACGGCGAGTTTGCAGCCCACGCGATTAAGTGCATCGGATTGCTGCCCGATGACGGTCGAGTTCTAGAGCACGTGCGACCGGGTGGGCTCACGTACATTCGAACTCGGGCGAAGGGTGAGACAAACCGGTCGGTGGCGCTCCCGGTTCCAATTCCTCCAGCGACGAATTCGGCTTTCGGCAGCGCGGTAGACACCCGGAGGAGACACCACGAATGAACAGCTCAGACGCTTCTCGATCATTTTTGCGACACACGCTCGCGACGCTCGCCTACAGGGGCGGCAAGGCGATCCGCGACGCACCGGCGGATTTCGGCGAGCGGTCGGCCGGATCTGAGACGCGCACCGCACTCCAGATCGTCGGTCATCTTGGCGACCTGTTCGACTGGGCACTGTCGATGGCCCGCGGCGCTCAGGCCTACCACGTCGGTGAATGTAGCTCGTGGGAGGAAGCGACCACGCGTTTTTTCGCGTCGCTCGAAGCCTTCGACGCGTACCTGGCCTCGGACTCGCCCCTCGAAGCACCAGCCGAGCGCCTCTTTCAGGGACCCGTGGCCGATGCCCTTACGCACGTCGGTCAGCTGACCTTGCTCCGTCGGATGGCCGGCGCGCCTATTCGCGGCGAGAATTACTACGTGGCCCAGATCGAAGCGGGACGAGTTGGGGCGAATCAACCCGCACCAAAGCGCGAATTCGACTGAGAGTCCGCACGGGGCTCCGGCGGCAGCCGCGCCCCACCCGCCCCTACATCGTCCGCTGCATCGACCGCACCGTGAAGCTGTAGCCCATCTGACCGATGACGCTGCCAATCGCCGTGGGCGAGAGCTTTGACGGCTCGTAGTCCACGCGGGCGCTCTGATCCGTGATGGACATGCGGACGTTGTTCACGCCGTCCACTTCCATCAGCCTGTCGCGCAGCGCTTTCGCGATCACGTCGGTAGTCATGCCCTTGATCCGGACGTTGCACGCCGAGTGATTCCGCGCGTGGGTCGTTTCACTGCTCATCGATCTATCCTTTTTCGACCGGCTCCTGCACCGGCACGGCAATGGTGTTCTTCAGCACGTCGTCGACGGTGTCGACGTAGACGATCTCCATCTCGCGACGGATGTCTTCGGGAATATCCACGGCATCGGGCTCGTTGCGCAACGGCAGAATGACACGGTTGAGTCCTGCGCGCTTCGCCGCCAGTACTTTTTCCTTTACGCCGCCGATCGGGAACACGAGTCCCGCGAGCGTTATCTCGCCCGTCATAGCCGAATCAGACCGAACGGGACGGCCGACGCAGAGGCTCGCAAGTGCCGAAACGATCGCCACTCCCGCCGACGGGCCGTCCTTTGGAACTGCGCCGGCCGGCACGTGAACATGAATCCCGGCATCACGCAGGATCGACGTGTCGATCCCGAGCTTGTCCCCGTTCGCCCACAGGTAGCTGTGCGCCGCGCGCGCCGATTCCTGCATCACCTCGCCGAGTTGCCCCGTCAGCGTGAGTCCCTTTCCACCCGGCAGGATTGCGGCCTCGACGAACAGGACTTCGCCTCCCGTCTCGGTCACCGCCAGTCCCGTCGCTATTCCCGGCGGCAGATCCTTTCGTGCCACCTCCGGCCGTATCTTCTCGGGACCGAGATATTCGAGGATCGACTCGGCCGTGACGGTCACGAGATCCGCTTTTCCCTCGGCCACTCGAAGCGCGATCTTGCGCGCAACGCGGCCGATCCGCTGCTCGAGCTGCCGGACGCCAGCCTCTCGCGTGTACCGGCCGATGATCCGGCGCAGCGCATCCTCTTCGAAGACGAGCTGTTCGGGAGACAGGCCCGACTCAGTGATCTGACGCGGCACGATGTAACGCTGCGCGATCACGAGCTTCTCTTCTTCCGAGTAACCGGCGAGCGAGATGATCTCCATCCGGTCGCGCAGTGGCGCCGGGATGTTCGCCAGGTAGTTCGCCGTGCCGATGAAGAAGACCTTCGACAGATCGACCGACAGATCGAGATAGTGGTCCCGGAAAGTGTGGTTCTGCTGGGGATCGAGAATCTCGAGCAGCGCCGACGACGGATCGCCGCGGAAGTCGCTGCCGAGCTTGTCGATCTCGTCGAGCATGATGACCGGATTGTTCACGCCAGCGCGCCGCAGCGCCTGGATGATCCGGCCCGGCATCGCGCCGATGTACGTGCGCCGGTGACCCCGCAGCTCGGCCTCGTCGCGCATTCCACCGAGCGACATCCGCTCGAACTTGCGATCCATCGCGCGCGCGATCGACTGGCCGAGCGAGGTCTTGCCGACACCGGGAGGTCCCGAGAAGCAGAGGATCGGCGCCTTAGTCGACGGCTTGAGCTTGTGAACCGCGAGGTGCTGGAGGATCCGGTCCTTTACCTCTTCGAGGTCGTAATGGTCCTCGTCGAGCACCTGCCGAGCGCGCACCAGGTCGATCGACTCGTCGGACGACACGTTCCACGGCATGTCGAGAATCCACTCGAGATACGTACGGATGACGTGGTAGTCCGGCGCGGCTGCAGGGAGCTTCTCCATGCGACGCAGCTCGCGGTCCGCTTCCTTGCGGACGTGCTCGGGAAGGTCCGCCTTCTCGAGCCGCTCGCGCATCATCGCGGCCTCCGCCTGCTCGCCGTCCTCCTCGCCGAGCTCCTTCTGGATCGCCTTCATCTGCTGGCGCAGGAAGTAGTCCTTCTGCGCCTTGCCCATCTCGGCTTCGGCGTCGGTCTGGATTTTCGAGCGGATCGAGAGGATCTCGGTCTCGCGCGAGAGGTACGTGTGGATGAGCCGCAACAGGCGGCCAATCGTCTCTGCTTCGAGCACGGCCTGCTGCTGCTCGAGCTCGAGCTGCATGAGGTTCGCCAGGAAATAGCAGAGGCGGACCGGATCATCGTTGACCGAAATGAACTGCCGCATCTCGGCCGGCACGTTCGGCAGAAGGGCCAGAGCCTTCTGGACGAGACTGTCGATGTTCCGCTTCAGCGCTTCCGTTTCGGGCGTCTCGTCTCCTGTTGGATCCTCGACAATCAGAACGCGGGCGACGAGGTAATCGTCACGCTCGATCCACTCGACGATCTTGCACCGCTCCTGACCCTGCACGATCAAATGAAGCGTCTCTGCCTTTCCCGGAACCCGCATCATCCGCTGAATCGCACCAAGCGTCCCTACTTCGAACAACTGCTCCTTGGTTGGCCGGCCTTCCGTCTCTTCGCGCTGGGCGAGCAGGAGGATCTGTTTCTCCTCGGTCGCAAGCGCCGCTTCGACGGCGGCGAGCGAGAACGGCCGTCCGACCGTCAGCGGTTCGAGCGAATACGGAAAGCAGACCTTGTTCTTCAGCGTCAGGACGGGCAGTTCCACGACGCGCACTTCGTCAGCCATTTGCTCGATTCCCCCTCTCGTCACGCGCAACAGCAAACATGACGGTCAACAGTCCATTCTCGTACTCTGTGCTGACCTTCGCCCGTGCTAGGTCGCACGGCAGCGTGATCACGCGCTCGAATCTGCTGTATGTGATTTCCATCTGGTAGTGCCAGAACCCCTCCCTCAGGGTTCGATCCCGGCGGGTCCCGGTCACCCGGAGGACTCCGTTCGAGACTTCGACTGTCAAATCATCAGGCTCGACACCCGCCAGGTCGAACTTCACGACCCACCCGCCAGCTGACTGATAGATGTCGGTCGCCGGTTCCCAGGCTCGGCACGCCCTGTTGCCGAACAGGCTGCCGGACGGATTCCACGGTTTGTCGCGCCCGCTCATTTCTCCCCCGAGTCCGTTGGCAACTTGAGTGGCGGCGCCTCGTCCCGAGACGAAATGACGCTGTCGATCAGGCCGTATGTCTGGGCCTGTTCAGCGTCGAAGAAGCGATCGCGCTCGACGTCCTCCTCGATCTGGTCGAATGGCTGCTTGCAGTGCTTCGCGAGAAGCCGGCTGAGCTGAACCCGCATGCGGATGATCTCTTCGGCATAGATGCGCACGTCCGTGGCCTGCCCGCCGATGGAACCGATCGAAGGCTGATGGATGAGGATGCGCGAATGCGGCAGCGAAAAGCGCTTTCCTGCCGTCCCCGCCGCGAGGATGACCGCGGCCATCGAGCTCGCCTGGCCCAGACAGATCGTGACGAGGTCGTTGCGGATGAACTGCATGGTGTCGTAGATCGCCATGCCGGCCGTAACGCTCCCACCGGGACTGTTGATGTATAGCGAGATGTCCTTGTCGGGATCCTCGGCTTCGAGAAACAGCAACTGCGCCACGACGAGGTTGGCAATCGTGTCGTCAATCGGCATGCCTATGAAGACTATGTTGTCTTTAAGCAGCCGCGAGTAGATGTCGAAGGCGCGTTCGCCCCGTGACGACTGTTCGATGACGGTTGGAATGAGTGGCACGTTTCGAGTTCCCCTTTTTGCCGCGATCTGACGAGATTCGTTCGAGAGGTGTATAGCCCCCGATTCCGATCTCGGCAACCTGCGACCTGCCGGCGCCGGAATCGCGCGACCGCAATCAGCGCGGCCGCGCGAATTTCCTTGCCATCAGGCCGAAGCGTTCTCCGTCTTCAGCTCGCGCCGCGCGGTCTCGAACGTGAGGCCGTGCTCGCCTGCTCCTACCGTGACGACCGAGTCATCGCGCACTTCTCCCGCGACGATCGAGCGCGACAACGGTGTCTCGAGGTCACGCTGAATCGCCCTCTTGAGCGGACGAGCGCCGTAGACCGGGTCGAACCCGCGTTCGGCAAGATACGCCCTCGCTTCGTCCGAGAGCAGCAGCTCGATCCGCCGCTCGGCGAGTCTCTTGACCAGACGCTCGAGCTGAATGTCGACGATCTTCTTCAGGTGCTCACGGTTGAGCGAGTGGAAGACCACGATCTCGTCGACGCGGTTCAGGAATTCCGGCCGGAAGTGCTGGCGGAGCGCCTCCAGCAGCCGGTCTCGAACGCGTGCCTGGGCATCTTCGCCCGAGTCCTTCGCGGCGTCGAGAATGAGCGTGCTGCCGATGTTGCTCGTCATCACGATGACGGCGTTCTTGAAGTCGACCGTGCGGCCCTGTCCGTCCGTGAGCCGTCCGTCGTCGAGTATCTGAAGCAGCACATTGAAGACGTCGCCGTGCGCCTTCTCGATCTCGTCGAAGAGAACGACCGAGTACGGGCGGCGACGGACGGCTTCCGTCAGCTGTCCACCCTCGTCGTATCCGATGTACCCGGGAGGCGCGCCGATCAGTCGCGACACCGTGTGCTTCTCCATGTACTCGGACATGTCGATCCGGATCATCGCGGACTCGTCATCGAAGAGAAATGCGGCAAGCGCGCGGGCCAGTTCCGTCTTTCCGACGCCGGTTGGACCGAGGAAGATGAAGCTTCCGATTGGTCTGTTCGGATCCTTGATTCCCGAGCGCGCTCGAAGCACCGCGTCCGAGACCGCGGTCACGGCTTCGTCCTGACCGACCACTCGCAGGTGAAGTTGCGATTCGAGCGCGAGCAGCTTATGCATCTCGCCCTCGAGCAGCTTCGAGACCGGGATACCCGTCCATCGGCTTACGACGTCGGCTATGTCCTGCTCGTCGACTTCTTCCTTGATGAGCCGGGTCGTACCATCGCGATCGCCGAGGTTGCCGCTCATCGCCTTGAGCTCGGTCTCGAGCGCGTTAAGCGTTCCGTACCTGAGTTCCGCCGCCTTGTTCAGATCGTAGGCACGCTCGGCCTGCTCGATCTGGACGCGGGTCTCCTCGATTCGGCTCTTGATGTCGCGCAGCTTGACGACGATCTGCTTCTCGTTCTCCCAGCGGGCGCGTAGCGCATCGCCGGATGCCTTGAGATCGGCAAGCTCGCGCTCGAGTTTTTCGAGGCGCGCCTTCGACGCGGCATCGGTCTCCTTCTTGAGCGCCTCACGCTCGATCTCCAGCTGCATGGTGCGGCGCGTGATCTCGTCGAGCTCTGCCGGCATGCTGTCGATCTCGGTGCGCAACTTCGCCGCAGCCTCGTCGACGAGGTCGATGGCCTTGTCTGGCAGGAACCGGTCGGTGATGTAGCGGTTCGAGAGCACCGCGGCGGCGACGAGCGCCGAGTCCTTGATCCGGACGCCATGGTGGACCTCGTATCGGTCGCGCAGTCCGCGCAGGATCGAGATCGAATCTTCGACGCTCGGCTGATCGACGAGAACCGGCTGGAAGCGTCGCTCGAGTGCGGCGTCCTTCTCGACGTACTTGCGATACTCGTTGAGTGTCGTGGCGCCTATCGTGTGCAGCTCACCGCGCGCCAGCATGGGCTTGAGCAGGTTCGATGCGTCGATGCTGCCTTCGGCGGCGCCTGCGCCAACTACGGTATGAAGCTCGTCGATGAATAGAATGACCAGACCGTCGGAATCCTGTACTTCCTTGAGCACGGCCTTCAGGCGCTCCTCGAATTCGCCGCGGTACTTCGCGCCGGCAATCAACGCGCCCATGTCGAGAGCGACGATTCGCTTCTCCTTGAGCCCCTCCGGCACGTCGCCACGAACGATGCGCTGTGCAAGGCCCTCGACGATGGCAGTCTTGCCGACGCCGGGCTCGCCGATGAGGACGGGATTGTTCTTCGTGCGACGCGAAAGCACTGTGACGACCCTTCGAATCTCGTCGTCGCGACCGATGACCGGGTCGAGCTTTCCGCTTTCGGCGACCTTCGTCAGGTCACGCCCGTACTGTTCGAGCGCTCGATAGGTATTTTCCGGATTCTGGGAAGTCACCCGCTGCTTGCCGCGGACCTCGGCTATGGCTTTTCTGAGTACTTCACGCGTGACGCCAGCCTCGAGGAAGATACGTCCCGCTGCGCCGCCGCGGCCCTCGTCGAGCATGGCGACAAGGAAGTGCTCGACCGAGATGAACTCGTCCTTGAGCTGCTTCGCTTCGTCTTCAGCCTTGGCGTAGAGCTTGTTGACCCGTGCAGTTACGTATACCTGATCGATTCCCGGACCGCTTCCGGATACCCTCGGCAGCTTGTTTAGCTCCGCCTCGACCTTGTCGCGAATGGAGGAAACCTGGGCCCCGGATCGTTCGAGTATGGCCGGCGCGAGCCCGCCCTCCTGCTCGAGCAGGGCCAGGAGGAGATGCTCGGTGTCGATCTGCTGGTGGCTGTGGCGCACCGCGATGGACTGCGCCGCCCGGTAGGCGTCCTGCGCCCGCTGCGTCATGCGATTGAAATCCACGGTCGACCTCCCCGCGTCCATCGGGCGACGCGACTTACAGTAGTCTGCCTCGCAATTGGAGGCCAACATTCACAACGTCGGCAGAATAAAACTTGAGTCTTATGCTGTCAAGAACTCTTTTCCGCGGCCTGTGTTCGGACTGCAACGTGTTTGTTTTCGTGAGGTTCAAACGAACACGATTCGCCTCGGCCGATTCATCTTGACATCATCATGCTCAACTTCTATGGTTCGGCGTGCCGTTCACTTTCGATCCCCAAAACTGTCAGCACGGAGCATTTTCTTGAAGGAGGAGCGTCGAGGTCCGAAGAGGTCCGTTACCGGCTACTCCATCAGTGCGGTCGCCGACTCGTATGACGTTCACCCTCAGACTCTCCGACTCTACGAGCGGGCCGGATTGTTGAATCCGTTTCGCTCAGCCGGGAATACCCGCTACTATAGCGACTCCGATTTGGAGCGACTGGAGATGATCCTGACGCTCACGCGCGATATGGGCGTGAACCTCGCGGGGGTCGACGTCATCATTCATCTTCGGGAGCGACTCGAGCGAATGCAGGAAGAGATGACCCAGGTGCTGGAGGCATTGCGCGGCGAGATAGCCGTGCGCTTTGCCGACGCATCCGGGCCAAAGCCCGAGGCGCTGGTCGTCCAGGCTCACGGAAAGCCGCCCGTTGGCGGATTGCGGCGCCGTCGACCTGCAGGCGGCTCGTGAATAGAGCGTGAATAGAGACTGTCTCAAATTTAGACGAAAGGAGGTGATCTGAATCCCGAAAGAAGACATGATTCCCGTCGACGGTACGGTTATTGATTCTCTTCCGAATGCAACATTCAAAGTTAAGCTCGGAGAGGGTCACGAAGTTCTCGCCCACCTGTCTGGCAAGATGCGAAAGCACTTCATCAAGGTTCTGCCTGGTGACCGAGTCACAGTTGAACTCTCACCCTACGACCTGACCAAGGGGCGTATTACCTACCGGCATCGCAGCTAAGACCTCGCGACACCCGCGCGCACGTGGATGCCCGGCCATGCCGGCCGGGCCCGCCGCGCATTGGGCGCCATGGAATCGCCGGGTTCTCGAATTCCCTGTCGTCATCGCTGCCGGGGAACCCTCTCAATTGACACGAGCGCAAACCCTGCGCGACACTCGGCGGAACCCGGACGTCGTCCGGCAGCGTAGGCCATTTCTCCAAAGTCATACTCGCCCGAGGAGCCAACAGCGTGCACTGCGTTTACTGTGGCAATCAGAACTCCGAAGGAGCCGCCGTCTGCCAGAACTGCGGTCGTACGCTACCGCCCCAGCAGAGCAAGCCGAGCTGGGGTGAAGCGCCGTCTTACCCTCCTCCGGCAACGCAGCCTACCGATCCTGGCAGCGGAACGCCGCCTGGAGGAGGTTGGGCCCCGCCGTCGTCGCCAGCGCCGTGGGCTCCATCCTCGTACCCTCCTCCGGCAGATCCGGGTTTCGGCGGAACGAGTTTCGGAAACGACCAGAGCTCGAGTTTCGGGAATCAGCCGCCGTCGTTCGGAGCGCCGGTCTCGCCGCCGAGCTTCGGCGGAGCGCCGTTTACGCCTCCACAGGGCGGTTTCGGAGGCGCTCCTGCTGCCTGGGCGCCTCCGCCACAGATGTATGGCGGTTTCAACGCCATGTCGCCTGCTGCCGAGAGTGCGAAGAAGCAGGCAATTGCGGGACTCGTCTGTTCCATCGTCGGCGTGATCTGCTGTCAGATCATTCTGGGTCCGATCGGAATAGTGCTCGGGTTCATGGCGAAGTCGAGCCTGCAGAAGGCAGGAGTGCAGGACGGACAGAGCGTCGCGGTCGCCGCGATGGTCATCGGCGGAATCGACATCGTCCTGTTCATTCTCTACATGCTCTTCAGTCTTGCGACCGGGATGTCGGGGTTCTGAGGGACCGAGGTTCGGCAAGAGGCGTAGCCGTACAGAGAGCACAGAGGCACAAAGTCCACAGAGTTCATCAGCACGAAAACTCCGTGATCTTCGCGACTCTGTGCTCTCTGTGCGGCCACGCCTTTCTTCCGAGCGGGTTCACTCGCTACTCCCTTCCGCGGGTCCTGGAATAGACTTCGACGTCTCCACGCCACGACTGACGGAATCGCCCCTCGGAGACGCCGAAATCGAGGTGGGCGATCGTTTCCGACAGCGCCAGAAAGCGATGCTCGTCCTT
>CAZQBW010000180.1:0-11204 GCA_964591515.1 uncultured Clostridia bacterium
GGCTCTTCGTGCGAGACTGCCGTCACTCGCGCCGCGGCTTCGGTGAGACCGTATTGGTTGAACAGGACTGCCTTCGGGAACGCCTTGCGCAACGCGTGCGCCACGACGGAATCCAGTCTTACGCCCGCGTTTGCGACATAGCCAAACGACACGTTCCCTACTTCCGCCAGCGCTGCGGGCAGCTCGCACTCGGCCAGAAGTACGCGTACGCGACCGTCTCGCTCGTCCTTGGAATAATGAGCTTCGTCAACCTGCTCGGCATCGAGAAGGGCATTCTGGCAATCGTCTTCGGGGTGCTCGCTGTTGCGAGTGGGCCCGGACCCGCACTTGCCGAGCGCAGAAGCTGGGGAAAGCTCGGCGTCCTGCTCGGAGCGATCCAGATCGTCATCGTTGTCGCCGTCGTCGCCTTGAATTTCGACAAGGTGCTCGAAGTCATCCGCATGCTCGAGCGGCTCGGCGAGGGCCGGTGAGACCGACCGCTCGAACGACCACGGAAGGAGACTCCCATGCAGCATCTGCACCTAGCAGGCTGCGGCTGCGCCGGCCTCCGTTACGACGACCGGGGAGTCTGGAGCTCGACGGGTGACTTCGCGTCTGCGACGACCGAGGACTTCGCCGGCGACGCCGCCGCAGACGTCACCCCTTAGCGTACAATTTTTTCCGTTTTATGCGTGGACCCCAGAGCGTGCCGTCAGAGTTCCGAACCCTCAATGCGACGGTCAAACCAACAGGGATCATGTCCGCGAGGCGCTTGCCCACCAAGGTGGGCGTCGTCGCGGACTCCCTGGTCTTGGTGAGCTGCTGGATGCCATCGAGGAGAATCACTGCCCCAGCGTCGAAGTACTGTCCTTTGACGATGACGTCACGATTCTTGACGTCCGCCTCGGTAATGAGCGGTGCTGCGAGCTTTGCAACGAAACCGGCCCCAGCTAGAGCTGTATCTTGAAACGAGCCTGGTGTGACGGGAAAGTTTGTTGAGGTGGTGTACCCGACCAGGTAGACATTGCCGGCGGGATCACGCGCCAATCCGCGAGCGGTTTCGTCGGCCCTTCCTCCGATGAACGCTGAACGCAACATGGATCCGGCCGGACCGAACTTCGTAACGAAACCGGCGCTTGACCCGCGAGCCGGCTTCTTCGCCTGGATACCCGAAGCGTTGAGAGTTGGGAAGTCCTTCGACACGGTCTGCCCAGCCGCGTAGGCGTTCCCCTCTTCGTCAACCACAAGGGCGAGGGCACCTTCGATGACGCAGAACTCCGGACATCCGAACTCGATGTCGCCCGACCCGCCGAGATAGGTAGAGTAAGTGACGCGGCCTGTCGCGATATCGACCTTTGTGACGAAGGCGTCAAGAAAGCCAGCGGCGTTCGACTGAGCGGCGCCCACCAATGTCGGGAACCCAGCAGCGGCCTGGCCTGCCAGATAGACGCTTCCGAATGAATCGACGGCAACTGCCCGCCCCACATCGGCCATTGCGCCCCCGAGGTAGCTGCAATAGCTCAGCGAAGCTCCGTCCGCTGAGAGTCCCACGACGAAACAGTCGATGCCTCCGCCGGTTGCGGGTTGAGCCGCAGTCGGCGACGTGGGCAGGTCGTCGCTCGTCGTCTGTCCCGTCAGGAACGCTTGTCCTGAATCGTCAACAGCGACGGCGTGACCTTCATCAACGCCGTTGCCCCCAACGTAAGTCGAGTAGTCCACGACGCCGGAATCACGAATCGCGAGAACGAATGCATCAGAACCATCACCCAACATCTGGAACGCATTCGGGGTCGTCGGAAAGCCAGACGCCGCGAGGCCGGTTACATAAACGCGGCCAGAGGCGTCGGCGGCGATTCCGAGCGCTTCATCGACCCCAAGGCCACCGACATAGGTCGAGTAGCGCAACTCCGTGCCAGTTGAGTTGAGCATTGCCACGAATCCGTCAACGAACCCGCCAGGATCGACTTGGAATGCGCCTGCACTGGTCGGGAAATCCAAAGACTGCGTTGAGCCAGTAATGGTCACATTGCCGACGCTGTCGACCACAATGCCCGCTGCCTTCTCGCTCGCTGACCCTCCGATGTAGGTCGAGTAGATAAGCTGACGACCGCTAGGATCAAATTTCGAGACAAAGACGTCGGATTGAACTCCGTTGAGTTGTTCTTGAAATGCTCCCGATGTGGTTGGGAAGTTAAGCGATTCCGTCTGTCCCACAACGTAGACACACCCACTCGCATCGACGCCGACGCCGACGACTTCATCAAGGCCGTCACCGCCGAGGTACGACGAGAAGGCGACGACCGTGTGACGGCTAGTCCGAATGACGTTTGCCGCAAGAGCCGGGGGCGTCGCCACGATCAACGTGGAAACGATCCAAGTGACGACAACCGCGTGTTTGAATATCCCATTCATGGTAGGAGATTCTGCCATCCTTATGCTTCGCTGGCCGACATATCGGTCCAACCAGGGGCGACTTATGCAGCTTGTAGCTCGGCATCTCACGTGTTTGAGCCTGGTGCTCTCAACGTTCGGACTCCCCGGCGTCTCTGGCGTCGCAGGAGGGGCCTTCGGGCACGTCGGCCCGCAGCAAGTCGCTCGAGGATCTGACGACCGGTGGGACGGCCAGTTCAGCACACCCGGAACGGACTCGGGCGTTGTCTATGCCGTTGCCGTCGTGGGTGATGAGGTGTTCGTTGGGGGACAGTTCACAAGCATCGGCAAGGCCACCGCAAACAATGTCGCGCGGTGGGACGGAACCAGATGGACCAGCCTGGGTGACGGCACTGACAACGGGGTCAACGGCGCAGTATGGGCAATCACCGTGACCGCCAACGGAGTCTATGTCGGCGGCACGTTCTCGAGAGCCGGTTCGGTGGAAGCGACGAATGTCGCGAAATGGGATGGCACGTCGTGGGCGGCTCTTGCGGGCGGCCTGGGGGATGCAGATGGCGCTGTCGGAGGCCGCGTAACGGCGCTTGCAGCTGATGGATCGAATGTCGTGGCTGGGGGCACATTCACGGCCGCGGGGTCGACACGAGCCAATTGCATTGCGATCTGGGATGAGGCGAACGAGGCATGGTCGACTCTGGATGAAGGACTGCGGACGAAGAACTCCGGGGGCTTCGCCGCCGTGTACGCGCTCGAGGTAACCGCCGATTCGATTTACGCCGGGGGCAGTTTCAAACGGGCCGGTGGCGTCCTGGCATCGAATGTCGCTCGATGGGACCGTACCGAGGCGTCCTGGTCATCTCTCGGAAAGGGAACGACGGGCTGGGTGACGGCGCTCGCCGTCGACGTCGACTACGTGTACGCCGGGGGCCTGTTTGCTCAAGCCGGCTCAGTTCATGCCAACGGGATCGCTCGATGGAACGGGAAAGCGTGGAAGAAGCTTGGCAAGGGACTCAAGGGTCAACCGGGAGTTCGCCCTGCCGTCAACGGGCTGAGCGTGATCGGCAGTGATGTCTACGCGGCCGGCGGCTTCACAACGGCCGGTGGAGTTTCAGTCGCAGGCATGGCTGCATGGGACGGAGCGGCGTGGAGGACACTTGGCGACCTACAACGTATCCAGCCCGACGGAACGCCTCTGCCGAGCGGAGCGGCGAAGCTGGCTACTGGATCCGAAGCTCTCTATGTCGTCGGACCGTTCAATCTCGCAGGTGGCGAGGCAGCTTGGGGAGTCGCCGGCTACGAGTACTCCACGCAGCAGTGGTTTGGTGTAGTCGATCCAGGTCCGCACAATGGGATTCACGCATACCCGTTCGCCGAAGCCGCTGGGCATATCTCTTATTGTCGCGGCAATGTTTACCGCGTCGGCGAAGAGTTCGCGACCGGTGTTGTGAAGTGGAACGGCACTCGGTGGGAACTTCGAAACACCGAGGAACATCGAGTCAGGGGCGCAGTGTTTACGATCGCCGTTTCGGGCACAGATACCTACATCGGGGGCTCTTTCTCCGGCATCGGTAGCGTGGCCGCCAACAACATCGCCCGGTGGGACGGGTCCCAATGGTATCCGCTTGGGACTGGGATCGGAGGTGTTGTGACGTCAATCGCAGTCGACGATTCGGACGTCTATGTCGGAGGTGAATTCGGCCAAGCTGGAAGCTTCTCTGTGAATAACATTGCGAAGTGGAACGGTACGTCATGGCTCGCGCTGGGAGAGGGCAACGAGAACGGCATTCGCGGCGATTTTGCGGTCGTCAATGCCATCCAGGCATCATCCGGGCGTGTGTACGTCGGTGGAGTCTTCTCCGTCGCGGGTGACATTCCCGCGAACAACGTCGCGCTCTGGAACGGAAGTCAGTGGTCGTCTCTCGGCACAGGGGTTTCGAATGGCGTCAGAGGATCGGTATTCGCCATGGCCATCGATGAGGATGGCGTTTACGTGGGAGGTACTTTCGACCAGGCCGGTGGGGAGCGGACCCAATCCCTTGCGTTCTGGGACGGAGAGAGTTGGGCACCGGTTGGGCCGCAGTTGCGAGGAAGCGAATCTGAGCCGCCCTACGTGACCGCGCTTTGCATTTCGGAAAACGGACTGCTCGTCGGAGGGAGCTTCACCGTAGCTGGAGAAGTCCTCGCGAATCATCTTGCGCAATGGAACGGTGAGACCTGGTCCAGCTTCGGTACTGGCCTGAACGGACTCGTTCTCTCAATAGGGATTGTTGAAGACTCGGTGTACGTGAGTGGAAGCTTCACCACGGCTGGCGGGAAGCCTTCGGTGGGATTTGCAAGATGGCTGCGCGAGTGAGGTTCGGATCGACCTGTCTCGAATTAGATGGGGTCCCTTCAAATCTCGATTGTTGAGGTTGCGAATTCAACTCCGCCTCGCCCTGGACTCTATCTCGTTACGGTTGTGGCGATGTATCCACCGTCACGATTCACGATTCGGAGGGGAACAGGAACTCCCTTTGGAAATCGCGCCCTGAGGTCGCTACCACCTGTAAGAAACAGGTGAAAGAGATCCTTTCGTCGCCGTAGCGGCCACGGGGGTTCGCCAACGCCAATGTAGACGAGCGGATACTCCGGAAAGGCGGCGTTGTCATCCATGTTGCCCGCGTGAATGCGAAGCCGATACCTACCCGAAGTGGTCACCGACCTGATTGAATAGAGCACTGGTGGGTACGGAACGCCGTGTCCGACCGCCAGGGAGTTGTTTTCAGGGACGGGATCGTACGAGGTCGGGCTCTCTGCGCTTGCGATATTCGTGACGAGGGTCCCGGGTTCCGCCGTGACCTTCAGATATAGGTTCACGAAAATCCAGTCGTTCGGGTTGATCGGCCCAAGGGTGCAGCTGATGGTGCCTTGCTCGCCTGGCTGCGGCGTGACACAGGGAATGTCAATGTCCTCAAGAGCCGACGTTTTCGCCTGAAGAGCCCCAAAGACCGTGCCTTCTGGTATCGGATTTGTGAACGTGACACTGTCGACAACATCCGGACCGTTGTTACACACGGCAAGGCCATAGAAGAAAAAACCCGAGTCAAACGATGGATCAAAGAAAGATCTCTCTTCAACGCTGATGTCCACAGTGGGCACGGACCTGGCCGGGGAAGCGTAGAAGCCACCGGTGGTCCCTGGAAAAAGCATTCCGAGAGCTACCAAGCTGGCTACAAACGGGCTTGAACGCCGTGAACGACGGACAGGTGATCTGTGCATTTGCGGGTCCTTCGCACCAGACGCGATATTAACATGGCCCGCTTTGATGGCCTGATTTGGTCCACCCAGGCCACACATCGGGGTCGAACAGTCGTCACTTGATACTTGTGACAAAAGCGGTCTTCGCGATTATCAGTGTGAATCCCCAGGAGATCGCGGAAACTCTACGGACCTTCGTTTACTAACCTTGCGTTCGAGGATCTTAAGTTGCTTCAGCGCACGAAAGTGCCGCCTGAAGTGTTCAGTCGAACATTGCGACTTCAGGCGCCGCACTGCCGAGCGGGTGGCAGATCTTTCGCGATGGAAGGGCAACCCAGTCGTCCTGACTGGTTCGTTGGCGGATGGTCGACTACGTCTGAGGGTAATTCCGATAATTGCAGTAATCGGCTACACTGCCTGCCGCGGGTGGGCCTATTCATGAGCGAAATCGACCAAATCTTGCCTGATGGCAGCCGACGCTCATCGGGCCGATCCCGTCCGTGACGCTCGTCGAAGCGAGTTGTCGCGAAGTCGCGACTCTTCTGGATTTCCGAGCAACCTCTGTGCTCCGGGCGCCTAAAATCGGCCGTCGGATAGCTAGGACCTCGAACGTTGAATGTGCTGTCGATTGCTGCACATTTTGCGCGAAATTGGCCCGATTAGCTCACGATATGCGCGAGAAAAGCTGCACGATTAGCGCGAGGACTCCGTGCAAGTGGCTGATTCAACAGTGTCCGAAGCTCCGGATTATGCGCGAACCGGCAGTCTACCCCAAACGCGCTGCCCCGCACTCTTTCTGTCAGGTCACGATAGTCCGCGCGACCACATTGGAACGTCCGGACGACTCGTGCGGAACTCTGGCGACGGTGTGAGTGCCGATGTCGCTGCCGACGACACACGCGTTGAAGATCCCCCATTCTCGGCCGGCCTGGTCTTCTACGGTCTGCGAGCCGCGAATCTTGGTCCGAATCGAGCGGAATCGGTCGTGTTCCGCGACCCGTTGCCGAATGTAACCGTCCTTGACCGCATCACGCCTTTATCTGGCGTCATTGCCTCGCGCCTCGAGAAGGCAGCCGTCGACAATGGATTCGACGATGTCCTGCCGCAGGGTTTTCAGTCGGGGAGGGGCAATGGCTCACCTGTTCGGGCACGCAGTGTCCGATGGGCCCCCTGAAAACAGTCTGGCTGGCGTTCTTGACGGGATGAGTCCGGCCAACACCGGATTCCGTCTCCCGAACTTCAGGAACAATGCGGCCGCACTTTGTTCCAGATGCATCGCTTTGGCGGTCAAACGCCCAAAAGTTGCTCTGACCACCCCATTGTCTCGAGGATGTCGATATACTGTAAGGGTCTCCATTCGCGGTCAAACCGCAGATCGATCCGATCGCGCAGCGAGTCTTGCGAGCGACGCATGGTGAAGTACCTCTTTTATCGAACGACCATCGGAGCACTCATCCCGCTCCTTTTCGCGACATCTGTCGCGGGCTTCGCAATGCCAAGGGAGCACCACTGTGGCATTACGGCAACCGACACCGCTTCTACTGTTGCGAGTCGCAGTCGAGCACTCGCCAGGTTGGCGTACTTTGAGCAGAACTGCGGGCAATCGGGTCCAGACTTCACCTTCGTGGGGTCGACGTCCGCGTTCAGGGTGGGGTTGAGCTCGCGCGGGATGACGTTCTCGTCGCCGACGGATCCGCCGGAAGACGCAAGAGAACCCCTTCGCATTGCTCTCGCGGGAGCGAGTCGCGTATCTGGCGCCGGCGCTTCACCTTCTCGGTGCAAGAGTAACTACATTCGAGGCCGAGACCCCGCCAAATGGCGTCTCGACGTCGAACGCTTCTCCAGGGTCGAGTTCCTCGACGTCTATCGCGGAGTCGACGTTCTTTACTATTGGAGGGGCGGCGAACTCGAGTACGACTACGTTCTTTCCCCGGATGCAGCGCTTGACGAAATTGCGTTCCAAGTAACGGGCGCAGACCGGGTCTTCGTTGATCCGGTGGGCGATCTTGTCGCTGATCGCGGTTCTCAGCGTCTCAGACACCGTCGACCTCGAGCCTACCAGTTGGTAGATGGCGAGAGACTCGACGTCGCATGCCGATTCGTCCTCGGAACTGCCAACACCGTGAGGTTCGATGTAGCTTCCCACGACAGCGCGGTTCCACTCGTCATCGATCCGGTCGTTAGCTTCTCTTCTTTTCTTGGCGGCTCCGGCGACCTCGAGCAAGCGACGGCCATTGCCATATGTCCCGAAGGCGGTGTCGTCGTGTGCGGAACTGCACCGAGCGGATTTCCAGTCTCTGCTGATGCGATAAGGACCACGGCAAGCGAGACCGAAGCGTTCGTCGCGAAGATCAGCAGCGACGGCTCGGAGCTCGAGTACGCCACATACGTCGGGGGCAGCGGCGTCGACTTCGGACACGCTATTGCAATCAGTGCATCAGGAGAGATCTGCCTCACGGGGTGGACGGCCTCAAGAGATTTTCCGGTGACTCCGACCGCATACCAGCAGCAGCTTGCGGGCGTCTACAACGCATTCGTAACACGATTGGGAGACGGCGGCCGAACATTGATCTCGTCGACGCTTCTCGGCGGCCCCGCGGGCGCATTCGGCCTCTCGCTCGCGGTCGACGGCGACGGCAACGTCGCCGTCACGGGTGAAGCTGGGGTGGACTTTCCAACGACGCCTGGCGCTTTCGTCTCGCCCGAGGGCCGCTATAACTCCTTTGTGGCGCGGCTAAACCCGTCGGGATCGGCGCTACTCTCGTCGGCGTTTCTCGGTGGATGCCGGGCTAGCGCGATTGTGGTCGACGCCGAAGCGGACACTTACATCGTGGGCTATTCGGATTCGGACCAACTACCGGCCTCGCCTGACGCCTATCAATCCGGGCGGGCTGGAGGCCTCGACGCATTCGTCCTAAAGCTCGCAGCCGAGGACTCAAGCGCCCTGTATCTGACCTATCTCGGCGGATCGGGCTCCGATCTGGCGTTTGACGTCGCCATCGACGCCTTCGGCAACGCGTTTGTTGTCGGTCAGACGCAAAAGGGGTTTCCAACGACCGAGGGCGCCTATCGGAGCAAGGTACGCGGCACTCACGACGCATTCATAGCGAAGCTTGACGCGAATGGCACTCGGCTCGAGTACTCGACGGTGGTGGGCGGTCGAAGCGATCGCGGTGGCATCTGCCCGGACCTGTGTCTGGTCGAGGCGGCCCTTGGCGTGGCTGTGGATCCGGACGGCAGTGCATACGTCGTTGGCGTCGCCGAACCACCTGACTTCCCGGCCATCAATCCTCTCCAGACCTTACTGCTTCGGGGCAACGCCTTTGTGCTCAAGGTCGACCCTGCGGGTCGGTCCCTTCTTTTCTCATCGCTTGTCGGAGGTACATTCTCGGATGTCGCGACTGACGTCGCACGCAGCCCTGCCGGCGATGTCTACGTGGTCGGGACGACGGATTCCGAAGATCTTCCGGTGACGCCCGGAGTGTTTCAGCCAACGAGGGGTGGGGGCCTCGACGCGTTCGTCATGAAGCTCGGAGTTCCTGTCATCGAGACGGTCGATGACGATGGCGTGCAACTTATCGTGAAAGGTCGCAATTTCGATCCTCATGCATCCATAGTAATCGACGGCCGAGGCTACCGGTCGAAACCCGGAGACGGAGCGCAGGGCACTTCGATCGTATCGAAGAAGGCACTTCGACGTGTCCCACCTTCCTCTACCGTCTCCGTTGAGGTCCGCAACTCGGACGCCACGTCTTCAGTAGCCGTCCCGTTCACGCGAAAGCGCTGACGCGGTCGCCGGTGTGCCCGGGCAACTCGTTAAGGTCCCGGGCACCACTGGCAGCCGACTTGCGGGATGCCGCACCAGACGCTACGGGACATCGGTCGAAAAGGTATGGCCCGTATTGTTGCCGTTGTTGATGGAACCGCAGTCGTTGACCGTCGCGCCGTCGAACCTCCACAGACCCCTGACGTCGACGAGACCCGTCAGCTGACGGGCCGGCACGAAGTTCGACGCATAGAGAACGCGCGCTGTGACTCGCACCTCGTCGATGAGGCCAGTGAAGCGCTCGGTGCCGGACGACGACGAGGCGATCCGAAGGCCGGCCGTGCCCGTTTGCGGCGGGTACGAAATCGACTTCGAGCCATCGAGAATACCATTGACATAGACCCGCAGCTGGTTCGCGCCCGCGAAACTCCCATACTCGCCGACGACGTGATACCAGACGCCGGTCGAGAGCGTGGTTGCCCCGTTGACCATCTCCTTGATCGAGGTCGCGTTGTTCCCAATGGTCGAGAATCGCACCTTCCCGTTGTTCGTGAGCCGAAGCTCGTACCCGCCGTCGGTCGTCCCTGCCGGCGGGGCTGCACCGTATCTGGCTACGAAGACCTGCGACACATTGTTGGCTGTAAGCTTCACCCACGCCTCGACCGTGATCGCTCCCGTGACATTGAGCGTAACGCCGGTCCCGGTTGTGTAGGGTACGCGCACGAAAGCCGACGCGGCATTCAGAGAATTCGCCTGCAGAGGGCTCCACCCTTCCGGGGGAGCGTAAAGCAGCCTGTTTGGCGAGCCGGTTCCTGGGTTCGAGATCTTGTTTGGAGTGGCGTTTCCGACAATCGCCGCAGCGGCAGAGCACGGGCACGCAACCACGGCCGCATTGCGCTCGAGGTATTGGGCGACGGCGGCCGAAACGTGCGGAGCTGCCTGGGACGTTCCCGTGACAATCGCTGGCGCGGAACCGAGAATCGAGGCCGACGGGACGTCTTTGCCAGGAGCGAACAGGTCGATGAGCGTGCCGTAGGCAGACCCGTTCCTGACAGGCTGACCCGGAATTACCGGTTCCTCCCATCGTTCGTCCGTCAGATCCCTGATTGCCCCCACGGTCAGGATCTCCGCCGTACGCGCCGGACTGAAGTTGCTTACGTCCCGGTCCTCGTTCCCAGCGGCCGTTATCATCACGACACCGGCGGATTGGCACTGGCGCACGGCTTTCTCGAGCGCCTTGAGCTCGGAATTGTTGGCAGGCACTACTTCAGCCGAGAAGCTCAGGTTCGCGACGGCCGGCAGCACCCGGTTGGCCGCGATCCAGTCTAGGGCGGCAATTGCATCCGAGGTCAGTCCCTGGCGACCCACCGGAAAAACGCGAAGGGCGGTGATCTGCACTCCCTTCGCAACGCCGTATTGGGTGCCACCGAGGATGCCGGCCACGTGGGTGCCGTGTCCGTCCCGGTCGATCGCGTCGAGCTGTCCCGGTACGCTGTCATCGTTCTGGAGATCATTCGGGTCGCCATCCTGGTCGTCATCGACGAAGTCGATGACGGCGCCGATGCGGCCCGTGAATTCCGAATGGGACTGCAGAATCCCCGTGTCGACCACATAGGCTCTGACGCCCAGCCCACGCTGGGCATAGGTATAACTCGAGTCTCGAGGCAGATCCCGTTGGTCGATCCTGTCAATGCCCCAGTTGACGGGATTTGGCTGGGTGTCCTGAAGAAAGGTCTGGCTGTCCTCTTCTACAAAGGAGACGGCTGGATGGCGACTGAGTGCCTCTGCCTGAACTTCAGTAAGACCATCGACCGCAAAGCCACGCAGTGCA
>CAZQBW010000181.1:0-6759 GCA_964591515.1 uncultured Clostridia bacterium
GTTCACTGCAACCTTGCCGCCGACCGAGCTGTCGATCTGGGCGAGCAGTGTCGTGGGAACCTGCACGAACGGCGTCCCACGCATGTAGAGCGCCGAGACGAGTCCGGCGAGATCGCCGACGACGCCGCCTCCGAGTGCAACTACCGGGTCGGCGCGCTCGAGCTCGGCGGTGGCGGCGGTGCCGACTGCCCGCTCGAGCTCGCCTAGCTTCTTGAAGCGCTCGCCATCACCGATCAAGTGCGCGGCAACAGTGAAACCGGCAACAGTGAGACTCTCACTCAGCCGCTCGCCATAGAGGGCCCAGACCGTCGGATTGCTGACGACGAGCGCCGATCCGGGACGCCGGCCGACCGCGAGCCTGACACGTCGCCCGACGGCGTCGAGCAGCCCCTCGCCGATCGCGACCGTGTACGAACGGTCCCCGAGTCGAACTCGCACGCGTCGCTCGCTCACGCCGAAAGTCCCTCACGCAGATCATCAGCAAGCGGATCGAAGGCGATGGCTCCGAGACCGAGCTCTCCGGCGATCTCGTCGGCCGTAAGCTCGGAACCCGTGGACCACAACTCCTTCAACAGGCTGCCGGCAGCTCGCGACGTCCACCATCTGCTGCCGAATCGTGTGCGCAGATGCTCACGGACGAGCACCTCGAGTGCCCATGCGCGCAGGTAGTCGGCCACGTAGAAACCGTCGTCCATGTCGGCGAGATAGTCGGACCTCGGATAGCCGACGAACGCGGCGTCGGTCAGGTGCTCGACATACGAATCGGCGGCCGCCGACAGGGGCGTCCGTCCGGCGTGAAGCGCTTCCTCGTAGCGGAGCTTCCCGGCGTGCCGCCTGACCAGCGCGCACTTCTCGAGCGCCGCAATACGCCGCAGCTCGCGCGCCTCGCCTAGCCCGAACGCATCGTGCAGGTAGCGGGAATCCAGCAGCAGGTACTGCATGAGGAATGCCCAGACCTCGCTCGCCGCGCGGTCGCCGGCACGCGAAAACGCAACGTGGAGACCCGGGGACGTGAATCCGAAATGCTGGGCGTGGCCGCCCTCGTGCAGAAGTGCCCCGTAGTCCGCGTAGCCGCCGGATGGTCGGACTACGAGCACGACTTCGTCGGGTACGCGAATCGGCGAACAGAAAGGCCGCGGATTCTTCGCTGGACGATCCTCGAGGTCGAGCCGGATGTTGTCCTGCGCTCCGGTGCGAATGCCGAGCCCTGCGAAGGCATCGCGGTAGACGAGTCGCATGCGATGAGCCGGAAACGCGGCATCGAATTCGCCTACCCGGAGCGCGAAGTGCAGGTCATCCCGCGACGCCTCGGAGAGCGACGTCCCGCTTCGCTCACGGAGTACCGACGACAGGGTGGCGACGTAGGGCTCTTCGGTTGCCGCTAGCAGGACACCTGCGCTCTCGGCCATCGCGGCGTGGTCGATGGCGAGCGTCTCTGACCACAACGCGGCAAGAGAGTCGGCCCCGAGAGAGACCGCCGCATCGCGCAACTTGTCGAGCCGCTCGGCGCGCAGGTCGTTCGTGCCCTCGACGACACGCTCTCGCATTCTCGCGAGCGAGCGGCGCGCCTCCGTTCGCGGCTCGTTTCTCAGTTGCGCACGGATCGCGAGAAACGGGAGCGGCCTGCCTTCCCAGGTCACGGTGGCTGCGGCATCGTGATCGGCAATCGCCTCGTCGAGGGCGCGCGTCGTCGACGCGAGGTGCTCCTCGATCGCCGCCGCTCGCAGATACCGCGCTGCCTTTCGATCGCGATCGGTGAATGCGCTCTCGGCCTCGATCTTCAGCTCGTCGATTCGCTCGCGAGTGAAGAGGTGCCCGTAGCGGTCGAAAACACGCTCCAGATCGAGACTCGCCTCGAGTCCGGCTCCGAAGCGGTACCAGGTGCGTGCGAGCGTTTCGCTGAAGGCTTCGAACTCGTCCGTGTAGTCGCTTCGCATCGCGGCGCCAGCGTAGCATACTGCCGGAAATGCAGACACGAGCCTCTCTACTCGCGGTTTTCGCGATGCTTTCGGTCGTCGTGGCGCTCGGTTTCGGCACGGCCGGATGCTCGCGGCGGACGTTCGACGTGAAGGTAATCGAACCGATTCCGGCGGACGAAATCGGTCCGCCGGTCGAAGCGGGACGCCTGTCGGTCCGGTTCGCCCCGATGTGGGATGAGGATTGGCAACTCGCGACCCTGAAGGCCAATGCGGCGATGGCCGGCGTGCTCCCCGTGAGGTCCGATATCGAGAATCGTTCCGGCGATGCTGTCCGGCTGAAGAAGGTGCGGATAGTCGCGCGCGATGCGCACGGACGTGAGTGGCGGCTCATCGACGCGAAAAAGGCCAGGAAGCGAATCGAGAAGTTCTATGGGGTGCGGCTGCGCAATCGCGAGGGAGATCGCGAATACCGCGCCGATTTCGAAGCGAACGCGCTCGACACCCGTGCCGATCTGCCGGCGGGCGGCCGACGGCAGGGACTGCTCTTCTTCGAGATGCCGGCGGACGTTCGGCGAGCGGTGCCGGTCGTCGTAGTGGCGACGGACGAGCGCCGGGACTGAGGTCCCGCGCTCGTCCGCGGCTGGATGCTCCCGACTGGACTCGAACCAGTGGCCTAGCGCTTAGGAGGCGCTCGCTCTATCCACCTGAGCTACGGGAGCCAACGATGGCGAGGCTAGCAGGATGCCTCGGCCGGAGGCAATTGCGAAGACGCGCGGTTCCGCGAACTCGCGTCCGCGACACGTGGTCAGAACCGGGAGCGTTCGCGACCGGGTCGTCTCGCGCTCGTGAACTCACCGCCACCTGGACAACCCGGTCTCTACCCTTCCCGGCTCTGATCATCGCCAGGTGACGGAAGAGTCCAAGCCACGTCAGGCACTGCACGGCAGGATCAGCACCTCGAGGAATCCTCGATTGCGCTCTCTTTGTCTCCTGTGCTTTTCTTCAGCGGTCCCGGCCAAGCGACTGGACTCACTCGTATCGGAGAAAGAACCTTGCTGACGGCGCTCGTTCTGCTTCTCGTCGCCGCACTCTCCGCCGTAAACGGCGCCAATGACGTCTCGAAGGGCGTTGCCACACTCGCCGGCAGCGGTGTCACGAAGTACCGCACAGCCGTCATCTGGGGCGCTGCCACGACGCTCGCCGGCTGCCTTCTTTCCGGCTTCTTCGCCGATCGGATGCTCAAGCTGTTCACCGCCGGAATCGTCACCGCTCAGCCGACGTCAGCGTTCGCGGCGGCGGTCATATGCGGTGCCGCGGGCTGGGTAGCCATTGCCACGCTGACGAAACTCCCGGTCTCGACGACGCACGCGATCATCGGCTCACTGCTCGGCGCGGGCCTGCTCTTCTCTCCGGAGTCCGTCGCGTGGGGGAGCGTCGCAGCCCGGCTCGTCGTCCCGTTGCTGCTCAGCATCGCGATCTCTTACGCGCTGTCCGCGACGCTCAATCGTCTGTTTCACGCCAGTGAGGCTACTTCGTCGGACGACGAATGCGTGTGTGTCGGCGTCGAACAGCTCGACACTGGCGCCGGGACCATTCCGCAGGTTGCGGTGACTACCGACACCGTCGAGGCGTGTTCGCGCAAGACTGGCGTCATTGGATTCGGCGTCGACAAGCTGCACTGGGCGTCGAGTGGAGCCGTCGGACTGGCGCGCGGACTCAACGACACCCCGAAGCTTGTCGCGCTCGGAATGGCCGTCAGCGGCGAGACGATCGGGCTGTTCGGACTGCTGTTCCTGGTGTCGGGCTCGATGCTCGCCGGCAGCCTGATCGGCGGCGGCCGCGTGGCGAAGGTTCTCGCGGAGAAGGTCGTCACGATGAACCACCGGGAGGGATTCCTGGCTAACCTGGCGACCGCGACGCTCGTCGGCTTCGGCGCGAATCTCGGGCTGCCGATGTCGACGACGCACGTCTCGACCGGAGCGATCGCCGGCATCGCCGGCGGCCAGACCGGACGCCTGAACCGGCGAACCCTGCGCGACCTGCTGCTGGCGTGGACGGTGACTCCGATCGTCGCCGGATTGATCGCGGCGCTCGTGTTCCTCGCGGCTCGATCGGGCTAGGTGTCTAGACTTCGCGGCGCGGTGGAACGAACACGTTCGACAGCAGCAAGCCCGTCACCAGTCCCACGGCAACGAGGAGCATCCGGAACGCGGTCTCGACTCCTGACACCACGTCGCTGGCGATCAACTGCGAGACGCTGCCGAATCCGAGACTTCCCGGCACTAGCACCATCAGTCCGGGCACGACCCAGGTTGCCGACGGCCTGTTGACGAGCCGTGACAGGGCATTCGCGGTCGTGCCAAGGGCGATAGCGCCGATACACACGCCGAGTTCCGGGCTGGCGAGCAGCGACGTACCGGCACGCGCACCGAGAAACGCCACTATGGCCGCGGTAAGCACCCAGCCGTAGTCCCTCGGCCGCGCCCGAAAGAGCACCGTGAATCCGACGCTCGCCAGAAGCAGGGCGACGCCTTCGGTCCACACCGGTAGCGGAATCGGATGTGCGAACGCGGCCGTTCCCGGAAAGAGTTTGATCAGCTGTCCTCCGAGCGCCACGCCGAATCCCATCTCGAAGAAGACCAGGCCGGCGCCGGTCAGCCGCGCGGTCCCCGCGACCAGGTTCTGCGAAGCGAGCTCACGCATCGCGATCGTCAACGACAGTCCCGGCAGGAGCACGATAAGACCCGAGACGGTCATCACGTAGATCGACGACGGAATCAGGAACTGCGCGACGATGATGGCCAGCGCTGCCGCGACCGTCGCGGCCACCGGCTCGAAGACGCGTGCCGTCGAGCCCCAGCGTTCGAGCACGACTGCAAGCACGCCCGTGACGACACCGATCGCGGCCGCTCCGCAGATCTCGCGCCAGCCGCCGCCAAAGAACCTCGCCGAAGTGGCGGACGCCAGTCCGAAACAGAGTGCCGTGGCGACTCCACCGTATCGCGAAGGACGCGCGACGATGTCGTCGATCCGGGTCGCAGCGGCCGTCGGTTCGGTCTCGCCCGCGAGCACGGAACGGGTGAGCTCATCGAGCAGGATCGTCTTCTCGAGGTTGACGCTCCCCGGCTGCACGCGGACCATCGACGTCCGCTGTTCCTCCGGCGTACCAAAGGACGCGAATATCCCGGTAGGAGTGACGAAGAAGTGGCCTTCGATTCCGAGTCTCGACGCGACCGCCTGCATCGTGGCTTCGAGAAGGTGGGCAGGCATGCCGTACTGATGAAGCGCCGTCCCGAGCTTCACGGCAAACGCGATCGCCGGGTCGGTGGGCGCGGCGGCCGTCGCCTGAGGCAGTTCAGTCGTGAGCGACATCGGTCGATTCTCGTTGGTGCACTCCGGCGTCGCAAGCCGCTTCACCTCTGTGCCGCGTTGTGCGAAGCTCCCGGTCCTCCTCGAACTCACTCTTTCCCCCACTTCTCCTCGCCCTCGACGTACAATTCGCCGACGTGACGCAAATGCACCGTGGCGACATCTTCATCGTCGACGACAACTCGAACAATCTCGCGGTCCTGGCCGGCATTCTGCAAGATGGGGGATTTCAGGTCCGTGCCGCGAACACGGGTCGTCGCGCACTTGCAATGGTCGCCCTCGATCCGCCTGAGCTGATCATGCTGGACGTCCAGATGCCCGAGCTGAACGGCTACGACGTCTGCCTGAAGCTCAAGGAGAACGAGGCAACGCAATCGATACCGGTCATCTTCATCAGCGCGCTTGACGACGTCTCGGACAAGGTGCGGGCATTCGAGGTCGGCGGCGTCGACTACGTCACAAAGCCCTTTCACGCTCGCGAAGTCCTCGCCCGGGTAGAAGCCCAACTCAGGCTCTTCCGGCTCCAGCGCGAGCTCGAACAGAAGCAGGAGGAACTCGAGAAGCAGGCCCTGGTACTCGAGCACCGCAACGCCGAGCTCGTCGCGGCGCAGCGTCGAACGGATCTCGTGTTCTCGGCGCTGTCAGAGACGCTTCAGGGCACGGTAATAGATGGCCGCTACCGCCTCGAATCGAAGATCGGTTCCGGCGGATTCGGAACGGTGTTCCGGGGCGTACAGCTCGACCTTGCGAGGCCGGTCGCCATCAAGGTCTTCCGGCCGACTCCCGGAAACGAGTCGCCTGACTCGCTGGAGCGCTTCCGCCAGGAGGGTGTCGCGTCGTGCCGGTTCGCGCATCCGAACGCTGTCGCGGTATTCGACTTCGGAATCTCGTCGACGGGCATCGCCTACCTCGTGATGGAGCTGCTCGCCGGCGAGTCGCTCGGCAGCCTTCTCGTGCGAGAGGGCCGGGTTGGACTCGCGCGAATGGCAGAGATCGTCGTGCCTCTTTGCGCGGCGCTCTCCGAGGCGCATGCCGCGGGCATCGTTCACCGCGACATCAAGCCGGACAACGTCTTCCTGCACGCGACGCGTGAGGGCGAGGTGGTCAAGGTGCTCGATTTCGGCATCGCGAAGATGTTTGGCGAGGGCTCGGCGACCGATACGCACCGCAACCTCACCGAGAGCGGCGGTCTGCTCGGAACACCGGACTATGTGGCTCCCGAGCGGATCATGGGTGAGGAGTTCGACGGGCGCGCCGACGTCTACAGCGTCGGCGTGATGATGTACCTGATGCTGTGCGGACAGTTGCCGCACTTCGGCGGAGTTGCCGGTGCGAATCCGTACGCCATCGCGCTGAGTCATCTGACCAGGGAACCGTATCCGATGAGACAACTGGTACCGGACCTTCCGGAAGCGGCGGAGGGCATCGTCCTGATGGCGATGTCGAAGGATGCGACCGAGCGGCCGACGGC
>CAZQBW010000181.1:6859-11104 GCA_964591515.1 uncultured Clostridia bacterium
GCCGATGACGCCGCGATGCTCGCCGATCTGGCGACGCAGACGTTTCGCGACACCTTTGAGACCTACAACGATCCGGCCGACATGGACGCTTACGTCAGCGAGGCGCTGACCGCCGAACGCTTTGCCGCCGAGATCGACGATCCAGCCAACGTCTGGTTCGTCGCCGAAGTCGACGGATCGCCTGCGGGTTATGCCAAGGTTCGTTCGGGCGTGGCCCACGAGTCCGTCACCGGCGACTCTCCCATCGAGATTTCGCGCCTCTACGCCGAGAAGCACTTTCACGGACGCGGTGTCGGCCGGTCGCTGATAGAGGCCTGTTTCGACGAGGCCCGACGGCAGAATGCGCGGACCGTTTGGCTCGGGGTCTGGGAACACAATGCGCGAGCGATAGCCTTCTACGAGAAGTGCGGCTTCGTGCGCTGCGGTGCCACGACATTCGTGTTGGGAAAGGACGTCCAGACCGACGCCGTCATGTTCCGGTCTCTGTAGCCGAAGCGGCGGCGCGCTCGATCGGCCTGTTCGAGACGAATCCGTGAAATGAAAAACGGGCTCGCGGGATTTCGTCCCGCGAGCCCGTTTCGATTCAGCTCAGGCTGGATCGAGAGGAACGGACTAGGCCGCCTTAGCGCAGCACTTGGCTCCCGCCGTGCAGCACGCCGCACCCGAGCCACAGCACGAGTCACCGGCCGCCGTCGCATCGTCAGACACGGTTACGGCTGCGGCAGCGTCCTTCGCCGGCTTCTCGGCTCCGTGCGCCGCACAGCACTTGCCATCCTTGCAGCATGCCATCCCGGGCTCGCAGCAGCCGTCCTTGGCCATCGCGGCGCCGTCGGCATTCTTCTTCATCATCGGACACTCTTTCGCGTCCTTCTTGCAGGTGGCGACGTCACCCTCCATCTTGCAGCACGCGGCCGCGTCCTTCTTGTGGCACGCTGCGGCCTTGTCCTTAGGTGCATCAGGCGCCTGTGGCGCCGCGGCAATCGCCAGACCGACAAAACCGAACACGAACAGGACTACGAGCAGATGAATGCGTTTCATGACTATGTCTCCTTGAAGACTATCGTTCGGACGGAGCATTTCCACCCGCCTATGCCAACGACGGGCAGAGAACCGATTCGGACGAACGAAGTTCTTAAATCAGGAAGACACAGCAGCGGAGATAGGTATCGCCGCGGCTTCGCACCGGAAGCGTCGACGCGTATCTCGCAACGTCCTGGCCCGCGGGCTGAACGGAGGCGATGAACCTCTCTGCTGATTCCGAATGGATCGACGTTTCGTGTCGCTGGGGCCCTTCGACCGTCGGACGGTTGCCGAACATCAGGCAGCAGCCCGAAGCTCCGGTGACCGACTCGGCCGAAATGGACGCCGGCGGCTCTGAGTCCGCGTCGGCAGACTGGCTCATGCGCTCGCAGCAGCTGTGATCGGAGGATGCCTCGCATGCCGCCGCCGAAGAGGCGCATACAGCCAGACACGTGATGAGACAGAGCGCCCCGCTGAGCCACACCGTGATCGCCGGAGCGAGAAGTCGCCCCGTCAGACCGAACGGCGAAATGGGTTTGCGAGCCATTGCCTGCAGGGTATTCCCATGTGGTCTGACAGTCAACGTGAATTTCATCACATGAAGATCAGACCACGTGGCGGGCTAGCTGTCGTACTTGAGAAGCGATGCAACGCGATGTCCGGCGAGCTTGTCTCGACCGCCGAGGAAAGTGAGCTCGATGACGAACGCACACGCTACGACCGTTCCGCCGAGGCGCTCGATGAGGTCGACGACGGCCTTTGCCGTTCCGCCCGTCGCGAGCAGATCGTCGGCGACGAGCACGCGATGACCCGGTCCGATCGCATCCTTGTGGACCTCGAGGCTGTCGGTGCCGTACTCGAGGTCGTACTCGATGCTCTCGGTTTCGGCCGGCAGCTTGCGCGGCTTCCGGATCGGCACGAAACCTGCGCCGAGACGATAGGCAAGAGCGGGAGCAAAGATGAACCCTCGGGCTTCCATCCCAACGACGGTATCGATGTGTTCGTGCTCGGGGCCGATCATCTCGGTGAGCCGGTCGATGGTTGTCCGCAATCCATGAGGGTGCTTGAGAAGGGTCGTGATGTCGTAGAAGAGAATGCCGGGCTTCGGGAAGTCGGGGATCTCTCGGATCAGCTTCTTGAGGTTGTTCACGGTCGTTCGTTGCTCCTCGATTCAGGGTATGGCGTGAAAACTCGTGCTGCCAGCGGGTAAGACGGGGATCTCTTCGACGCGGTCAACGCGCCCGACGCGGGGCCCGCGGACCAGCTCGTCGCGAAACGCGTCGACGGCGGCGGTCTGGCCCTCGGCGATGGCTTCGACCGAGCCGTCCGACATGTTCCGCACGGTTCCAGCGACTCCGTGTCTCGCTGCCGCCTGACAGGCGAAGTAGCGGAAGCCGACTCCCTGGACGCGTCCGGTCACGATGAACTTTCGAGCAGTAATCATTGCAGCGGCCGGAATGTGAAAAGGCCCCAACCACGTTCCCGTGATTGGGGTCTTGACTCTGCAAGTCGGGGCGAGAGGATTCGAACCTCCGACCTCTCGGTCCCGAACCGAGCGCTCTACCAGGCTGAGCCACGCCCCGTCGAAGGAACACGCAGACTACACGTGCATTCTGGTTCTGTCAAAAGTTTCTTTGGCTGCGGCTGAAGCGCACAAAACGAAGAGCGCGGGGCCCATTGACCCCGCGCCCTTCGATGGGAGGCTGATGACCTTCAGTTACGGCATGTTGCCGTTGCCGTTTCCGTTGCTGTTGCCGTTTCCGTTGTCGTCGTCATCGTCGTTGCCGTTTCCGTTTCCGTTTCCATTCCCGTTGTCGTCGTCGTCATCGTCGTTGCCGTTCCCGTTGTCGTCGTCGTCGTTCCCGTTGCCGTTATCGTTTCCGTTGTCGTTCCCGTTGGCATTTCCGTCGTCGTCGTTCCCGTTGCCGTTGCCGTTCGTGTTGCCGTTGCCGTTCCCGTTGGAATTCCCGTTGCCGTTGTCATCTCCGTTGTCCTCGGAGCTGTCGTCGACACCGTCACCGTTCGAGTCGTCGTCCGAGTCATCGTCGACGTCGTCGCCATCCGAGTCGTCATCCGTACGATTCGCCGTTCCGTCTCCGTCGATGTCGTCGTCGTCGTAGTTGGCGCTGTTGTCGCCGTCGATGTCGTCGTCACCCGAGTTGGGCATCTGATCGCCGTCGACGTCCGAATCGTCCTTGTTCAACGAGCCGTCGCCGTCGACGTCGACATCCGAGCTGTTCGGGGTGCCGTCCTGATCCGCGTCATCGTCCGAAGCATTCGGAATGCCGTCGTCGTCGCTGTCGGCCAGGCCGCCCTTCGCAGCGCGCATGTTGTCGTTCACGCCCGACAGCACGCGGCTGAGCGCCGTCTGCGCAACGGTGATCGCCACACCCGATTCGACGAAGAAGTCGCCGAGCGTCACACCAGTTCCCAGACGAGTCATTACCTGACCGAGCGACTGTCCGGTGACTCGTGCCGCCACTGCTGCCGGAGCCACGACCGCGATGCCCTCGCTGCGGCTCAGCAGGATGTCTTCGGAAACGCCCGTGTGAACCGAAAGCACGTGCGCCGCCAGGAAGTTGTTCGATCGCTTCGCCAGCTTGCGCGTGGCCATCTCGAGCTTGTCACCGGTCTTCGTCACCCGACGTACCGCGCTCGCGCGCTGGCTGCTCTGGGCGAACACTTTCGTCGCGCCGCTGTCCGGGACCGTGAAGCTCCACATCACCAACATCGCGATCGTTCCGAGGTATGCGCTCACTGTGGCGGCGCGGGTCAGGGACTTCCGTGCGTTACCGATACTCTGCTGTGCCATTGTCTTTCAGCCTCCGTTGTTGCTTGAAACCGGCGACAACCGGATCCGCGAGCGCCTTTGCTTCGAATTGCCGAAGCCCACTTCTCCGGCGCTCGAACGGCCCTCGCGGATCCGTTCACCCTGTTGTCGTGCCGAACCGACAGAGCGGCATCCCCGCCGCAAAATACGTCCACGGTGAAAAATCGCTCAGGTGATGATGACCAGGCCGCGAGGAGTCCGCGTATGGGGCATTTGGGCACAAAAGGAGAGGACGTTGAGGGGTGCGGCCGGCCCTTTCGAGCCTGATGCCGTCCCGCAACGTCCCAAGTTCCGAGGAGTCCCGTGACTCAGTGACCTCCGCGTGCGATGAGAAGGCTGCGCATACGGAGAGCACGAAGTCACGGAGTTGCACAGAGACCAACCATTACATCATT
>CAZQBW010000182.1:0-11042 GCA_964591515.1 uncultured Clostridia bacterium
ACATTGGGACACGCTCGGCGGCGGAGTTCGCGGGAGCGTCAACACTCTGGCTGTAAGCGAAGTCGGGCTACTTGTCGGCGGGGAGTTTGATCAGGCGGGCGGAGTTCCGGCCACGTCGCTGGCTTGCTGGACCCTGGAATCTGGATGGGACGTACTGTGGACCGTCGAGGCTGACGAGTATTTCCCCCAGGTGACCGCCATCGCGGTCATTGGCTCAACGCTTTTCGTCAGCGGAGACTTTGCGGCAGTCGATGGGGTTGCAGCGCGCAACGTCGCACGGTATGCGCATTCTGAATGGTCTCCGCTCGGGTCCGGGCTCAACGGCCCGGCGAGAAGGATTGCTGCCGTCGGAAGTGACGTCTACATGACTGGAGGCTTCACCGCGGCTGGAGTCCGATCGTCGGTGCACATCGCGAACTGGCGGCCGGACGCTTCCGGCACTGATTCGACTTGGCACCTATGACCGCGCCGAGAGGTCTGTTTGCACATGCTCTGGCAACGGAGAAAAAAGCGACGCTGCGCGTATAACTCCACCCTACGGCTGAGTCTACCCTCCAGTTTCCTCCCAAAGTCGAACTCCCAACCGCTGTCTCCTTCCCGGTTCGGCCGATCGCCGGCTGCTCGTATAAATGGCCTTCACCGTTGACTCTGGCCTAATCTCGTCGTATAAGATGCTCCCGGCGGTTTCGTAGGGTTCGAAAAACCGCTCGTATAAGAGTCTGGAGCAGTCGCATGACCAATTCCATCGAGGCGTTTGCGGCCCATCTCTCGCAGGCGGAGCGTAGTCCGCTGACAATCGTCAACTACCGATGCGACCTCCGGGCCTTCGCCGCGTGGTTCGCGGAGACGAATGGCGAGACGTTCGAACCCTCGAAGATCACGCCGACCGACCTGCGCGAATACAAGCAGGCGATGATCGTCCGGCTCGGATTGCGACCGGCAAGCGTCAACCGCAAGCTCGCGACGCTCAAGAGCTTCCTGAAGTGGGCGGCCGCCTCAGGGCTCGTCGCAGACGCGATCGCGCACAAGGTACCGAGGTTCGAGCGCGAGGCTCGCCCTGGGCCCCGCTGGCTCGACCGCCGGGAGCAGAGCGCGCTGCTTCGGGCGCTCGAGCGGGGCGAAAGCGATCGGGACCTGGCCATCGTGAAGCTCCTGCTCAATACGGGTCTAAGGGTTCACGAACTGTGCGGCCTCGAGTGGAGCGACGTGACGATGACCGAGCGCAAGGGTGTGATCGTCGTGCGAAGCGGGAAGGGAGGGAAGAGGCGCGAGGTGCCGCTCAATCTCGACGCGCGCAACGCGCTCGAGGCCGCCGGCTTCCGGCTCCACGCCGGCGAGCGCCGTGCGGTCTTTCACGGACAGCGCGGGCCGCTGACGCCGCGTGGGGTCCAGTCGATGATCGAGCGTTACGCGTCCGGGATCGACGCCGAGATCACACCGCACGCCCTTCGGCACACGTTCTGCAAGAACCTGGTCAACGCCGGCGTCGGGCTCGAGAAGGTCGCGGCGCTTGCGGGCCACGAGAACATGCAGACGACGCGACGTTACTGCGAGCCGTCAATGAAGGACCTCGAAGGCGCCGTGGCCCTCATTGGCGAAGACCGGGAATAATTCCAATTGTCATTGACCACATGCCGCCACTGCCGGGGATCGCTCGGCAGCGAAGGCGTTAACCTCTGGTTCTTTGTAATAGTCTCCCCGGCAGCATGAGCGCAATGAGAATTGCAACCTGGAACACTAACCATCGGAGTCGGAACAAGAAGGCTCTTCAGACGAAGCGGGTCACGCCGCGACAAGGACGAGGATCAGGGTGACAAGGGGAACCGCGATTCTCAAACGACCCACACTGGAGCAGCCTCCGTACCGACGAGCGCCCAGCGTTCGAGCTAACCGGACCGCGGAGGCAAGGCGCATTGCCGTAGCGGGTCCGGTTGAGCGAGGGGTTAGTCATCGCTGCCTTTGGCGACGGGCAATTCAATGCACTCAAGTAAGTGCCACGCTGCGGCGCCCTCCTGCTGGATGCGGCAGACGGTTCGGAAACTGAGCGTCAGACCGCCTACCAGGCTTGTGGCGGCGGTGAGGCTGTTGCCTGGTGCTTTCGGGTTTCGAGGATGTGCCAGCGTGATGTGGGGCGTTAGGCGCCGTGCGCCAACAGAGCCCAAGACCAAACGCCGCAGTGCCTGGAACTCTTCATCGCCAGAGGTGCAGGGCAAGAGGATGCCGTGAGTGCTGAATGCTTCCGGTGGGCCAAAAGCAAGGGTGATCGATTTGGCTTCCGGCGCGGCGAGTCGCTGCGCAATGACGGCCGGGCCGAGGGCCTCAAGCTCGTCTTCGCGGCAGAGGGTGACGTGCGCGGGGATGAGGTCGAACTGAACCGGGTCGAGAGACTTCCGGATACTTTCGAGGATCTCGGCGGCCGTGCCGGAGACAAAGAGGGTGAGCTGAAGTCGAGTAGTCACTGCGGCGGAGGCCCAAAGGTGCTGGTTGTGCGAGTGCCTAACGTCAAGCATCAGCGGGCGCGCGCTGAAGTGTCAAGGGGCAAGGACGAACTCTCGGAGCGGGCGCGCGCTGAAGTGTCAAGGGGCAAGGACGAACTCTCGGAGCGCGCGCTCCGCTGCATGCGCTAGTTAGCCCGCCTGTTTGGGGGGAACGGGGGATGGCATTCGCCAAGCGCGAGGGCGGGAGCCGGCACGGCGCGTCGGCAGGCTCTGGCTCCGGCACCGGGAGTAGTGGCGCCGTGCGCTGAGAGATCCAGGTTAGCCGTCCCCTGACCGCTTGTCTTCGGGAACTCCCGGTACAAGACGGTTGTCGCTCCGCGGCACCATCCGGTTCTCGGTCGCCGCGGTCGTCGCGTCACTTCGCCGCCGACCGGCCTCCCGCATCAGCGCCTCGATCCGTCCGACTAGGTCACCGGACAGGGGTCGAGCGGCGCGAGGGTTCGTCCAGTATCAGCCGCCCTCGCCGGACTCTTGGAATCCCTTGCGGTTCAACATCTGAGTGGTCACGAAGACTACGCCGCTGAGATTCGAGATGCGCCCTTCCCGGAAGCACTGCGGCAGGTCCAGCGAAGACAAGATCTGGATCACGGTTTCGAGCGATGCGCCGGGCTATCTCTACGTCTTCGGGGAGGCGTCCAGTGTGCCCAGCGCGTTCGCAACCCGGTATCCCATATGTGGCGACGAGCATTTCTGATTGGCTATGTGGGCGGTTTGGCGGCCTTTACGATCAGGCGCCCAACGATCAAGCTCAGCGGCGGCGGGAGGGGCCTGCCGAGCAGTAGAAAAAACCTATGACCCGCCGTCCGCTGCAGCGCCTGGTTCGGCGCTCCCCCGCGGACGCATCTCGGTATTCCTTAATGCTTCACCGGCGGGTGCCCTTACCCGGCGTGGACTTTTTGGCCGCTTTCTTTACCTTTGGCGGCTTGACGAGCTCGTAGCTCTCGAGGATGAGCTCCTGGACTTCGCTCCACCTCTTCACTTTCGCCGCGTCGAGGACGACGCCGCGTTTATCCCTGGAGTACGGCTTGAAGCGAGGGTCGTTTTCCACAAGCGCCGCTGCGTGGTCCGGCTCGAGCCCAAACGTGATCTCGCAGACGCCATGCTTTGCTCCGCAGGTCGCGAAGAGCTTGCCACGCACGTAGAATGCGGTCTCCCCGAAGTGATCGCCTTCGCGGGTGTCGGGTAAGGAGAGGCAGATCTCCCGTATCTTATCGAGCGCTTTCTCGAGGGTGGCCATTGTCTTGCTCCGCCATTTCGCCGAACGACAAGCATCAGCGGGCGCGCGCTGAAGTGTCAAGGGTGAAGGACGAACTCTCGGTGCGCGCGCTCCGCTGCATGCGCTAGTTAGGCGTCGTCGCCGGGATCTCCACCTCGCCAACGCGAAGTCCCGCCTCGACGACAACAATGGTGCCGAGCCGTATGTCTGTGTACACGAGCGAACTCCGGTCTGGCGTGAGTACGAGGCTCAGCACGACAACGTCGGACTTCCTCGCTGAGAGCACAAGAGCTCGCGTGTTTGCGTTCCAGACTGAGATATGGCCCAACATGTCGCTCGTCGCGACCAAATCACTATCTCGGGCGAGTGTGAGAGTCGCGACCTCGAACGGTGAGCGTGGCGATGTCATCGTGCTCACAAGTGCACCACTCGTCGCGTTGTGGCAGCGAATGACGCCACCCCCGTCGCCAATGATGACCTCGCTACCGGAGCGGTTGAATGTCATCGCCCGACTATGCGAGCAGGCCGTCTGTACAGAATAGAGTCGCGCACCGCTGGACACAGTCCACAACGCAAGAGTGCCCATCGACGAGAGGGTCGCAACTGTGCGGCAATCGGGGCTAAACGCCATCGCAAAGGTTGACTGCGTACCCGGAAGCACAACCCTCTTCGCGATTGATCCGCGTTCAAGGCAAAGGAGAGTGACTTGGCCTCCCGCCTCTTCATTCGAGTATTCTCCCTCGGGGGCAGGTGCAGGCGCTATTGCAAGCGCGGCGAAGTCAGTGGAAATAGCTACGAGAGAGGTGGAACGTGCTGAACGGCCTCGTCGGCAGCTCGTCGATGCGCTGCTGGAGCTGCCAAGTCCGGGAATTCCACAATAGACATCTTCCACGGGAATCGATCGACGCCAGGCGCGTGCCGTCGTCGCTAAACATGAGATTAGAAATAGAATAGTGCGGGGGAACAAATGTCCTAATGAGTGCGCCAGACGGGAAGTCCCAGACTCGCAGCCTCCCGTCGTTGCTCGCGCTCACCAACGTATTCCCCACTGGGTTCAACGCGATCCGCATAGGTATGACGTTAGCGCCATGTTCGAAGCGTCCGTTCGGTGAATCAGGTGAACCCAGACACGGCACAACCTGTGACCAACAAAGCACGACGAGAATCCCCACTGTGGCTTTGGCCATACGTGGCATGGTACTCCTCAGAAGGATGAGACGCCTAACGTCAAGCATCAGCGGGCGCGCACGACGGCGTCAAGGGATAACGGACGAAGCCCCGCTTTGCGCGCTCCGCTGCATGCGCTAGTTCGGCGGCCGGCGGATCGAGGATCATGCTTGCGGACCCATCGTTTTCACGGCCAGGACGTTTGACGCTACGCGTGCCTTTTCTTGGAGCGCCTCGACGCGGGCCCAGATCTCATCACTCATCCTGTAGCGCCAGACACCCGTAAGCATGCGCTCGAACTTGCGGTCGCTCTTTGCACGCTGTTCGACGACGTCAATCCAATCTGGCCCGTGCCAGCCGAGAATGTGTTCCATCGGGCCCGCCGCAATGTGACCCAGTTCGCTGTCGGTCTCGGCACCTGCGACAGTAGCCTCAATGAACCGCCATTGATGGTGCGGGGCTGCGGAGAAGCTGAGGTCTACAACGAGCCCGTCAATGTCCACATCCGGCGGCTCCACCCCGGTGCGTAGCTTCACAAGCCAATCCGAAGCGAAGTCGAGCCAATCAGGATCGTCGAACTGATCCCACGCCGAATCGAACTCATCAGAGGCTGAGATGTCATCCATAGAGTCGTGTGAGGCCGCCGAACGTCAAGCATCAGCGGGCGCGCGCGACGGTGTCAAGGGTCAAGGACGAACTCTCGCTGCACGCGCTCCGCTGCATGCGCTAGTTGGGCGGCGCGTAAACGGAGCATATAGGTCTGAGACGAACCTGCGAACCCGGACGGCCTCGAGCCAGAAGAAGCCCAGGACGATGGCGTAAACGAGCGCGAGTGCGGCCAGCCAGACGGAGATGGAGGCGACGAGACGACCGGATGCCGCAGCAGCGGTCAATTGAGACCAGGCCTCCATTGAAAACACAAGGAGAACACCGATCAACATGACCACCACGATCGGATGAAGAGAGGCGAAGGCACGCACGCGAGCGCCATTGTGCGCGCCGTCGATCTGCCCGTACACGACCGGAAGACAGGCGTTCTGGTACGAAATGAGGCGATTCAGCCGGAATCCGCCATCTTCGTACACGACGCCTTCGTAACCAGGCGGACACGACTGGTAGACGAGGCGCCACGGCCGACGCGGGTGGAGATGTCCGTTTAGCCGACGCCGCGCCTCCTCAACAGAGAGCGTGGTCTGGATGTCGAGCCTGAAGTAAGGGAGTGCGTTCATTGCAACCGCAGCCTCAGCCGCCCAACGACAAGCATCAGCGGGCGCGCGCAACGGCGTCAAGGGCAACGGAGCGATCTCGCTGCGCGCGCTCCGCTGCATGCGATAGTTCGGCCCCGTGCCTAGCGAAGGCCCTGAATGTCACTGTCTCCCGGGAATGCGTCCTTCGCGAGAGCGCTCAGCTCTGCGTAGCCAGGCGTGAAGTCGCCAGACGGCAAGGGCAGGCGCCCGCGATTCGAATAGGTGACGAGGTCGCCACAGGAGAAGCACACGAGAATCTCGAGCACATCGCTGCCCGAACGCAGACGAAAGGCTACGCCCGGAGTAAAGATGCACGCCTTGATGCCTTCGGGACCTCTCACGTGGAAGTTGGCTGGATTCCGCAGGAATGATTCGAGTCGGCGAGCAAACTCCGGGCCGAGTCGTGGCCCGACCTTTGAGATTGGCCAAATGCCGTCAAAGTAGTCCGTTGCCCGTCGATAGTCATTCTTCAAGGCTGATCCGAACTCGGGGTGCCGACCGTCGACCCGGAATGTTTCGACGCCATCTGCCGAATGCAGGAGTGCCAGCACCGCTTCTTGGTCCGGAGCCAGGACAACCTCATTCGGCAGGGGCGGTACTTGCCGACAGGAAGCGACTACGAGTAGGAAGCCTATCGCTGCAAGAAGTTTCAGGGGTGCTCCATTCCCGACCTCGACAAGGGGCCGAACGTCAAGCATCAGCGGGCGCGCGCGACGGCGTCAAGGGCAACGGAACGATCTCGCTGCGCGCGCTCCGCTGCATGCGATAGTTCGGTGGCCCGATTGCCACGGCTGCTCACGCGAGCGTGCCCTTCAGATCACCAAGCCGAGTAGCGACGCCCCGAGCGGTCGAGACGGGGCGAGCCGCTCGCAACATCGATGATGCCAAGGTGCCCGCCGGGATCGATTGCCTCTGTCTCGAAGACGACGACCCATGTCGCTGCGGAACCCGTCATCGGATCAATCGGAACCTCTCGGAGGTACCGTTCTCGGACGAGGTCATCGATTGTTTGCGGAGAACGCTCGAAGTCGGCGGCGAATTGGTCGATCGAGCGGCGAAGTGTCTGAAGGGTGACGCGAAGTGCGGCTTCGTTTGCCTCGATGCGCCGATCAGTAAAGTACTGATATGTGCCGCTAGCGCCCCAAAGGAGAGCGTTGATCACGACACACGCGAGAGCGAAGTGGCGGACCAGACGAGACACGTGGGTGTTCACGGCGGGGTTCACGCGTCGCGTCGCGATTGGTTCCATTCGCATAGGAACTCCCGGATGAGGGCGTGGCCACCGAACGATCAGGTTCACCGGGCCCGCGCGACGATCCTCGAAGTAGCGGAGTGTCTCAGCGGCGCGGGCTCCGGTGCAACCGCTAGTTATGTCGCGCCTGCATCGGCGCAGAGGTCCCAGTCCACGTAGTCGCTTTGTTGTGGAGTCAGTGGGACCGACAACAGTTCTTCGGGAACAACGTACCTTATGTTCGAAAGCTGGTATTGATTGTACCCAGTTACCCAAGGATCATCGGACTGAGTAAATTCGATACGTGTCACCAACCCTTTCCCCCCTGATACAAAGCACATCATTGGAGCCTTGGTGTCGCTCGGAGCGTAGACGGCGATTCTCCGCGGGCTGCCGTCGCGATCGACCTCCGCTCCGATGGCTTCAATCCGGAAGCAAGGAAGTTCAGTGACAAGCTGGAGGACGGTCCAAGGCGCATCCTCAACGCTCATTTCAGTATAGCCTCGAGGTTCCGCTATCCCGGTGACGGCATCGAGCTTCCAAGTAGCAAATTTGGGCGTGTAGTAATACACCGCTCCATTGCCCTTATACTCGAGTCGATAGACGTGTCCCTTTTTCGCTATTGTCATCAGCTTGCGGTTCCCAACACGATTTGTCGCCGTGAGGTCAGCAAGGAAGTCAGGCTGCCTTGCAAGCACGTCTCTTGGAAGTACAGGCGTTGCCTTCCGTTTCGACGTGGCGGCGCCTGCCGTGGCAACGACAGCGAGCACGAGTAGGCAGCAGAGCGCGATGTGCAGAGAAGTGCCGCTCACGATTGGTCTTTGGTACTTGCGCATCATTAATATCTCGCAGGTCCACTTCGCTACGACGAGCGACATAACGTCAAGCATCAGCGGGCGCGCGCGACGGCGTCAAGGGCAAAGGAACGATCTCGCCGCGCGCGCTCCGCTGCATGCGCTAGTTGGGCCGCGGCAATGAGTGAAGGAAATGCTGGCAACCATTCGCCGCCATCTCAGGGTCTCCGACGCCAGCTACCTCGTCTACAGCACTGGGAAGCTCAACGCGTGGGTCGCCTACACATGGCCCCAGCATCGCATCGTCTTCGCTGACGTCACCGCGGCCTTCGAGAAAGAACCCCTTCTCCCGCTCGAGAAACCATACGGTGACGCCATAAGGGAATCGACCTTTGATACGGAGATTGCGGTACGTCCGGGTCTGTACACCGGAGCGCAGTACGACCTTGCCACGCTTTACTTCGTAGAAAGAACCGGGCCAGACCACGAACGTCTCGTGGCGACTCAAATCGATCTGCGTACCCCACCGTCGCCGAATCAACTCGTCGACCTCCGGGGCGGCGCGCGTAAGACGGTCAAGGTGCACCGATAGAACCAGCGTCGATGGTTCGAACAAGGGCCAACCGGTGCGGGATTGCCGTGGACTGCCGACCGGACCCTGCAGGATGAGCAACACAAGTAAGGACCCTTTGAGCATCACGGTCACAAGTGGCTACTGCTCCCGCTCACGCTACGGAAGCGGCCCAACGTCAAGCATCAGCGGGCGCGCGCGACGGCGTCAAGGGCAAACGGAACGATCTCGGTGCGCGCGCTCCGCTGCATGCGCTAGTTAGGCCGCCTTTGGGGTAGGTGCTCAGCTGGCCTTCCCACGTTTGATGACCTTGCTGAAGGCGTTGCGGAGCTCGTCCCGGCGCCCGCCCAGTTTCACGGATCTCTTGCTTCCGCTCAGGATTCGATACCCCTGCCCCGTACGCACGAGCACATAGCTTCGTATCTCGCTGCGATACACTGGATCGCTGCGCCCACCTTGCGTACGCGTCCCCAACGAGGGATCCATCGTCAGCCGATTGTCCGGTTCGATGCGACGCTTCTCCTGCGCTTCGAACTGCACCAGGACGACGTCCGCCTCGCCCAGGGTCCGTACTTCGACAAGCCCGGGTTCGCCATCCCCGCCGCGGTTCGCCTGCGCGATCAGCTCTCGAACACGATCGCCTGCCGTGGGTTCTGCGTCCGTCGCGACAAACACTCGCAGCGGTGTGGCTTTCGGCAACGCATCCTTCTCGGCTTCCACGAATGCTGTGGCTGCAGGGAGTGAAAGGAACTCACGCAACCGCTCGAGTTCCTTCGCGTCTTGGGCGCTCGCGAGGATCGGGAGTGTGAGCATCAGGGTGAACGTCGCGAGACCTACTCCGTGGCACGTGTGCGATCGGATTCTCATGTCGTACTCCTGGGGCGCGACTCGTCGGCCTCGCGGTGAACCGAGGCGGCCTAACGTCAAGCATCAGCGGGCGCGCGCTGAAGTGTCAAGGGAAAAGGAACGATCTCGCTGCGCGCGCTCCGCTGCATGCGCTAGTTAGATCGCGGTTCGGAACACGGACGTTACTTCGAGCAGTCTAGCTGGAGCCAGCCGCTCGAACGGTAGAACCAGATCTGCGGAGGGTTGCCCCCAACCGACTCGCTAATGCCGTCGTGGTTGAGACCCGACTCGTCAGCCTTCGCACCGCAACATCGGCCTTGAAGTTCCTTGAGGGGCACGAGCGCAATCACGCGAGTGTGGTTGTCAATGCCTCGCGCAAGCCGAACGACGTGCGCCGTCGATCCGCCAGCGAACACGTAGATGTCACTCACACCATCGCGTGAACCGACGATCGCCCAATCGCGGGTCCTCCCGCCGAGGAAACGTCCCCGGATCACGTTTCGTGAACCACGCCGCCCAGAGACCTCGATAATCCCGATGTGGTGCGAGTCGAGGTACTTGCGTACGGCCCGCGGAAGCTCAGGGAAAGCACGCGAGTTCAAGGTCACCACTGTCGGCAACTCAACAATCGAGCGATGGACGGCCTCAGGTTGCTGCGACTGCGCCAGGCCGCAGCGAGGAAAGACGTCACACACCGCGATCGTCAGGAGAAAGATTGAAAACGTTCGTAGTTGCACGGGACCTCGCCAACAGCGTCGAGCGATCTAACGTCAAGCATCAGCGGGCGCGCGCGACGGCGTCAAGGGGAATCGGAACGATCTCGCTGCGCGCGCTCCGCTGCATGCGCTAGTTCGGCGACCCGGAACCGTCACAGTCGACATCACAACGCCAAAGCCGCCACTTGCTACTGCTCGGGCCGACGAGTCTCGGACAACGGTTTCAGTACCAACTGAGCGGGGATCGGCTTTCCGGGCTCAATGGCGAATGTGGCACTGTCGTAGTACCACGTAGGGTCCGCGACCACGATCTGACCAAGGATGCCGGTCGAGCCGTGCAGTGAAGCACGCGCGTATGCGTCGTGTAGCGGAACAAGCCAGCGCGCAAGCAAGCAAGCCCGCACTGACTTGGCCGAGAGCGCTACGGTTCCGTCAGCGGCAGAGACGAGGCTCTCACGGCCACCTTCGGCGTCGATACTGTAGTGAGCCCAATAGTATCGAACAGACATCCCTCCGATCGGGACGCCAGTCGAGTCGACTACCTGAAACGAGAATGGTGGCAGAATCTCCATCTCGAATGGAAATAGGAGACCGAATAGAGCGAGGCCGGCCGCAACCACCAAGACTGTCTTTCGTGGACTCGCGATACACCTCCAAGTGGCCATCGCAGGCGCCTCAGCGGAAGAAACACTTAGGGTCGCCGAACGTCAAGCATCAGCGGGCGCGCGCGACGGCGTCAAGGGAAAACGGAACGAT
>CAZQBW010000183.1:0-11038 GCA_964591515.1 uncultured Clostridia bacterium
GCGACTCCCGAGACCGAGTTCGCGAGAGCCCAGAGCGTGTCGCCGTATCCGGTGCTGCCCGCGACCGTCGTGGTGAAGTACGGCGCGTAGATCACCGTGACGATGACGGTCGTGAAGGCCGAGTCGGCAACGTCGTACATGCACCAGCCGAAGATCTCGCGTCGCGTGACGGGCGGCTGGCCGGGAACGATGGGTTCGATCGAATCCACGCGGGCCAAAGCATCGGCGATCGGGAATGGGATTGCAAACGCTGAATTCCTCCGCGCCTTTGCGAGACCTCTGCGTCTCTGCGAGAAACGCGGCCGCGGAACAGTTTCTCGCAAAGGCGCAAAGGACTCGCAAAGACGCAGAGATAGCAGTTCGAGGCGCGCAAGTCTTTTCCCTTGTCCCCCCAATCCATTTCGGTGATGATCGGCGCGCTTTTTCCCACTCCCCGCGGAGGTCCCAATGCCCAACCAGATGTTCTCGAAGAAGCCGCTCGAAGTGTTGCTTCGCGAGCTTCACGGTGAGCACCGCCTGCGCCGCATCCTCGGCCCGGTCCAGCTCACAAGTCTCGGCGTCGGCGCCATCATCGGCACGGGCATCTTCGTGCTCACCGGCGTCGCTGCGCACGACAAGACAGGCCCGGCCCTCATGCTCTCGTTCGTCGTCGCCGGCATCGCGTGCATCTTCGCGGCGCTCTGCTACGCCGAATTCGCCGCGATGGTTCCGGTCGCGGGCTCCGCGTACACCTACGCCTACGCAACGCTTGGCGAGCTCTTCGCGTGGATCATCGGCTGGGATCTCGTTCTCGAGTACGCGGTCGGCTCGGCGACCGTCGCGAACGGCTGGTCGCACTACTTCCAGGACTTCATCGGGCTCTTCGGGATAAAAATCCCCGCATCTCTCGCCAACGCTCCGTTCGACTACGATCCGGCGCTCGGCCATCTCGTGTCGACGCACACGTACATGAACCTGCCGGCGCTCGTCATCACGTTCATCCTGACTGTCATCCTCGTGAAGGGCATCCAGGAGAGCGCGTCGATCAACGCGGCCATGGTCATCGTCAAGCTCGTGGTCGTGTTCTTCGTCATCATCGTAGGATCGTTCTACGTCGATCCGGCGAACTGGACGCGCGACTTCGCGCCGTACGGCTACACGGGCGTGAGCTTCTTCGGAAAGTCGATATCGGGAATGACCGACGCCGGAGGCGCGCCACTGGGAATGATGGCCGGCGCGGCAACGATCTTCTTCGCCTACATCGGATTCGACTCGGTCTCGACGCACTCCGAGGAAGCTAAGAATCCGCAGCGGGACGTGCCGATCGGCATCATCACGAGCCTGATCGTCTGCACGCTGCTCTACATCGCCGTCGCCGCGGTGTTGACCGGAATGGTTCCGTACAACCAGATCGACATCAACGCGCCCGTCTCGAAGGCCTTCGAAACCAAGGGATTGCCCTGGGCCCAGTTCATCATCTCGCTCGGCGCGTTGACGGGCATCACCTCGGTCCTGCTCGTGATGATGCTCAGCCAGCCGCGAGTCATGCTGGCGATGGCGCGCGACGGTCTCGTGCCGCCGTCGTTCTTTGGCGCTATTCACGAGAAGTTCCGCACGCCGTGGAAATCGACGATCCTGACCGGATTCGCGGTGGCGGCGATGTCCGCGTTTCTCCCCCTGCGCATCCTCGCCGAGCTCGTGAACATCGGGACGCTCCTCGCGTTCGTTATCGTCTGCGCGGCAGTGCTCGTGATGCGAAAGACGCACCCGGACGCGCATCGTCCGTTCCGGGTGCCGTTCAGTCCGGCCATACCGATCGCCGGCATCGCGATCTGCATGCTGCTGATGTTCTCGCTGCCGGTGGAGAACTGGTACCGGCTGATCATCTGGCTGCTGATCGGCGTGGTGATCTACTTCTTCTACGGCAAGAAGCACAGCCACCTGCAGCACGAGCTCAAGCACGAGATCCAGACACACGGGGTGTCGCCGGCCGGCGCTCCGACCGCCGATCCGATGGCACCGCCCTCATTCCCCGATGACCCCGTCGACGGCCGTCTGCCGGATGACAAAGACGACCACTGATTTCACAGATTGATACAGATCACACAGATCAGAAGCCGCAATTCTGATCTGTGTAATCTGTTTCCATCTGTTGAATCTGTGGTCTGCTTTCGTTCTGGCGCCTTCGCTTGCGTCGCCGCGCGTCGAACGGCTATAAACCGGTGTTCCCTGAGCCCCTCCCGTTTTTTCCGGAGCAACTGAATGACGCGGTTTTGCCTCACGTGCGGTCCCGTCGTCGCCTCTGACACCTCGGCCTGTCCGACGTGCCAGAGCCAGTTGCTGCCGACTCTGCCGTCCGAATCGGGCCTGGGCCACCTGCAGCTCAATCGTCTGCTTGCGTCGCATCCCATGCGCTCGCTTTTCGAGGCGCAGAGCCCGGCCGACAAGACGACGACGCTCGTCCACATCTTCCGGATCGACTGGGACGAGCCGCTCGCGCAGATGGACCGGCTTTCCCGGATATTCCGCAACTTCTCGGCGCTCCAGCAGCCGCACATGGTCACGGTCTCGGGCTACGCCGGCGCCGCAGATGGCACTGTCTGCCTGATAACCACGCGACCTGCAGGAGTTCCGCTGCGCTCGCTCCTCGATCTGCAGGGGACGATGGAGCCGACGCGGGTGCTCTCCCTGCTTGCGGACATCGCTCGCGGACTGCAGGTCCTGCACGAGCGCGGAGTCGTGCACGGCATCCTTTCTCCGGAATCGGTCTGGGTCGTCAGCGAAGGGACACAGGAGCGCGGCGTCCTCGTCGATTTCGGAGTCGGCGAGCTCTCGACTCCGAATCAGGCTGGAATCGCGCCGATCTCGGGCATCGCGTCCGACATACACGCGCTTGGAGCCCTTGCGTGGGAGATGCTATCCGGTGCGCGGCTCTTCCCGCCGGCGGAAGCGCCCGGCCCGCTTCATCTCTTCGTATCTAGCGGCAACCAGAATCTGCCGCCGCTTCCCAAGACAACACCGCACGAGCTCGAATCCGCGCTTCGATATGCGCTGGCGCGCGGCGCCGAGGCTCTTTGGCCGACACCGGTCGCACTCGCCGACGGCCTCGATCGTGCGTACCGGCGCGCGGGTCGCACGCGCGGCGGCACGGGAGTGCTCGGCGAGATGCTGTGGCGCGTCGAGGCTCCGGCCGGCATCGTCGGATCGCCTCTGCTCGTCGACATCGACCGCGACCATCACTACGAGATCATCGCGGGCTACGAGACCGGTTGGGTGTACTGCTACACGGCGACCGGCGAGCTGCGCTGGCGGCGGGCGCTGAAGACGGACGCCGGTGTGATCCGGCAGATGCTGATGCCGCCGTCGACGATCGAGTTCTCGTCGGAAGGCAGCCCCGAAGTCCTGTCGATGGACAAGAAGGGAACGCTCTACTCATTCTCGAGCGAGGACGGATCGGTGCTGTGGACCGCGCCGGCGTTCTCCGGAAGCAGTCCTCCAAGGTGGCCTGCTCCGGCCGTCGGCGACCTGAACCGTGATGGCGAGCCGGAGTTCCTGCTCTCTCTCGAGTCGCAGATCGACGGTCGCGGGAATTTCAGGAAGGACGCACACCTCATCCCGCTGGAGCCGCCCGCGGGCCCCAACGGCGACCCGACACTGGAAAGCGGCGCGCGCGACCTGCCGCGGCCCGGACCATTCATCATCTTCAACCAGCGCGGGCGCTGGCGGGCGGTCGACGGCGACGAGATGCCGCTCGTGCTGCCGCGCTCGAACGAGTCGTGGCTCATCGTTCGGCCGCGATACATGGCACGCCGCGAGGCGGCCACGCAGTTCTCGTACCACCTGCTGGCCTTCACTCGCGAGGAAGAGTTCGCGTGGGAGACCGAGCTCGTGCTCGGTGACGACTCGATGACGATTCCGCCGTGGGGATTCGGCGCCTCGGCGCCGGTCGGCGCTGACATCGACGGTGACGGACGTTACGAAATCCTCATTGCTGTCCGGGCACAACATGGCGCCCTCATCTGCCTGGACGACAAGGGGCAGAAACGCTGGGAGGTCGAGATTCCGGGTCAGTGGGTCGCGGAACCGATCGTCGTGGACCTGAACGGCGACGGCAAGCTCGAAATCCTGACGGGATCGCAGGACAAGCTGCTCGTTTTCGACGGCAACGGAAAGCTCATCGACGAACGCGCGGTTTCCGGCCGGCCCGGTCCGGCAGTGGTGGGAGACATCGACCTCGACGGATGGCTCGAGATCGTCGTCGGCACGGACGCGGGCGATCTGATGTGCATCGTCGCCGGTCCCTGCGAATGGGGCGACATCCCCTGGGCCAAGTACCGCCGCACCGTCTGGAACTGGGGCGTCGTGCCTTTGAACGGATAACCGGACGAAGAAGCATCGCGGATTCTGCGGATCAAGCGGATAGGGCGGATCTGACTCAATGTGAGTTCAGATCCGCCCTATCCGCTTGATCCGCAAAATCCGCGATGCTCTTAGCAGTGCTCGTTGAAGGCGGCGGTGAGCTCGGAGGCGATCTGGTCCGCCGATCGGTCCTGGATCTGGTGCCGCTCGAGCATGAAGAGAACCTTCTTGTCCTTCATGATCGCGATCTGCGGTGACGAGGGCGGGAACGGCGCGAAGTAGCTGCGGGCGCGCTCGGTCGCCTCGATGTCGGCGCCCGCGAAGACGGTGACTACCTTGCTCGGCAGCTTTGAGTTCTGAAGCGCCTTGGCGATGCCGGGCCGCGCCTTGCCGGCCGCGCATCCGCAGACCGAATTCACGACGACCATCACGGTGCCGTCAGTGGCGAGCGCCGCCTCGACGTCGTCGGGCGTCCGCGTCTCTTCGACGCCGTAACGCGTCAGCTCTTCCCGAAACGGGCGGATCATCAGTTCTGAATAAGCCATGCTGCGTAGTCCCCTTCGATTGTTCTCAAGTGTTCGACTTGGGATTGTTCCACAGGGCTTGGTGCAGCGACAAGTACTGACTCTGTGTTCTCCGTGCCTCTGTGCACTCTGTGTGGCAACGCCTTATGCCGTTGGCGTACAAAGAGCACAGAGGCACAGAGGACACGGAGTCTCAGTAATTCAACCTGTGCCCTCCAACCTCCTTGTGCTAAGGTTCACATGAATTTCGACGGGCGCGCCGACGCGGCAGCGGGCGCGAGTAAGGAGAGCAGCTCTTGAACGCGTTCCGGGATCCGTTTCTCGCCGCAGTCGCCGACAAGGTCGACACCGGGGAGCGGTTGAGCTTCGACGAAGGCGTGCAGCTCTTCGAGACCGACGATTTCGTCGGACTCGGCCGCCTCGCCGACGAGGTCCGGCGCCGCCGTCACGGCCGCGCGACCTACTACAACGTCAACCGCCACCTGAACTACACGAACGTCTGCTACTGGGACTGCACCTTCTGCAGCTTCTATCGCAAGAAGGACTCGCCGGAGGCCTACACCCACTCGATCGACGACTGCCTCGTACGCGCGCGCGAAGCCGCCGAGCAGGGCGCGACCGAACTGCACATCGTCGGCGGTCTCCACCCCAAGCTTCCGATCGAGTACTACGAGGACCTGCTGCGCACGCTCAAGCGCGAGCTGCCGCACGTGCACCTCAAGGCCTTCACGATGGTCGAGATCGACCACCTGAAGCGGACGTTCCACGTCACTCACGAGGAGATCATCGAGCGCCTGAAGGCCGCCGGCCTCGACAGCTGCCCCGGCGGCGGCGCCGAGATCTTCGACGAGACGGTGCGCAAGGAGATCTGCCGCCACAAGTGCGGCTCGAACACCTGGCTCGACGTGACCGAGAAGGTCCACAACGCCGGCATCCGCTCGAACGCCACGATGCTCTACGGCCACATCGAGAAATACGAGCACCGCGTCGACCACATGATGCGGCTTCGCGACCTGCAGGACCGCACCGGCGGCTTCCAGTGCTTCATTCCGCTCGCGTTCTGGCCGAAGGAGACCGAGCTTGCGCACCTGCCGGGTCCGTCGGGCATCGACAGCCTGCGGACGATCGCGGTCTCTCGGCTCATGCTCGACAACTTCGACCACATCAAGGCGTACTGGGTGATGCTCGGACGCAACCTTGCGCAGATCGCACTGCACTACGGCGCGAACGACCTCGACGGCACGATCATCGAGGGCGGCGAGCTCGTCGAGACGTACTCGGCCGACGGCAAGGACGAGGCGAAGCTGTCACGCAACGAGATCGTCTCGCTGATCCGCGACGCGGGACTCGAGCCCGTCGAGCGCGACACGCTCTACAACCCCATTCACGTCGAACCCGCGGTGCCCGTCTCGGCTCCCGTTGAAGCGAACCTATGAACACGACCGAAACACGAACCATCACGGTGGCGCACAGTCCGGACTCGGACGACGCGTTCATGCACTACGCGCTCGCCGAGCACAAGATCGACGCCGAAGGCCTCGAGTTCCGGCACATCCTCAAGGACATCGAGACGCTCAACCACTGGGCGATGGAAGGCCGGCACGAAGTCTCGGCCGTCTCGATGCACGCCTACGCGCTGCTCGCCGACAAGTACGCGCTGCTGCCGCACGGCGCGTCGATGGGCAACAAGTACGGCCCGATCGTGGTCGCGCGCGAGCCGATGACGGTCGACGAGCTGCGCGGCAAGCGGATCGGCATCCCGGGCAAGCTGACGACGGCGTACCTGGCGATGATGCTCGCGGCGCCGGACTTCGAGGCGGTCGAAATGGACTTCGACACGATCATCGACCGGGTGAAGGCGGGCGACGTCGACGCGGGACTGCTCATCCACGAGGGCCAGCTCACGTACGGCAGCGAGGGACTGCACAAGGTGCTCGACCTCGGCGAGTGGTGGTTCGCGGAGACGGGACTTCAGCTGCCGCTCGGCGGAAACGCGATCCGGAAGGACCTCGGGCCGGAACTGACAGCGAAAGTCTCGCGGCTGCTGCACGACTCGATCAAGTACGCGCTCGAGAACCGCGAAGAGGCGCTCGCCTACGCGATGCAGTTCGCGCGCGACCTGCCGACCGAGCTCGCGGACCGGTTCGTCGGGATGTACGTCAACGAGGTCACGCTCGATTACGGCGAGGACGGACGGCGCGCGGTGCAGCTTCTGCTCGACCGGGCGTTCGACGCCGGCTTGATCCCGAACAAGGTCGAAGCGGAATTCATCGGATAGGCGGAAGGTCGGTTCATGTCACAGATCTTCGATCGGGTGGAGAACGAGATTCGCGAGGCGATGAAGGCTCGCGACGCGGCGCGGCTGTCCGCGCTGCGGATGATGAAGACCGCGCTCGCGAACAAGCAGATCGAGAACCGCGAGGGCTTCACCGAAGCGGATGCCGTGAAGGCGCTGCAGACGCTCGCGAAGCAGCGGCGCGAATCCGCCGATGCCTTCCGCGCCGCCGGCCGCGAAGGCTCGGCGCTCAAGGAAGAGGCCGAGCTCGCCGTGATCGAAGAGTACCTGCCTGCGGCGGCGTCCGAGGCGGACATCGAGGCTGCGGTCGCCGAGGCGATTTCAGAGACCGGCGCGACCTCGGCGCGAGACATCGGGAAGGTCATGCCGGCGGCGATGAAGCGCCTCGCAGGCAAGACGGTCGACGGCAAGGCGGTCAACTCCGCAGTGCGAGCAAAACTGGCTTAGTACTGTTTTCTCCGTGCGCTCTGTGCCTCTGTGCTCTCTGTACGGCAACGCCTCTGCCGTTGGCGTGCAGAGAGCACAGAGGCACAGAGCGCACGGAGTTACAATCCAGCGATGACTGAGACTCCGACGTTCACCACTCGACTGCTCACTCCCGCCGACCAGGCAATGCTCTGGGAAGCCCTGCACGTCGCACTCTGGGATCCTCCACCCGCGCCGCTTCGCCCGCGCGAGATACTCGAAGACCCCGGCGTGCGCATCTACGCCGAGAATTGGGGACGTGAAGGCGACGTCGGCGTCGCGGGGCTGCTCGACACCGAGCCGGATCCGATCGGCGCGTGCTGGATGCGGCTGACTGAAGGCGGACAGGGACTCGCGTACATTGACGAGGCGACACCGCAGCTCGGTATCGCGCTGTTCCCGCAATTCCAGCACAAGGGCTACGGCAAGCCGCTGATGCTCGCGGCGCTCGAGGCGGCGCGGGCCTACGGACATCCGCAGGTGTCGCTGACCGTGCATCCCGAGAATCCGGCGATCGCGCTGTACGAGAAGTGCGGCTTCCGCAAGGTCGAGATCCGCCGCACCTACCACCTGATGGTCGCCGAACTCTGATCCGCATCATCCGCACGGCCATAAGAAGGGCCACGGATGAAACGGATCTTACGGATCAATACGGATCTGAGTTCGGCGTTCAGATCAGTGTAAATCCGTAGGATCCGTCTCATCCGTGGCCCTTCTTCTCGGAGATATGCGATATTGCGCGGCATGCGAGCTACTTCCATGATCCGACTCGTCCTGGCCGTGGCCGCCGCGACACTGCTGGCCTCGCCCGCGATGGCCCAGTCGCGCCCGACCACGCAGCGCGTCCCGAACTCGCCGGGAACGGCCGTCATCAAGTTCTACACCGCGCTCATCAAGCAGAAGGTCACTGGCCTGCCGACCGCGAAACAGCGTCCGTCGATCTGGCCGCTCCTGACCGAAGACCTCAAGGCCCTGCTCGATGCCGCCCAGCGCGAACAGGACGCCTTCATCAAGGCAAACCCCGACGAGAAGCCTCCGTTCATCGAAGGCGACCTCTTCTCGAGCCTCTTCGAGGGCGTCCAGACATTCGAGCTCGGCCAGACGTCGCTCGTCGACCGCCACGCGCACGTCCCTGTGACCTTTACCTTCACGAGTGGCGGCAAGACGACGCGATGGACCGACGAAGTCATCCTCGCGAAATCCGGCGGCGCCTGGAAGATCTGGGACGTCCGCTACAACGCCACTTGGGATTTCAAGCCCGGCACGAACCTCCGCGCGGTGCTGGGAGCGAAGGACGCCCCGTGATCGAACTTCACGTCACGACCGCCGAGCTCGAGGCGGGTCTCGACTTCATCCGGCGATCGCCGAAGGACGACGGAATACTGAAGCTGATCGTTCGCCGCCCCGACGTCGACCGGCGCGAAGTCGTCGAGGAGGCCGAAATCGACCTCAGGTCAGGACTGGTCGGCGACTCGTGGCCGAAGCGCGCGAGCTCGCGCACGCCCGACGGCTCGCCGCATCCCGAAAAGCAGATCACGCTCATGAACTCGCGCGCCGCGGACGTCATTGCCAGCGGCGTGCACCGCTGGCCACTGGCGGGCGACCAGCTATTCGTCGACCTCGATCTCGGCGGCGAGAACCTGCCTCCGGGCACCGAACTCGTCGTCGGCAGCGCGATCCTCGTCGTCACGGCGCCGCCTCACACCGGCTGCTCGAAGTTCGCCGCGCGCTTCGGTACCGACGCCCTCAAGTTCGTGAACTCACCGGAAGGCCGCCGCCTCAACCTGCGCGGCATCAACGCCAGGGTCATTCGATCGGGCCGCATTCGAAGAGGCGACACGGTCCACAGATCAACACAGATCAACACAGATTCAGATCTGTGAACATCTGTGTTCATCTGTGGACGTGGACCCGTCACCAGATGTAGTCGGAAGCAATCGCCCTCTTGTCGTAGCCCGAGAGCACGTGGAAGACGCGCAGCTTCTTGACCGTGACCGGTGAGAGCACGCCCGACGGGACGTAGACGATCTTCTTGCCGTAGCGCGCCGCGAACGTCCGCATCGCCGTTCGCGGAGGATCCGACGCGACGTAGACCACGAGCCGCTCGAGGCTGTAATCGATCGCGGCCATTAGCAGCACCTCCGCCTTCGTCCGCGCCTCGCGGTAGAACGGATCGTCCCAAACGTCCGCAACGCGCCGCGGCGGGTAAGTCATCATGAAGCCGCCGTACTCGGCCCGGCTGATGCCCGGCCCGACGATCGTCTCCACCGGATCGGTCGAGTAGAGCGCCATGTCCGACTCCTGCTCGTGCTCGCCGAGCCACGTCATCAGCCACGGATAGGCGTCCGAGTCGCGGTCCTCGTCGAAGATGACCACGACCGAGCCGACCTCGCCGCGAGACCGCTGGTTGTCGCGCACGAAGATCTGGCCCTTGTGCCAGTTTCGGATCGTCTCGCGCACGTCGATTCCGTCGAGTATCGACGTCGTAAACGGCTCGACGCGCGAGTTCTCCTCGGAAAGCACGCTCTTCGCCTTCTTCTTCAAGTACCCGCCGAAGTTCTCGATGATCACGTCCTCGGGCGGATACGAGCAGATCGACGAGCCGTCGAACCCTTCGGCCCACTCGCCCGGCCGCTTTTCGCCGCGGCGCGAGCGCATGAGCACGGGCCGCTTTCGCCGCGTCTTCTCGCGGCGGTGGAAGTGAATCGTCTGCATGCCGCCGTAGAGATCCTCGATCGAAGGCCGCAGCGTCGGCAGCGCGCCGCTCGCGTCCTGCCAGGGCCAGAACGTCGCGATGTCCCACGCCTCGTATGCGAAGTTGTCGTCGACCGCGCCCTTTGCCGACTCGACGAGCTGCGCAAGATCCGGCTGCAGCTTTCCCCGAATGAGTGACCAGTTCCGCATGAACTTCATCAGCACGCGCAGCTGATGCGGCGAAACCCGGTCACCGGTGTCCTGCTCGTAGCGGGCGGACGCCTCGCGGAACAGATGCCACGCGACCGTCTGGCGGTCGATCGGAAGCTCGAGCCGGGCCGGAGGAGGCGCGAACGACTCGAGAATCTCGGCCTCGAGCCGGCGACGACTCGCGAACGAAATGATCCGCGGCGATCGCATTTCGGTCGGCGCGTCGTCGTCGCCTTCGCTGCGACGCGCGCGCTCGAAGGTTGCCGACAGATACGGCCATTCCGCGAGCACCTCGCGCGATGCGTCCTCGTGCAGGTTGAAGCACTGCACCGACGCGCGGTCGATCGCGACCGCTCCCTCCGGAGCGGCGATGCCGAAGCGGGACGTGCCGCCGGATTCGAGACGTGAAACGAGACGCGCCGCGTGGGCCATCCCGCAGACGACGAGGACGTTCGCCGCGCCACTCCGAACTAGCTCCGCGACGTTTGCAGCCATCACGGCCTCGCGGTAG
>CAZQBW010000184.1:0-1991 GCA_964591515.1 uncultured Clostridia bacterium
GGTTGAGTGTGTGCGAGCCGTTCGAGAGATCCTCGAGATTGCCGTGGTCGCTCGTCAGCATGACGTGGGACTCAGAGAGGTCGGTCGCCGCGAGTAAAGCGTCGAGGAAGGCGTCGAGGTGGGCGATTCGGCGCCGGGCCGTCACCGCGTCGGCGTCGTGGCCGGCCGCATCGGTGAGGAAGTACTCGAAGGCGCAGAAGTCCACGTCACGGGCGATTGCCGCCAGTCGCCGCCCGGCTTCGTCGGGCGAGACGGGCGTGACGTCGCAGCCGTAGGCGAGAAGCGATGAATTCGTGAACTCGTGGTGGAGTGCCTGGCCGGCCGCGAGATCGTCGAGCGTGCGGAGCGGGAGCCCTGCGGACTCGGCGGCAATCGCGGTCGCGGACACCGTGCGCACGCGCCGACGCGCGATTGTCGACGGCGCGACGTTTGCGTGAGCCGTTCGAAGGCCACGGTCAGAGAGCTTACGAAACAGGGACGACGCCTCGAGGAGAGGGCGAAGACTGCCGCCCGGAAAGGCGCTGAGGTGGCGCCCGAGGTGCGCCGCGGCGTTCACGCCAGTGATGATCGTCGTCTGGCCTGTCGCGCTCTGCGGCAGACCTTCGACACCGAGACGCGCGTCGGTGACGGCCATGGCACCGCGGCGTGCGGGCTGGAACGGCTCGTCCTCGAATACGCCGAAATAAGGTGAGTCGATGCCGTCGAGCGGATTCTGCGGACCACGGCGACCTATGCCGACGCCGTCGACGAAGACGAGAAGGATCATTCGAGGATTGTAGCGGCAGACACGCGCGCAGCGGGCGATGCGGTCAGGTCGACCGCTATACTCCGGATATGAGGAAGTTGAGCATGCGTGCAACGGTCGCGCTCGTAGTTGCGCTCTTTGTCGGCGCCGCTCCGTCGATTGGATCGCCAACCCCGGCCGACAACACCTGGAGTGCCGAGCTGCCGTCCGATGTCCGATTCTCGCTGCTCCTCGACGGCGACACCATCGCGGTAGCGGGCGTGAAGGGCGTCCGGGTGCTCGATACAGCGTCGGGCCGCACGATCTGGCGAGAGGACGGATGGACGGTACACTCCGACGACCTGCTTGCAGTGCCCGGCGCCGGGCTGCTGCTTGTCAACCGGGACGGCGGAGGCGATTTTGGCGACAAGGAATCCCGCGTCGTCGCCATCGACCTGCGGTCCGGTGCCAGGCGCTGGGAATCGAAGACTCTCAAGGGCAAGGGCATGCACGCGGTGACGGATCCGTCGTCCTCGCTCCTCCTGCTCGTAACCGTGCCGAAGGCGCACGGTGACGACCAGGGATTTCTCGGCGGCGTGCTGCCGGGAAAGGGCATTGGCGGCGGTTTCAAGCGCAAGCCGAAACTGAACGCCATCGACATCGCGAGCGGGCGCGTCGCGTGGAGTCGCGACTTCGACTCGGACGTCCTTCTCTCACCTTCGCTCGAGCAGACCATTTCACGCGACGACGAAAAGGCAAAGGAAGAGGACGGCGACCAGGCATTCGACCTCGGCCGCTACCGGCCTCCAACTATCGACGGCCCGGACGTCTTCGTCACGTACAAGGGTCTTTCGTGCTACGACGCCCTGACCGGCGAGCGCCGGTGGCGACAGGAGTACGGAGTGCGAGAGGGTGACCTCGCACTGTCGGACGCGGACCCGGTCATCGACGAGACCGTGGTATTCACCTCGGGCGAAGGGAGGATCCGGGCGATCGACCGCACGACCGGAGCGGCCATCTGGCGCTCGGACGACTACGGCGTCGTGCCTGAGCTCGCGGTGGACGACCGGGTTGTCTACGGCAGGCTTGGCGGCCGCTTCTACAATGTCGAAAACGGCGAGTGGCAATGGCGCGGCGACTACGGCGCGGTCGCGCTCGACCGGGTGTCCGGCAAGCAGCTCTGGCGCTACGGCGACGGCAACGACTCAGTGACCAATCTGGTGGTGGCGGGGGATCGTGTCTGGCTCGGCGACGAGGAGCGGCTCGT
>CAZQBW010000184.1:2091-11026 GCA_964591515.1 uncultured Clostridia bacterium
CTGCCCAGTCGAAGGCTCTTCGACGCTCAGCCGATCGCGGACCGTGCGATCGCGGCGGCGGGCAAGCGCGGCGGACGCGCGATCTGGAACGCGGGCTCAGGTCTACTTGGAACGACGCGCTTCGCACACCTGACCGGCAACCATCAGTACTTCGTGACGAAACTGCCCGGTGCGAATCCGGCGCTCGCGGGCGTGAATCTGACGACAGGAGAGACGGACCGGTCCGTCGAGTTGCCGGCGCGCTCGCCGAACCTTCTCGTCGACGAGGTCAACCGGATCGTCGTCCAGTGGAACGGACGCCGGCTGACGGCAAGGCGACTGTAATAGGTCGCCCGGGCCGGGCGCGGCGTGGTACATGTCGCGCGCCATGGCGCCATCAACGACGGAACGACTCTACTTCGATCCCGACCACTCGCTCGAGTTTCGCGCGCGCGTCGAAGCCATCGTCGAGCACGATGGCCGGCCGGCCGTGCTGCTCAACCGGACCGCGTTCTATCCGACCGGGGGCGGGCAGCCGAACGACATCGGTCGCATCGCCGGCAGCGATGTCGTGGACGTCGTCGAGGAGGATGAAGGCCGGATTCTGCACGTCCTCGCGGATTCGGGGGTGACCGTCGGTGACAGCGTTGCGTGCGCGGTCGATGCGCCGCGTCGCCGCGACCACATGCAGCAACACACCGGACAGCACATCCTGTCAGCCGCATTCGAGCACCTGTTCGACGCCGAGACGAAAGGTTTCAGGATGGGCGTCGAATCTTCGGAGATCGACGTCGAGCTCGATAATCCCAGCGACTCGAGGATTGCCGAGGCCGAGTCGCTCGCGAACGCGGTCGTGTTCTCGGATCTTCCAGTGCACATCCACACCGTGGACGTCGAGGGCGCCGCTCGGCTCCCGCTGCGAAAGCAGAGCGACCGGGACGGCATCCTCCGGATCATCGAGATCGACGGGTTCGACTGGTCGCCGTGCGGTGGCACACACGCGCGACGCACGGGCGAAGTCGGTCTCATTGCGGTCACTGGCGTCGAGCGGGCAAAGAAGATGGCGCGCGTCACATTCGTGTGCGGCGGCCGGGCGCTCGCGGACTATCGCCGGGCGCACCGTACGGCGCTGGAGACTGCCCGCGTGTTCAGCACGGGCCGCGACGACGCTCCACCACTCGTCGCCCGGCTCGTCGACGAAAACAAGGCGCTCAAGCGGCGCGTTCGCGAGCTCGCCGAGATCGCGTCCGAGGTCGAGGGCCGTCGGCTGTATGACAGTGCGGAGGCGAGGGAAGAATTTAAGCTCGTCGTAGGACGGCTCGACGGCCGGTCGGCCGACGAGCTTCGGCTTCTGGCCCACAAGATTGTCGCCGAAGGGCCGGCGGTGGCGCTGCTCGCGTCGGACGAAGGCGGCGTGGCGAGGCTCGTCTTCGCTCGAAGCTCAGGCGAGTCGCTCGTGGCCGTGGACTGCGGCGCGCTGCTGCGGGCGGCGTGCGAGGCGGTCGAAGGCCGCGGTGGCGGAAAGCCCGACTTCGCACAGGGCGGCGGTCCGAACGCGGGCGGCATCGACGCGGCGCTGGCTGCAGCGAAGGCGATGGTCGGCTGAATGGCAAAGCTTCCACACGTCCAGCTGATCTTTACCGGTGGAACCATCTCGATGGAGGTCGACCAGGTCGTCGGCGCGGCGGTCCCGGTCCGGTCTGGCGAGCAGATCCTGGCGAGCGCGCCGGGATTGGACAGGTTCGCGAGCTTCGGAATCAACAACTTCGCGAAGCTGCCCGGGCCGCATATGACGCCGCCGCTGATGAGCGAGCTGGCCGCGATGGTGCGCGAGCTCCTCGAAGACGACGCGACTGCTGGAGCAGTGATCACACACGGAACCGACACGCTCGAGGAAACGGCGTACTTTCTCGATCTCGTGCATTCGTCGCCGAAGCCTGTTGCGTTCGTCGGCGCGATGCGAAACGCGTCTGAGCTCGGCTGGGACGGTCCACCGAACCTGATCTCGGCCGTTCGGGCGGTGACCGATCCGTCGACGCGCGACCTTGGCGTCCTCATTGTGATGAACGAGGTGATCCTTGCCGCCGCGGAGGCCACCAAGACGCACACCGAATCGGTCGACACGTTCCAGAGTCCCGACTTCGGACCGCTTGGCATCGTCGACAAGGATTGCGTGATGGTCACGCGGCGGCCGACGCACCGGACGCACATTGCGGCATCGAGCACGCTGCCCGACGTAGCTCTCGTAAAGATGGCGGCCGGAATGGACGGCCGGATGATCCGCGCGGCAGCGTCGACGGGCGCGGCGGGGCTTGTCATCGAGGCGCTTGGCCGTGGAAACGTCCCACCCGAGGCAATGCCGGCAATTCGTGAAGTGCTCACGGCGGGCCTGCCGGTCGTGATCGCCTCGCGCTGTTTGAGGGGCCGGGTGCTCGATACGTACGGCTACCCGGGTGGCGGCCACCTGCTGCGCGAGCTCGGGTGTCTGTTCGCGGGCTCGCTGCCCGGCCAGAAGGCGCGCATCCGGCTCATGCTGGCTCTGTCGGCGGCTGGCCGGAGCGGGGTCGAGGAGTACTTCGAGTCTCTTTAGTCCGGCGCCTCGGAATTTCCGCGGCACTGCGCGAAGCGCTCTGGAGTGCGGCGTGAAGCGCGCGCTGCGCAATATGGCCCGCGGGAGTGTGGAACCTTGCGCCTCCGCAAGCTTTCTCGTCGGCGCGGCATGCCAGCGTACCGCGTAAACACCGTCCCGGGGCATTGGCCTTTCACTCGCATGGATTGTGACCTGCTACCAGAGTCTTCGTCGGGAGCCTTTACCAGAAACACGCACACGCGAGTCGATCTCGAGTGTCGCCAGCGCGACTTGCACAGGGGCGCTCGCGCGCGCCGGGGAGCAACAGCGGCAGAGCGTCGTGACTCTCTGTCCGGAGAACAGTTATGCAGCAACCGATTCAGATTTCGTTCCGAAACGTCGATCCATCGGAAGCGGTCGAAGCAAACGTCCGCTCGAAAATCGACTGGCTCGAGACCTTCTACGACCGGATTCAGTCGTGCCGCGTCGTCATCGAGGTTCCGCACCGTCACCATCATCAGGGCAGGATCTATCAGGTCAGGGTCGATCTGACCGTACCCGGCGGCGAGTTCGTCGTGAACCGTGAGTCGGGACTCAACGGCGCCCACGAAGACGTCTATGTTGCCATTCGGGACGCATTCGATGCGACCCGGCGTCGTCTCGAAGAATTCGTTCGGCGACAGCGGGGCGAGATGAAGGCGCACGAGGCGTCGGCGCGGCCGCGCGTCACCAGGAACTTCGTCTAGTCCACTGATTCACAGAGATGGCAGCGCCAGAATTCGACGCAGTTCGACCGCTCCGCGGTCGTCGCGCCGGTAGCTGCGGCTGGAGACAGACGAGCAACGCGGATTGGGCGGATGAAGCGGATCTCGCGGATTCCAACGAGTCCTTCGTCGAATCCGCGAGATCCGCTTCATCCGCCCAATCCGCGTTGCTCGTCTGTCTTTTCGAGTGGCTACTGCGGATGCGACCGCGTCACGCTCGTCCCGTCCGGATTACGCAGGGTGATCCGCGCGCGCCCGCCGTGCTGGCCCAGATACGCCGACAGGCTCTGGCCAGTAATCAGGTTTCCCTTCTGCTGCACCTTGGTTCCGCCGGCCTTGACCTTCGCGGGTGACACGAAGGGGATTCCGTCGACGTAGATCTGCAGGCCCGTGGCGAAATCTCTCCCGGTTGCCTTGATCTTCGAGGTGACCTTGAGCGTGTCGATGGTGGCCGGCTTCAGGCCGACCTCGTTGGTGGGCGCCGACTCGCCGTTGTCGTAGTCGGCTGTGACCACGAAGAAGGAACCGCCCGGTGCCACGCCCGAACCGACAGTAGTCTGGGTCGTCGGTACCGACGCGAAGAAGTTGGCCGGCGTCGCCGTCACGCCGGGCGTCGAGCTGCGGTAGATCTTGTAGCCGCGGAGCGTACCACCGCCGGCAACTGCTGCGCCGTCCGCGCCAGCCGCGGACGCGCCGGGCGGCGGGGTGCAGATGCGCAGATTGGTAGGCGGAGCCAGATCGCTGCCACCGGTCGGATCCCAGCAGAGGCGGACGTTTCCGCCAGTCAGTCCGCTGACGGTCGTCATCAGGTTTCCGGGCAGGACCGACGCGCCGCTGTCGGACGAAGTGAGGTCCGAACCGTCGAAGTGATCGGCGGGCTCGAAGTTGTGAAAGGCAAATGACTGGCCCTGGTTCTGGGTCACGTCGAGAGCCGCACAGTAGATCGGCAGGCCCGTGTTCCGTGTGTAGACGTCCGTGAAGCCGATCAGGAAGGAGCCCGAAGTTACTTCGACGCCGTCGAACCCGATGGTCTGGAAGACGGTGTTGCTCGGCTGGCAGTTGAAAGGCTTGCGGATGACGAGCTCTGCATCGGCTGGGTTACCGGTCGCGTTGACGTCGAGGTACACGAGAACCTCGAACGACTGGTTGGGCCGCATGAGCGTGTCGCCAAACTGGTCGCTCGTCGGAAAGAGGAAGGAAACCTTGTCGATGGTTACGGGCAGAAGGTTGGCGTCGGGCGTGAACCGGGTCAGGTAGACGGCCTGGCTGCCGACCGTCCCGGCATCGTTGGTGACGCCGACCGAGTAGTCGGACGAACCGTCGTGGTGCTGAAACGTGATGGAGCCGTCGTTGCCGCCGGCGATAGTGGCGGCGTCACCCGGGATTTGAACTGGTGCGGAAGTGCCTCGCGTGCGAACGGCCATGTCGGAGCGGCCGGCGTGCGCGACGAGAATCGGGGAGGTGGTCGAAAGGGCGACCGCGGCAAGAACGGAGTAGAGCCTGAACAGGGATCGGCGGGACATGTGGGGCGTACCTCTCACTTTGTATCTGAATTGCGGTATGAAACCAGGGTAGGGAATGACGCTATCCTTATCGGCAGTCCGGCGGCAAAGGAATAGCCCCGAAAGAAGCAAGAACGGGAGCGCTTCGCACGGAGAGGCACGAACGCACCGAGGTACCCGATGCGGGCCCGCAGGCTGCCGGACCCTCCACTTGACACCGTCCGGCGAGAGCGCGTATCGTCCCGGCTTGCTTTTGGGGCAGTAGCTCAGTTGGAAGAGCGCCGCGTTCGCAATGCGGAGGTCAGGGGTTCGAGCCCCCTCTGCTCCACTTCAGAGGCCGCAGATCAGTCGGATCTGCGGCTTTCGTCCGTTACGGGCACCCAGACGAGCGCCCTGCGGACGATCCTGATGTTCGCAGGCTGAATCCCGACGACGAAGTCATCGTAGGACCTGACCATGTCGAGATACTTCGTGTAAAGCTCGTTGAGCGCGTCCGATGCCTCGCGCTCCACCCGTCCGAGATCGTCGCGAAGGTCCTGCGCCGGCCCGTCTTCGACCTCGACATCCTCATCGTCTTCGCGGACGTTCGGCACCTGAAGCACCAGCCCGGCAAGCCCCGTGAAGAGCGACGTCACACGGTTCTCAGTCTCCGAGAACTCGGTTCGCCCGCGCAGCAGCCGCTCGATCTCGAGCTTGCTCGTGGGCGCTCCGGAAGCCGATTCCTCGGCAAGCAGTGCGCCACGGCGGTTGATGTGCGCCTCGCGCACCTGCTCGAGCTGCAGTTCGTACACGTGTTTCAGCTGCTTGAGCTCGGGCTCGATGTTCTGCAGCGCGACCTCGGCCGCGCGATCGAGAAAGTCAGCAAGGCTCTCGCGGACGCCCGAGAAGATCTCGAAGAGCGGATTATAGTGAAGGACGAGCTTCTCGCGACGGGTGAGGCGATCGACGAGATCGCTCTCGATCTCGGACCATCGCTCCTCGTCGAGCTCAGGCCGGTGTTCCGGTTGCCGGATCGCCTCATCCGGGGTCGTGTCGAGCCGCGATTCGACGATCGGGTCGATCGCAGCCACGTCCCAGTCGACGGCGAGCGAACCCGGACGAAGCCACGCCGTGTACGTGCGCTCCTCCGACTCGTTCATTCCGGCCTTCAGACTGCGGAAGTTGATGCTGCAGTCGATGAGAATGGAGGCGCTGTAGACGAGCGTCGAGGGATCGGACTCGGGCTCGGGCTTGTACCAGAACTCGGCGATGCGAGCGTGCTGCATTGCGTTCGCCGCCGCGTCGTAAAGCGAGCCCATGCGGGAACCTCAGGACGCGCTCGCCTCGGCGGGCGTGTCCTGTTCCGGACGATAGAAGAGGATGCGATTGCAGTTGTCGCAGACGATCAGATCGTTGCCGCGACGGATGTCGCTGAATACCTGGGGCCGGAGCGCCATGTTGCACGCCGAGCACTTGCCGTTGCCGCCGATCTCACCCCGTGCTTCCGACATCGCTCGACCTTTTCGTGTCTGGGCGATCCGGTCATAGACGCGCAGCATGTTGGCCGCCACGTCGGCCGCGATCACATCGCGGCGTCCACGAAGCTCCGCGAGTTCCGCCTGCACGCCGGCAACCTCGGCGTCGAAGGCCGCCATCAGCGCGTCGACCTCGGCGCGGCGCTCCGCGAATTCGGGAGCGCGCTCGACGATCTCTTTTTCGGTGGCCTCGATGCGCTCCATGATCTGGAGTGCTTCGGTCTCGAGAGCCGAGATGGCCTTCTTGGTCGCGTCGATCTCGCGGATGACCGTGGCGTACTCCTTCGTGTTCTGCACGCGCATCAGGTCCGATTTGAATTTTTCGTGGGTCTGCTCGTAGTTGGCGAGGTCTTCGTCGATGCGAAGTCGGTGTTCTCTCGAGGATGCCAGCGAGTCTTCGAGTCCGAGGTACTCGGCCGCCTGCTGGCGAAACTGGTCTTCGATCTGTTGCCGCTCTGCCGGAATGGCGTCGAGTCGATCGGCGAGCTCGAAGACCCTCACGTCAATATCCTGCAGCTGGATCAGCTTGAGTAGTTCAGGGGACACCAAAGACCGTCCTTCATACCAAAGTGGCGCCCGCAGACCAGGCGACTCGGGCGGGCCAGAGAATATACAGCACCGCCTTTCCGGGGCACAACCAACGACCCGATTCGCACTGGAAAGCGTTGCGGGAGCCTCTGGTACAATGCGCGGCCATGACTTCGAACCCGACGATCCGATCCCTTGCCGGCCGAAGCTCGGCCCGCGTCCTCGGTCTCTGCGCGTTCATCGCGACGCTTGCATTGTGCGCCTATGCCGGCGGGCAGGCGAAGACGGGCGCCCCGGAGCGACCGGCCGCAGTCGTGCTCAACGCAATCAAGGCCAAGGCATCGACCGGCCGCGCCGCGAAGTCCGGTCCGTCGGCCAACATCGGCCAGAGGATCCGGCTGAACGGCACTGGATTCGACGAGAACGTGTCGGTGATGTTCACGGGATTCGCGGACAGCACCTGGCTCGTCCGGCCGCTCGAGGTCAAGAATCGCCGCGTAGACGTCGCGGTTCCGGCACAGGTCGTGACGGGAGCGGTGAAGCTGTCGGACCCCGAGACCGGGATGAGTAACCCCCTGACGCTTCAGATCGTACCGGTGATCGACACGCTGACGCCGGCGACGATTGCGCCCGGGGCCCGTTTGCTCATCGATGGAAGTGGCTTTGCCCGGGATGCGAAGGTGACGTTCAAGGGCGTAGCCCAGCCCGTCGTGCCGACAGTGGTTTCACCTACGCGAATCGACATCGTGGTGCCTGCCGGCGCGCAGACCGGCAAACTCACGGTTACGACTGGCGGCGGTCAGTCGAAGCCGATGAAGTTGACGATTGCGGCGGCTGCTACGCCGTAGAGCGACCACAGGCAGGAATCAGAACCGGGAGCGGTAGCGACCGGGGGGTCGCCGGATCGTGAACGATCCGATCGCATGACCATCCGGTCGCTCCCGCTCCCGGTACTGAACCCTGCACTCGGGTGTCCGGCCCCTCGCTACCGCTCGGGGTTGTGGATCCCGCCGATGTGCACCTCGAGCAGGTCACGCGCGGCGATCGTGTTCGCGAAGACGGCTCGCGCCTCCGCAAGCAGTGTCGACGCATCGTCATACCTCGGCGAGAAGTGCGTGATGAGCAGCTGCCGCGCGCCGGCATCGCGCGCCACCGCCGCGGCCCCCGCCGCCGTCGAGTGACCGCGCTCCTCGGCTTCGTCGCCCATGTCGGTCGTGTACGTGGCTTCGTGCACGAGCAGGTCGGCGCCGCGAGCCAGTTCGACCGCGGAATCGCTCGGCCCGGTGTCGGTGCAGTAGGCGACGCGCAGCCCGGGACGGTCCGGGTCCACGACCTCAGAAGGTTGGATGGTTCGACCGTCGTCGAGCAGGACCGCCTCGCCCCGTTGCAGTCTCCCGAAGAGCGGACCCGCGGGCACTCCAAGGCGCACCGCGTCCTCGATCCGGAATTGGCCGGGGCGCGGCTTCTCATGGACCGCGTACCCAAATGCCGTGACACGGTGATTCAGCCGGCGCGCCTCGACCGAGAACAGAGGTGCATCGAGGATAAGTCCGGGCTCCACTTCGATCACCTCGACCGGGAAGTTCGCGCGGAAGAAGGTGGCGCGAAACACGTCGCGCAGGTACCGGTCGATGCCCGGCGGGCCGAAGACCGTGACCGGTCTGTCGTGGCGGGCAAGATTCAGCGTTCCGATCAGTCCGGGCAGCCCCAGCACGTGGTCACCGTGCATGTGGGTGACGAAGACGTATCGCATCCGGCTGAAGCGCAGGTCAGTGCGAAGGAGCTGGTACTGCGTGCCTTCGCCGCAGTCGAACAGCAGCCATTCACCGTCGCGCGCTAGCACGCCGGCCGATACGTTCCGTCGCACCGTCGGCCGGCCGGAACTCGTCCCAAGCACGATCCACTTCACCGGGCGATCATAGCAGTTGCCCATTTGGCTTCGCCGCACCCCCTTTGATGAAACGGAACGGATTGGGAGCAGACCGTCCTGGAGCGACATTTGCGGCCCACGGAGATCAGTACCGGGAGCGACAGCGACCGGGTAGTCTCCATCGGACGAAGAACCCGGTCGCTGTCGCT
>CAZQBW010000185.1:0-10995 GCA_964591515.1 uncultured Clostridia bacterium
GAAGCCATTTTCCAGATGATGGCAGGAGGTGCCCAGCAGGGTGGCGGAGCGCAACAGGGTGGCGGAGCCCAGCAAGGCGGTGGAGCCCAGCAGGGCGGCGGGGCGCAGCAGGGCGGTGGAGCGCAGCAGGGCGGCGGCATCGCACCTGGCGGTTCAACGGGAGCGCCACCGACCTGCGGCGGCGGCTCCGGAGCGCCGCCCGCGTCGACACCCGGAGCCGGCGGACCAGGCTCCTCGAATGGCACTTGCGGGTCTGGCCCGAATCCGGGATCGACCGCACCCACGAAGCCCCCCAATCTCGGTCCGCCGCTCGACACCGCCGAGCCGGTCCCAATTGCGTCAAACCGGCGCGGCCGCTGCGGCCGTCGCAAGGCGCGCAAGCCGAAGGGCGCGCAGAACGGCAAGGGCTCGGCCGTGAAGCGCATCCTCAAGGCAGTCGCGAAGCACGGCGCTACCGCCGCGTCCGGCGTTGCAGGCGGCGGCGTTGCCGGACTGCTTCCCGGGATGATGACGGCTTCGGGGCCGACCTCAGCGCAGCGCGTCGCGTCGGCGAATCTGCTCGGCGCAAGCTCGTCCTACAACCCGCCATCGGGCATGCCTCCCGCCGGCACCAACCCTCGACCTGTACTCGTAAGTGGCGGCACGCCGATACCGTCGGGCGGCGGATCGGTGGGCGCTACCGGAGGCAGAAAGTCGCTCGAGGATCAGCTTGCCGAGTACTTCTTCCGTGAGCTGAAGTCCGTCGAAGGAGAGTTGCAGTCGGCGATGCAGCAGTCCGACGCGCAGGGCGGTGGCGGTGCCGGCGGGACCGGAGGCGCAAGCGGTTCTGACTCGCGATCGGCAATGTCGCAGAAGGTCCAGCAACTCATCCAGAAGCGCTCGCAGATGGTCGAACTGCTGACGAACTCGCTCAAGACGATGCACGACAGCGCGATGGCCGTGAACCGGAACATCCGCTCGTAGGAGGCAACGATGCGAACGACGGCGAAGGCTCCCTACGCGGTTGCGTCCGACTGGAGAGTGGCGATCACGCTTCTCGCCGCACTCGCCACGCTGCTGACGATGCCAGCAGTATCCGCCATCGCTGGCACCCGCCCGCGCGCCGACGCTGTCGTTCGCGTTTCGGCGGGCGGCGAGCACATCGCGTCAATCCGCACTTCCCGCGGAGTGACGACGATGCTCTCGCTGCCCTCCGAGGCGAAGGAAGCGGTCTGCGGAGACCTCTTCGACCCGCAAACGGGAAACGGCTGCTTCGTGATCCAGCGAAGCGGCCGCGACCTGTTCCTCAAGCCTCTGAAGCCCACTGGCGCCACGAACCTCTTCGTCAAGACCGAGGCCGCGACGTACGCGTTCGACCTCGTGGTCGTGCCTGCAGAGCGCGCGATGAGGATAGTATTCGTCGACACGGCGGCTCCTGATCGCGCGCTCTCGATTGCCCGGGAGCAACTCGGGCGCGATCGCGCGGCGCTCGAGGCCGAGCGCGCACAGCTTGCGCGCGACCGAGAGGCGGCTACGGCGGAGCTCGATCGCATGCGCGCCGGGATCGGCGAGGAAGCGCGCGCGCGGGCCGAGACGGTCGCCCGCGAATGGCTCGTCGAGGGCGCGGTACGAGCCGTTCCCGTCGTACGACGGACGGCGCGTGGACGCGACGGACTCGAGATCACGCTCGGCGAGGCCGCCTGGCAGATAAGGGAACGGACGATGTTGCGGTGCACCATTCGCAACCGCGGGACCAGGCCTGTGGTCGTGGCATTGGCCGAGCTGTCGGGAGGAACGCGGCGCACGGCTCAGGTCCAGACAGTGGCACCGGCAGGCGGAGAGTTCTCGGTTGGGCTGTGCTTCGACGGGGCGCCGGGACCGGGCGGGGAATTGCGCTTGCTCGACGCGGAAGGAACGGAGCTGGTCTCAGTTAAGGCGTTTCGGTGAGGGATGTGGAACCGGGATGAAGAAACAGAAGGGCCACGGATCATACGGATCTCACGGATGAATACGGATCTGAAAGGGAACGGGCGGGATCAGTTGGGCTATGCTTGGCGCCGTTTCAATCCGCCGGAGTGGAGCCGCCATGGATTTTGCCAATTCGCCGGTTGCCGCGCGCGTCGTCGAACAGGTCCGGGATTTCCTCGTGGACCGGATCGAGCCGGCTGAGGCCCGATACGAGTCCGAGCTTGTCGGCGGAGCCGACTGGACCGCGTGGCGACAGCCGCCGACGATGGAGCGGCTCAAGGCCGAGGCCCGTGAGGCAGGCCTCTGGAACCTCTTCCTTCCCGATCCAACGCACGGCGCCGGCCATTCGAACGTGGAATACGCGCCGGTGGCCGAAGTCACCGGCCGATCCTTCATCGCTCCGGAAGTCTTCAACTGCAGTGCGCCCGATACCGGCAACATGGAAGTCCTCGCAATGTACGGCTCGGTCGAGCAGCAGCGCGAGTGGCTGGCACCGCTGCTCGCCGGCGAGATCCGCTCGGCCTTCTGCATGACCGAGCCCGACGTCGCATCGAGCGACGCGACGAACATGCGCGCCACGGCCGTCGTCGACGGCGGCGAAGTGATCATCAACGGACGGAAATGGTGGAGCACCGGCATCGGCCATCCGAACTGCAGGCTCATCATCTTCATGGGACTCTCGAACCCCGATGCCGACCCGCACCGCCGGCACTCGATGGTCATCGTGCCGGTCGATGCTCCCGGCGTAAGAATCGAGCGGATGCTGCCGATGTTCGGAGCTTACGACGAGCCGTCCGGACACGGCGAAGTGACGTTTACGGACGTCAGGGTTCCCGTCTCGAACATCGTCGCAGGCGCCGGCCGCGGCTTCGAGATTGCCCAGGGACGACTGGGACCCGGTCGCATCCACCACTGCATGCGGATGATCGGGATGGCCGAACGTGCACTGGAAATGATGTGCCGGAGGGCCTCGGCCCGGACCGCATTCGGTCAACCCATTGCTCGTCTGGGGGGAAATGCCGACGTGATCGCAAACGCGCGAATCGCTATCGACCAGGCGAGGCTGTTGACGTTGCGCGCCGCCTGGATGATGGACACGGTGGGCGTGAAGGGCGCGATGAGCGAGATATCGCAGATCAAGGTTGTCGCCCCGGCCGTCGCTCAGCAGGTCGTCGATGCGGCGATCCAGATTCACGGCGGGCTCGGAATGTCGGACGAGATTCCCCTCACGCGGATGCACGCATACGCGAGGGCGCTGCGCATCGCGGATGGACCCGACGAGGTTCACCGGGCGCTGATTGCAAAGCTCGAGCTGCGGCGCCAGCGTTCCGACGACTCGAAGTCGCGCGACTGACCACCAGGCGAGGGTTTCCGCATGTCCGAGACCTCGAATATCGATGATGCCGGCCCGGTTCGAAGCGGGGAAGAGATCGACGCTGCGAGCGTTGGGCGCTTTCTGCGAGATCTCGACGCTGGATTGAGCGGAGTCCCCGCAGTTCGGCAATTCGCCGGTGGGGCGTCGAACCTGACGTACCTGCTGCGATATCCGGATCGGGACCTGGTATTGCGTCGCCCGCCGTTTGGCCATCGCGCGCGTTCGGCGCACGACGTAGTGCGAGAGGCGCGCGTGCTCGAGGCTCTGGCTCCGGCCTTTCCGAGGGTTCCACGGGTTGTCGCAATCTGCACCGACCCGACCGTAATCGGCGCCGACTTCTTCGTAATGGAGCGCATTCCGGGGATCATCCTGCGACGCGATCTGCCGGTCGAACCGCGCTTTTCGGTCGAAGACGCCGGGCGCCTCTGTGAGAACCTCGTCGACACGCTCGTCGAGCTGCATTCGGTCGACGTCGAGTTGCCGGGACTACTGCAGCTCGGTCGCGGCGAAGGCTACGTCAAGAGACAGGTGGGCGGATGGACGGACCGTTACCGTCGCGCGCGAACGCCGGACGTCGGGGACTTTGAGGAAGTGATCGCCTGGCTCGACGACCATCGGCCGGAGCGGGATTCTGGAATGTGCCTGATTCACAATGACTTCAGGTTCGACAACGTAGTGTTGAGCCCCAAGAGCCCGACGCGGATAGTCGGCGTGCTCGACTGGGAAATGGCCACGATCGGCGACCCGCTGATGGATCTTGGCAACTCGCTCGCGTACTGGATCGAAGCCGGAGATGATGCGGTGTTCCGCCGGTTGCGCCGACAGCCGACGAATGCGCCCGGGATGATGACGCGTGCGGAGGTGGTTCGTGCATACTCCGAGCGGTCGGGCCGGGCGATCGAGAACATGGAGTTCTACGAGGTCTTCGGTCTGTTCCGGCTGGCGGGCATCGCGCAGCAGATCTACAGACGTTACAGCGAGGGTAATGCCGCGAACCCGGCGTTTGCGGCTTTCGGCGACATCGTCAAGGTCCTCGAAGCCCGCTGCCGGTCGATGATCTGCAATTGAGTGATATCTCGCGGCCTCCCTTGTATGAACGAAGTTGCTTCGCGGGTTGGGATGACGGCGACCGAATACCACGAGCGTCGACCCAATGCCGGCGCCCCGCCCGTTGTGGCGCCCCACGCATTCGTTGCGGCAAAGACGAGCTGCTTCGTGTGGCAGCGAGTCCGCTCGAGCGTTGCCGGATACTTCGACGATGTCAGCCCGGCTCGAGACCTCCATACTCGGTCAGAACAGTCGCGTGAGGCCGAAGCCGACGAAATAGTCTGGCCCGCCGCCGCCGTTCCCGAGCCCGGTCCCGACGCGCACGTCGAGTACGGTGCGCCTCGTCACATTGAATGAGAAGCCAGCGTCCGTGTATCGCTGTGCATGGCCACGCGCTTCGGCTTTGTTCAACACGTAGAGCTCGGCAAATCCGTCCGTCCTCGACAAGAGATTGAAGCCGAACGATCCGCTGACGGAGACCTGGTTGAAGTACTCGCCATTAGAGCTCGATCGCGAGAATCCAAAGTTCGAGCTCAGCCCGATGGCATCCGAGAGGGTCAGGTCAGCGGCGAGGGTCGCTCCGGGTTGAAGTCGTCGCTCGGCAACGTTACGAGACCCGGTTGGGAGCGACGCGTTTACCAGGACGGCGATTGCCGCTCGTCGGCTCGAGGCGACCCGTATCTTGGTCTCGACGAACAGATCGTCGACGCCCTTTTCGTCGCCGAACTCTTCCGAGTGTGACGAGAGAAACGAGGGGACGCCGACGCGCACCTCTAAGCGTTGGGACAGCGGGATGCGCACGAGCGTCTCTCCCACCGAGACGTCACGGTCGCTGCCGGAGAACGTCGCCGTCACGCCGGCCTCCACCTGGACGTGACCGAGCGGCACGATGGCCGTACCGTTCGTGAAGTCCGGCCGATCGGGCGTGACGTCCGGCTCTTCGACTGGTGGTGGAGGTGGCTCGGTCGCAGGCGGCTGCTGGGCTGAAGCGGAGCCCCCACCAAAAATTGCGGTAATCACAAGGAAACAGGTCGCGACCAGGAATGTTCTTACTCGAGCTTGTTGCATGGCGCCTGTCATTCGGCCCTGTCCACGGGTCTTGTACGCTAACGGACTCGTGACTCCGATCGACGGTCGAGTACCCGATGCGCCCACAAGAACAAGCGAGCGCTTCGTGCAGAGTAGCGCACGTGACGGCAGAAGCCGGGAATGATGTCGCTGTTCTCTCGGAAGAGGATGCACTATCTCACGATCGGGTTCAGGGATGCTGACGGCAAGGACCAGGTGGCCGTCTTCGAGCTCGGCAAGCGAATCGTCCGTCCGACGCTGACGATCCTCGAGCGGCGCACGGGCAAATGGTCCAATTGGACATGTGAGGGGGATCCGGCCGCTATCGCCGCGGCCGGACAACTTACGGCTTTACGGTGATGCTGCTGCTGCCGGTTTCGACCGCGACCTTGGGCCCGCCTCCGTTCACGGTTCCCTTGACGGCGTGCTTTGACGACGCGATCGTACTGACCACCGTAACCGCTGCCTTCACGCTGCCCGATCGGCTTCTTGCGTCGAGGTCGAAGCGGCAGTCGGCAGGCACCCGTATTGCGACGCTTCCGGACCGGGACCGAACGTCCCAGTCTCCCATTGGAGTCCCGTCGAGCGTGAGCCGGCCGCTGCCGGTCCCGGCGCGAAGCGTGCCCCGCACTCCCGACACCGTGACACTCCCTGAGCCGCTCGTCGCTTCAACGGCCACGACCGAATCGGTCTCCGCCAGAATCGATCCACTCCGGGTTCGCATCGCGAGCGAGTGCATAGTCCCCGCCACTCGAATGGCGCCGCTCGCCGATTGCAGATCGACGGCTCCGGATGTTGCCTGGATGCGAATCGCACCCGACTCGGTCACGGCGCGGACGCTCTCGCGCGAGCCGGCGATCTCGACGCCACCGGACTTCGTCGCGACCTGGATTCGCGTTGTGACGGGAACGAAAATGACGTAGTCGATCGAGACCGATTGCCGAAGTCTCTCGTCCGCGATCGGATCGATCCGAACGGAGTTCCCATCGGCCCGTACAGGCGGAGACGTGCGCAACGTCTCGATCTCGGCGTCCGTCACCCGGGCGCCTCGCCAACTCACGTTCCGCTTGACGGTTCCGTGTACGCTGACGGTCCCACCGTCGCCGATCCGCACATCAACGCCGCCGGACTGGGTGTCTGCGATGAGCGTTACAAAGTCCTTCACTGGAAACGCGCGCTCGAACGAACGCTCGGCAGGACTGGCGGATACAAGGAGCGTGGCGGCAAGGAAAACGCCGATCAGGGCCACCATAAGTGTCACCGGACTGGTGTTGTCCATCTGTCCTCCGTAGTTCGCGCGATCGCCGGCCGCGCAGTGCGACTATCTCGTTGAGGGTTCAAGGGTTTTCGAGGGCTGTATCGGGTAGCCGGCTTCCTGCCACGCGTCGATACCGCACCGCAGGACGTGCACGTCCTCGAATTCACGCCAGCGCAGCTTGATCGCCGCACGAATGCCCGCCGAATCATCCTTGCAACTGCAATAGGTAACGACCGACGTCGACTTCGGCATCTTGTCTGCCCACGTCTCGATGTCATCCTCCGACACCTCGAGCGCCCCCTTGATGACCGGGTCGCCCGGGTTCGGGCGCGTGTTGAGGACGAGCACCTTCTCTCCACGGTCGAGTCGGGCCTTGAGGTCCTGGGCCGAAATCCAGGGGTAGTCGGGACCGCTGTCGTTTCGCTGACGGCCCTTCTGTCCCCGGCCGGCAGTCGGAGTTGACTCTTCGGGGGACAACGGCTGGACACTTCCGGAAGTCTCGCCGAGCGTTGGCGCCGGCGGATTCACCACTCGAAAGCGAACGACGAACCAGCCGAGGAGCAGCACAGCCGCAAGGCCCGCGACGCCGAAACCAATCGCTCTATTGCTCATCCGTTTCAGGTCTCCGGGCGGTACCGGCACTTGCCGGATTCAGGTCGCCGGCCGCCGCATCTCGCCCGCGCCGCGGCCGGCAATTCCAACGATACCAGACGTCGGACTCGGGAGGTCCTACATGACCATGACCGGAAGACTCTCCGTGGAGAGATGCGGTGCGCGCGCAGTCTCCGAGACACGGAATCACGGACGATTTTCATTTACACACATTCGCCTTGACGAATATGTAAGACGGGTTTAGTCTGCGTGTGCAGACATCGAACGCACCCGGAGGACTCCAATGACCGAATCCATCACCGACACCGTCCGCGAGCGCTATGCCAGCGTCGCCCGCAGTGGAATCTCGAGCGACCTTTCCGGTATTCGGGCAGTGGCCGAGGCTTTCGGCTACACGCCAGAGGAGCTCGCCTCGATTCCCGCAGGCGCCAACATGGGTCTCTCGTGCGGCAATCCGACGGCAACTGCCAACCTTCGCGAAGGCGAGGTCGTCGTCGACCTCGGATCCGGCGGCGGCCTCGACGTCTTCCTTGCAGCGCAGAAGGTCGGCCCGACGGGACGTGCGATCGGAATCGACATGACGCCCGACATGATCGAGCTCGCCCGCAGGAATGCGGAAAAGCGGGCAGCGGACGGCGGCGCCTCGAACGTCGAGTTCCACCTGTCCACGATCGACGCCCTGCCGCTCGAATCGGCATCGGCCGACTGCGTGATCTCGAACTGCGTGATCAACCTCGCACCGGACAAGTCACGCGTGTTCGGCGAGATGGCGCGGATACTCAAGCCCGGTGGCCGCGTCGCGATCTCGGACATCGCGCTCAAGCAGCCGTTGCCGCCGGAAATCGCGGCGGACGTCACGGCCTACGTCGGCTGCATCGCCGGAGCGATATCGATCGACGAGTACCGCGACGGACTCGTTGCGGCCGGCTTCGAGCACGTCGAGATACTCGACAGCGGTGCCGACCTGAATGCGTACGGGCTCGCAGAGACGGGCCAGTCCTGCTGCGCGCCCGCGCCCGACGCGGTCGCGGCCACAGCCTCGGCCACGGACGCTGCCGCGAGCACGAGGTCGAAGGGGCGGTCGCTTCCGGTTTCGGGTTCATACGAGTGCTGCTCGTCCGAGCCCGCGCCCGAAGTGCTGACAGGTCTCGCCGAACTGCTGGCGAAGACGAACGTGAACGAGTACGCGGCGAGCGTGCGTGTGTTCGCGGTCAAGCCCGCGTGAGCAAGTCCTCCGTGCCTCTGTGCTCTCTGTATTCCAACGGAAATGCCGTGGGCGTACAGAGCGCACAGAGGCACAGAGCTCACCGAGTCACTTCTGCTTTGCCTTCTCGCGTACCCGCACCAGCATCCCCTCGTTGACGCTCAACCAGAACGGCGAAAAGTCCACGAAGAACCGCACGCTGCCGGGCTCGGCCGCGTCGATCAGCGTCTGCCGTCCGGCGCGAAATTCCTCGTACGGAACGTCGCTGTTGTCCATGTAGATGTAACCGCCTGGCCGCACCTTTCGAACCGCCGTGGCCGCGGTCCGGTCGTATTGCAGTCCGTCGACGAGCGCGAGATCGAAAGTCGAATCCGGCACGTCGTCGAGTGCCGCATAATCGGCTTCACTCCGCAGTCGGTAATCCACCTCGCAACTTTCGGCAGCCTCCAATGTCGGCCGCATCCGCTCGTACCAGTCCGAATCAGACTCGATCGAAACGAGCTGCGCGCACCTCGCTGCAAAGAATCGCGACGACATTCCAGAACCGAACTCGAGCACTCGCCAATCGGGGCGAACCAGCCGGTCGAGCTCACGGACGCCTCGGTAACTCAGCCACGGGGCCTTCGTCCAGTAACCGAATGCCTTGAGTGCCACTGCCGACCAGACGGCGTGCGGCAGGTACACGAACCCGCCGGCGTCGAGCCGCTTTCCGCCGTAGGTGTGGAGTCGGGAGCGACGTCGCCCGTCGCCCGTGACCAGTCTCGACCACAGACTCTTATTCGTCGGGCTCGGCGCTTCGTCAGTCACGGCGCGCGACCGTACCACACGCGAGTTCATCGTCAGAAGCGGTTAACGGCAATGCCCCGTGTGGCCATTCACGTTGGGCCTCGGCTATACTCGCCGAACCCCCATGCGAACCATTGCGATCGATTACGGCAGGCGCCGGACCGGTGTCGCGGTCTCGGATGCGCTCGGACTGAGCGCTCGTGGCGTTGCCACGCTCAAGAACCTCTCGGACATCAGCGCCGTCGAGCGGATCGTGGCCCTGGTCGCCGAGCTCGAGGCCGAAGCCATCGTCGTAGGCGTTCCGGTACGGGCAGACGGGTCGTCTGGGGACGCCGCGGATCGCGTCCTTCGGTTCGTCGATCGCCTGAAGGCTTCCGTGTCGCTTCCGGTGCACACGATCGGCGAGTGGCTTACCAGCGTCGAGGCCGACGAGCGATTGCGGGCACAGGGGCTCTCGCCAGCCGAGCGGAAGGACCGCATCGACGAGGCCGCCGCCATCGTCATTCTCGAGGAATTCCTGGCCGAAAGAGAGCGGCTTGCCGATCGGAGCCAACGTGGCTAGACGCCGCGTCGTCGCGACGCTTTCCATTGCCACCATCCTGCTGTTCATCATCGCGGTTGTCGGCGTCTGGATGCAGGTCAGCCTGACGGCCAGGCGTCAGTTGGAGTCAGAGTTCGTCGCAGTCACCGTTTCTCCGGGAATGGGCACGCGCGAGATCGTGGCTGCCCTTTCGAAGGCGGGGATCGTCGGAGACGAGATGACGGTCCTGCTCTGGTTGGCGGTTACGGGCCAGGGCAAGACCTTGAAGGCGGGAGATTACGAGTTCAAGTCGCCGATCAGTCCTGTCGAAGCGCTGTCGAAGATCCAGCGCGGTGAAGTTGCGACCCGCCGGGTCACGATTCCCGAGGGCTACAACCGCTACGACGTCGCCGAGACGTTGGCCGAGAAGACCGGGCTCGGTTCGCGTGACCGGTTCCTGGCGCTCACGGGAGATCCGTCCCTCGTCCGCGACATCGATCCGGACGCTGGAACCCTCGAGGGATACCTGTTTCCCGATACCTACGAGTTCACGCCTCGGACGACACCCGAAGAGCTCATCGCACAGATGGTAGAGCGCTTCCGGAAGGTCTACGCGTCGATGCCCGAGTTCAGTCAGGTGGCGGCGCAACGGAAAATGACGGTTCACGAGCTCGTGACTCTTGCCTCGATGATCGAGGAAGAGGCGAGGGTGGACGAGGAGCGTCCGGTGATCGCGTCGGTCTTCTACAACCGGCTCGACAAGAAGATGCGGCTGGCCTCGGATCCGACGTTCGTCTACGCGGCGCTGCTCGCAAACGACTACGACAACAACGTCAACAATCCGAAGCACCGATCGCGGCTCTCGCCTTACAACACCTACGTGTTCGACGGGCTGCCGCCGGGGCCGATCGCGAATCCCGGGCTGAAGTCGATCGAGGCCGTCCTCGCGCCATCGGCCACGCAGTACCTGTACTTCGTCGTCAACGGAACCGAAGGGCGCCACAAGTTCTCGCGCACGGTCGCCGAGCACGAGGCCGCGGTCGCCGAATACCGCCGCCAGCAGAGGGAGCAGTAGTCCACAGATCAATAACGGAACCCCGAGCGGTAGCGAGGGGCCGGCGGTGCAATCGCTATGACCTGGACTTCCCGACCGGCCCCTCGCTACCGCTCGGGGTTCT
>CAZQBW010000186.1:0-4347 GCA_964591515.1 uncultured Clostridia bacterium
GATTATGCCAACGCTTCCCGTGATTCTTGTTCTTGCCGTCGCCTTCGCCGCTCCGTCGGCGGGCGCGCGCGTCCAACCCGCAGGCGATTCAGCCGACCTGGTGATCGTCGGCTCTTCTTTCGGGAGAGTCGTCGGCAAGACCGTGATAGACCCTTACGGCCCCGTGCAGAAGGACCGATTTGGCCGGCCGCGTGCGCGTATGCGGGGGGCGCCGCCTCCGATCGTCATCCTCCAGCGCGAGGCTTACGTGCTGGTGCGCAACGTTGGCAACCGGAGAGTGGAGTCGGTGGAATGGTCGGTCGTTTTCTATGCCGATGCGAAACACGAGCAGGTAGTCGAGCGGCACGCGTTTCGCAGCAAGGAAAAGATCCTCCCGGGTGAGATGAAGTTCATCTCCGAGTCCGTCAAGGAAGACGCGCCCACGGCTTTCGAGACCGTGTCGATCGATCGAATCGTCTTTGCAGACGGCACGTCGACGGCGCCCTGATCCGCACACGGTCCTGACGACCGCTCCGCGGTCGTTCAGTAGGCCAAACTCCAGCAACCCGTGCGCTACCGGGCACGGTTCTGAAACGCGAGGCACGCGATCTCGCCCGGCGATCCGAACTGTCCGGATCCGTACACGTCGTCCGATCCTGAACGCCCTCGCGTCACGCATGCCCCGTATATCGGCAATTTAGCCCGGCACGCCGATTGCCATTCGCCTTCGCTGGAGGATGGCAATGGATCGACCCGTCGACATTGGCGTGAGGCGAAAACGGATCGCGAAGCGTGCGGTCGCCGGTGTGTTCGCTGCGGGGCTGCTGGTCTCCGTCTGGCTGATCGCGCCGTCACTTGTCACTCCAACGCTCAGCCGGACCAGGATCCGGACGGCGGTGGTGGACAGCGGTCCGATCGAGGCCGTGACGAGCGCGTCGGGGACGGTCGTCCCCGAAGTGGAAGGCGTCGTCTCGACGCCGATCGATGCACGCGTGGTCAGCATCCTCAAGCGTCCCGGAGCCGAGCTTCGCAAGGGCGATCCGATCGTCGAGCTCGACACGGCAGCTTCGCAGCTCGAGATCGAGCGGCTCGACGGCGCGATCACGCTCAAGAAGAACGCCCAGCATCAGGTCCAGCTCGAGCTCGAACGCACGCTCATGGACCTGCAGGCGCAGGTCGATGCCAAACGCCTCGACCTGCAGTCCCTCGGCGCGAAGACCGCGCAGAACCGGAAGCTCGGCGCGGCGGGGCTACTTTCCGCCGATGCCCTCCACGATTCCGAGCTGACGGAAGCGAAGTCGCGAATCGAGCTCGAAGCACTCGAATCCGCGATGCGCAATTCGAGAGGGACATCGAAGGCGAAGCTGGCAGGTCTCGACCTCGAGATGCAGACGCTCATCGGCGAGCGCGACGAGGCGCGACGGCAGCTCAAGCTCGCGACGATGACCTCCGACCGCGACGGCGTCCTTACGTGGGTGGTAGCCGAGGAAGGCGCGACGCTGCAGCGGGGCGCGGTCGTGGCCCGCATCGCCGACCTCGGGTCCTTCCGAGTAGACGCCACCATCTCGGACGTGCACGCGCGGCAGCTCACCGCCGGCCTGCCCGTCCGCGTGAGGATCGGCGACGAGTTGTTGCCAGGCGCAGTCTCGAACGTTCTGCCGGCCATTGAGAACGGGACGATCGCACTCGCGGTGCGTCTCGACGATCCCTCGAATCCATTGCTGCGGTCGAACCTCAGGGTGGATGTCCTCATCGTCACCGACCGTCGCGAAAGTGCACTCCGGATCCGGAAGGGTGCCTTCGCATCCGGGAGCGGGTCCGTAGAGGCCTTCGTGATTTCCGGCGGCCGGGCCGACCGGCGAACGGTCCGGCTCGGTCTCACCGGTGTCGACACCTACGAAGTGGTCGATGGCGTGTCCGAAGGCGACGAGGTGATCGTCTCGGACACACGTGACATCGCGCAATTCAAGTCCGTCACGATTCAGTGAGCAAGGAGGCTCGATGATTCAGCTCGAGAATGTGGAAAAGGTCTATCGAACGGACGCCATCGAGACGGTCGCGCTCGAGCGCGTGAATCTCACCGTCGAGGAGGGCGAGTTCGTCTCGGTGATGGGTCCGTCGGGCTCGGGGAAGAGCACGCTGCTTAACATCATCGGCCTGCTCGACGTGCCGTCGAGCGGTCGCGTGGTGCTCAACGGTCGCGAGGTCCGCTCGTTCCGCGACAGGAAACTGGCGAAGGTTCGCAACAGCGAGCTCGGTTTCATCTTCCAGACCTTTCACCTGATCGGCGACCTGTCGGTCGTGGACAACGTCGAGATTCCGCTGCTCTATCGTCGCCTCGGGGGAACCGAGCGCCGCAAGCGCGCGCTAGACGCGCTCGAGCGCGTGGGCCTGGCGGCACGCGCGCATCACTTTCCCTCGCAGCTCTCCGGAGGCCAGCAGCAACGCGTGGCGATCGCGAGGGCAATCGTCGGATCGCCGCGAATCCTGCTTGCCGACGAGCCGACGGGCAATCTCGACAGCCAGATGGGCGACGAGATTCTCGACATCCTCCAGGCACTCAACACCGACGAGAAGACGACGATCGTGATGGTCACGCACGACCAGCGCCAGGCCGACAAGACCGGCCGCGTCGTCCGGATCTTCGACGGACGTCAGGTGAACTAGGGGGCGGCATGCTGCGGAACTACCTCAAGATAGCGTTCAAGGTGCTGCTCCGGCGGAAGTTCTTCACGTTCGTGAGCCTCTTCGCGATCAGCTTCACGCTCGTCGTGCTGATGGTCGCGGCGGCGCTGGTCGACTCGACGTTCGGTCCACAGGCGCCCGAAACACGGCTCGATCGTACGATCGGCGTCTTCGGCGCACAGCTTCGCGGTCCCCAGAGCAGGATTTCGGGACTGGCCGGCTACCGGCTGCTCGACACCTGCGCGCGTGGACTTCCGGGCGTCGAGGCCGAGTCGTTCTTCACGTCTTCCGGCACGGTCACGTGTTTCAGGGGCGACTCGTCGATCAAGCTCTCCCTCCGCCGCACCGACGGGGCGTACTGGCGGATCCTGGACTTCACGTTTCTCGAGGGCGGCCCCCTGACGGACGACGACGAGCGCAACCGGAGCATGGTGGCCGTCATCAGCGCGTCCACGCGCCAGAAGCTCTTTGACGGCGAGGACGCCGTTGGAAAGACGATCGCCATCGACGGACAGAGTTTCCGGGTCTGCGGCGTAGTCGGCGATGTGTCGAACATCAGGATCGTCCCGTTCTCTGACGTCTGGGTGCCATTGAGCACGGCAAAATCGGACACGTACAAGAAGGAGGTCGTCGGCGACATGATGGCCATGCTGCTCGCGCACGACGCGGCCGACATCCCGATGATCAAGGCCGAATACGCGGCACGGGTCCGCGAGCTCGAGCCGGAAGATCGAAAGAACTACGACGAGATCCGAAGCAGCGCCTCGACGTTTTTCGAGTTCACGGCTAATCAGATCTTCGGCGACGGCGTGGAGGGTGGCACGTCCGCGCAACTGCTCGCGGTCATGGTCATCATGATGGCGCTGTTCATGGTCCTGCCGGCGGTGAATCTCATCAACCTGAACGAAGGCCGGATCATGGAGCGGGCCTCGGAGATCGGCGTTCGAAAGGCCTTCGGCGCTTCGTCCCGAACGCTGGCCGGTCAGTTCATCGTCGAGAATCTAGTCGTCACGCTGGCCGGCGGCGCGCTCGCGTTCATCGTCTCTCTTGGCGTGCTCCGGTTTCTCTCGGCGAGCGGTCAGATTCCGCACCTCATCGTGCAGCCGAATATCCGGTTGTTCCTCTACGGACTGACGCTGGCCGTGGCGTTCGGCCTCGTGTCCGGAGTGTATCCCGCGTGGAAGATGTCGCGACTCGATCCCGTGCACGCGCTCAACGGAGGCTTCTGATGTTTCGGCACCTGCTCAAGCTCTCGTGGAACCGGAAGCGGCGCAACGCGCTCGTAATGGTCGAGATCACGATCTCGTTCATCGTGCTTTTCGCGGTGGTAGCGTTTGCGACGCTGTATGCGCACAACTACGGTCGCCCGCTTGGCTTCGATTCCAGCCACGTCTGGAAGGTCACAATCGACACGAAGGTGTCGACCGACGATACCTGGACGCCGGAAATGGCCGAGCAGATCCGTCAACTCAACCTTGCGGTGCGCGACATGCCCGAGATCGAGCATTCGGCGGGAGCGCTCGTCGCGCCATACGACTTCGGCGGAAGTTACACCCAGACGAAGATCGACGGTCGCGAGATTCCGTACCAGCAGAACGAGGTCACCGACGACTTCGACGATGTCCTCGATCTCGAGATCGTTCGCGGACGATGGTTCTCTCGCGAGGACGATGGCGCGTCGCC
>CAZQBW010000186.1:4447-10915 GCA_964591515.1 uncultured Clostridia bacterium
CGGCTGCAGCAGGTCGCCCGCGGATGGTCGTTCGAGGTCGAACCGATCACCGACGCTCGCGACCGTACGCTTCGCGTGTGGCTCGCGCCGCTCGCGACGGGGGGACTCGTCGCGCTCTTCCTGCTGATCATGGTCGGACTCGGTCTCACCGGCGTACTGTGGCAGAACGTCACCCGGCGAACTCGTGAGATCGGGATACGCCGCGTCCAGGGTGCCACGGTGTGGGACGTCCACTGCCAGATTCTCGGTGAGCTTCTCGTTGTCACGACGCTCGCACTCGTCGTGGGCGCCGTCATAGTGCTTCAGATTCCGCTGATCGATCCGTTCGGCATCGTCAACGTCAGCGACTTTGCGACGGCGATTCTCGTGTCGGCAGGGCTCATTTATGTGCTCACGTTCATGTGCGGGTTGTATCCGAGTGTCCTAGCGACGCGAGTGCAGCCGGTCGAGGCTTTGCGTCACGATTGACGTCCGTGCCTCTGTGTGCGCAGCTCCAGAGCTACGCACACAGAGGCACAGAAACACAGAGGCACAGAGAGCCGAACCGGACCGGAGAGCCTGTCGTATCCGTGACCGGGCACAGCCCAATCCCATGAACGAGACGATCCTCATCGTCGACGACGACGCTTCCGTCGTCACGTCGCTCGCGCTGCTACTCAAGCAGGCAGGCTACCTATCGCTTGCGGCCTCCACGCCCGCAGAAGCGATCGAGCGGCTGCGCGTACACCGAGTGGACCTCGTGATTCAGGACATGAACTTCTCGCGCCGAACGACAGGCGACGAGGGTGTCGAGTTGCTGCGCGAGATCCAGCGGCTACATGCGGGGCTCCCCGTCGTCCTCATGACGGCGTGGGGATCGATCGGACTCGCGGTGCGGGGCATGCAGGCGGGCGCGTCGGACTTCATCACGAAGCCATGGACGAACCAGCAGATCGTCCAGTCGGTCCGGACGTCGCTCGGACTCGCGGCCGCCGGACAGATCGGCAGACAGTCCGAGCCGCCGACGCGCGAAGACCTCGACGAGCGCTTCGACCTTCGCGGAATCGTCGGTCGCGATCCCGGATTGCTCAGGGTTCTAGACCTGGCGACGCGTGTGGCGTCCACCGATGCCAGCGTCCTGATCACGGGCGAGAGCGGCACCGGAAAGGAAGCCATCGCTGAAGCGATACACCGCAACAGCGCACGGAGCGCGGGTCCATTCGTGAAGGTCAATCTCGGTGGCATCTCGGCGTCGCTCTTCGAGTCCGAAATGTTCGGGCACACGAAGGGTGCCTTCACCGACGCGCACCAGAGCCGTCGCGGTCGGTTCGAGGTGGCCAACGGCGGAACGGTCCTTCTCGACGAGATCGGGGACCTCGACACGAGCTCGCAGGTGAAACTACTGCGGGTGTTGCAGGACCGGACGTACGAAGTGCTCGGATCGAGCCAGACGCGGACCGTCGACGTTCGGGTGATCTCGGCTACCAATCGCAACCTGACCGAGATGGTGGCGTCCGGGCAGTTTCGCGAGGATCTGCTCTATCGCATCAACCTCATCACCGTGCACGTCCCGGCGTTGCGGGGGAGACAGGACGACATTCCGGCCCTGGCGGTGCACTTTCTCGAACAGGCTTCGAAGGCATACGGACGGGATGGACTGTCGATCGAGCCCGCCGCACTTCGCTGGCTCCGCAGTCAGCCCTGGCCCGGCAACATCCGGGAGCTCAAGAACGTCGTCGAGCGCGCATTGCTCGTGTCGCGAGGCGACGTCGTCACGGTAGCCGACTTCGCCGAGCACGCTGGCGCACGCGCGGGTGCGGGGCGCTCGGATGCGCTGCCCGATGTCGGATCGATGACGATCGACGAGATCGAGCGCGCGATGATCCTAAAGAGCCTGCGCCACCACGACGGAAATGTGAGCCGGGTAGCGGATTCGCTTGGCCTGAGCCGCGCGGCGCTCTACCGGCGGTTCGAGAAGTACGGGATCGAACCGTGACGCTGCGGCTCAAGCTCTATTGCTATATCGCCGTTGTGCATCTGGCGCTGGCTGCCGTGGCCGTGCCCTTCCTGCTGGCCCATACGGCGTGGCTGTTTGTCGTCGAAGCCTTCTTCGTCGCGTCGCTAATTGTCGGATTGCGACTCGTTGGCTCCGTCTTTCAGGGCGTCGAGCGTGTCCGTCTGGGGGCCAGCTTTCTCGCGGACGAGGACTACTCGTCGCGGTTTCTCGAGATCGGCCAACCGGAGCTCGACCAGTTGATCCGGATCTACAATCGGATGGCGAACGGACTGCGCGAGGAGCGAATCCGGCTGCACGAGCAGAACTTCTTTCTCGAGCGGTTGATGGAGGCGTCGCCGGTCGGCGTGCTTACGTTCGACTTCGACGGGCTGGTCGCCGCGGCCAATCCGGTCGCCGAGCGGATGATCGGCGTTGCGGCCGGCACGATTGCGGGCAAATCGCTCGAGGACGTCGGCGAAGGGCTTGCGGTCGAGATCGCCCGGCTTCGCGTCGGTGAGTCGAAGGTCGTTCCGTTTCACGGTGTCCGCCGCGTTCGGTGCCAGCGGTCCCAGTTCGTCGATCGCGGCTTCCCGAGGTCGTTCGTCACGATGCTTGAGTTGACCGACGAACTCCACAGCTCGGAACGAAGCGCCTACGAGAAGCTCATTCGGATGATGTCGCACGAAGTGAACAACACGGTGGCGGCCACGAATTCGATACTTCATTCGTGCCTGAACTACAGCACGCAGCTCGGCGAACCGGATCGCGAGGATTTCACGATCGGGCTCGGCGCCGTCATTCAGCGCACGGACCAACTCAACGCCTTCATGTCTGCATTCGCGGACGTCGTTCGCATTCCGCCGCCAAAGCTGGCGAGGTGCGAACCGAAACAGGTCCTCGAGGGTATCGTGCCGCTCTTCCGTGCGGACGCCGAGCGTCGCAGTATCGAGATCGTCTGGTCCGTCGAGGGTCAGGCAGTCCCGGTCGAGATGGATCGGATCCAGATGGAACAGGTCTTCGTGAACATTCTCAAGAATGCTTTCGAGGCGATCGGCGAAAACGGCACGGTGACGATCCGGCTCGGGACGCACGAGCACCGGCCGTTCGTCTCGATAGAGGATACGGGCTCAGGGTTGACTCCTGACGAAGCCGAGCAGCTTTTCACTTCGTTCTTCACGACGAAGGAGAACGGTCAGGGACTCGGGCTTACCGTTGTGCGCGAGATCCTTGGAAGGCACGGGTTCGAGTTCTCGCTGTCGAGGGCGGGCGAGGGACTGACGAGTTTCCGCATCGACTTCAGTGGCTGATTTCCATCTTCTCCTGCGTCTCTGCGATTCCTCCGCGACTCTGCGAGAAACTCGGCCGCACGACCGGTTCTCGCAGAGACGCAGAGGACACGCAGAGACGCAAAGGAGGACGGATCCGCCTATCGATTCGGATTGTCGTCGACCGGCTTCACTCCCCCAGCACCCTTTCCAGGCTTGTTGCTCCCGAGATCATCCTGCGGCTTCTCGCTTCCGAGATCCTCGCGTCCCGACTTGCCGGCACCCGCGTGGCCGCCGCTTTCCCCCGCGCTGTCTCTCCGGTCCTGGTTTCGCCCTGTAACCGGCAGCGCCTTGTTTTCCCTGCCACTCTGCTGCTCGTTTTTCATAACGTCACCTTACTCCGACATGGTCTCGTGCTTGTGAGCCGATCAGGGCGCCTTCGGCGTGCTCGGCTGCTGGATGTTGACGTCGATCTTGGTGTCCTTGCCGCCGACGATCTTTCCGAGCGCTCCGCTGAAGTAGAGGACTCCGATAATGATGATGGCGCCGAGAATGATCCCGAGCATCATTCCCACGCCGCTTCCGCCCCCGTCCGTTACGATTACATCTCTGTCAGCCATCTCATCCCTCCAGGTTCCTTGGTTCGTTCAATTCAGCGGGATCGCCCGCGCACGCCTATGAGGGCAAGGACTGTGCCAGCACGGTCCAACGGCCCGGATGTGTTGCCAACAAAGGGGTTCGCATCGACGAAGAGGTTGAGCCGTGAGATCGCCGTGTCCGGCATCTGTACGGCGCGTACTCCGTCGTGTACGGATTGAAAGGCCGTCGTGCGAGTCTGCCCGAGAGTCAGCCGGACGTGTGGTTGCAGAGATCCCGGATCGCCGCAGCCATGGACGCGTTGACGTCGAAGTGCTTCTCGAGATGCTCTAGGAGCGCCAGCGCCGAATCCGGTGTCCGCCGGTAGCCCTGGATGAAGTCCGGCAAGAGACCGGCGAGCTCGGCATCACGCTGTTCGAGGCGCCGTTCGCGCGAGAACGGATCGCGAAGGAGAGCCGGTCCCGCTGAGGGTTTCTCGGCGAGTTCGATCACGCGGTCCACACAGTAGTGCTGAACGAACCGCTGGGCCGAGAGATTCTCGCCGCGACGGAATCGACACATTCCGACGTACAGGTTCGTGAGGGCCTCACCCAAGAGCCACTCGACGGTCCGCACTTCGTCGGGCTTTCTCTGAAGGATCGGGCGCGCGATGGCACCATCGATGTGCGGCTGCTTCCAGACGATCCGGCCCTCGACGAATGGGATCGATCCGAGCTCAGGCTGTTCGAACACCGCGAACTCGCAGAACACGCCATCGTCGAACAGGAGCTTGTACCCGTCGACGGTGTTCCGAAACCTGTATGCGACGGGCCGGATCGATTCGAGCCAGTCGAGGTTATCGATGAACCGATCCTTCCAGCCGTCCTCCACGATCGCGAAGAAGTCCAGATCCGAGAACTCGTCGAGCCGCTCGCGCTCGAGGCCAACAGATCCGAGGCCGATGAGCGCAAGGGCATGTCCGGCCATCTCGAGCGATCGCCCAATTTCGCTGAGTCGGGTGAGAAGGAGGTCCCTTCGACGCACGGTTTCTCCAGAGTTCAAAGTTTCGAGCTCCGCGCCGACACAGTACGCCGGGAGGAGGGTCTGTCAAACGCCGCCACGACCAGCGCCTCGCCAATCCTGATCCTGAGCCGAGCGGAACCACGGATGTGCGCTTTCGCTTTCGTGGTCAGTCCGGCGGTCAGGCAGGTCCTGCGAAGCGGCCGTCCACAGTTCCAATGCCGGGCGCTCGCAGCGCCGGCTCGCACTGGCTTCACGGCGAGCGTTCGGACTGCGCGTTGAGCTTGTCCCGCATCTTCTTCACGCGGCTCTCGAAGTCGGCACGGTTCGGGAGGTCGAACTCGTCAGCGAGCGCGAGGGCTTTCTCCGACGCGGCTGTGGCTTCCTTCCATCGTTCGGCTTTCGCATATCCGTCCGCCAGACTGTCGTACGCATTTGCGGAATTCGGGTTTGCCTTGACGTTGCGCTCGAACAGCGCGATGGCGTCCGCCGTCTTGCCCTCCGAGAGCGCGGCGTACCCGAAGTTGTTGATGACGCCCTCCGGCACGCGCAATGGCCATCCAACGGTCTTAGAGACTCGCTCGAAGTGTTGCGTCGCGAATGCAAGCCCGTGCTTCAGCATGTCGTCGTGAAACCGGTAGCCGGAGTAGAGACGGCGCAAAGCGTCGATCTGACCGAGCAGCGGAATACCGACGTGCGTCTCGTTGGGAAACTCGGCGCTGTGCCACCGGAATCCCCGAGGCGACGCCGTCCGGAGTGTGCGGACGAGCCGACGGAAGTCGGCCAGTGGCCGCCCGAAGTCGTCGGATCGGGCCACATAGAGAAATGCTCGCAGGCTCGGCGTCTTCCGGAATGACTTCTCGAGCTCTCGCTGCGGAAGGTTGCCGTCCCAGTCGAGACTTGGGCTCAGCGCGACGTAAGCCTGAAAGAGCGACGGTTCGGACGCGAGACAATGGAGGACGAACTGCCCACTGGCCGAGTGTCCCGAAAGCACCCGGAACCCGTCCGTGCGATACGTCCGGTCGATACCCGGAAGCAGCTCAGCGGACAGGAATCGCTTGAAGTTGTCCGCTCCACCTCCGCCGATCCACACGCTTGGCCAGTCCGTTTGCGTGAAGTCCCGAATCCGCACGGTGCTGTCGACTCCGACCACGATCATCTCGGGTATCTCACCGTGGGCGGCGAGGAAGCTGACTGAGCTTGCCGTGTGGAGGAAATTGCGCTCGCCGTCGAGTACGTAGAGAACCGGAAATCGCCGATCCCTGGCCCATGAGTAGCTGTCGGGCAGACACACGCGATAGGTCCGATCTTCGCCAAGGACGTCAGAATGAATCCGATGCGTCGGCCCGACGACAATCGAATCCTCGGCGCGCGCCGTGCCTACGCACAGCACCGTCACCAGAAGCACGAGCGAGAGACAGGCCGTCACTCCGCGTGCGACGAGATCAGCGACCGCAGATCGTTCGGTATTCGGCATAGGTTCCTGCTTGTACGTACGGATCACTCACGAGGCTATTCCGCGAACTGGCCACGAGAGTTCCGGAGTTTGCGATGGGAGTGTGGACAGCATTCAGCCAGAGCGAGTCCTGTTGATCCTCGGGAAGACCCGAGAATCCTGTCCACTTTCCCATC
>CAZQBW010000187.1:0-5873 GCA_964591515.1 uncultured Clostridia bacterium
CCCGAACCGGCAAAGACGTCGAGCACCCAGTCGCCGGCCTTCGTGTAGCGCCGCATCATCTGGTGCGGAATCTGGGGGACGAAATTGCCCCAGTACTTCGCTGAGTGCGCGCCGCCACGCTCACGGTTGGCGACGAGCCAGAGCGAGTCGGTCTGGATGTCCTCGTATTCCTTCCAGCGATTGAGATTGATGTCGTTTATTGCGCTCGTCCGGACCTCGGTGATGCTCTTGATCAGGCGGTCGACGTAGTACCGGGCTCGGTCGAGCGTCTGGGCGCCGCAGATCTGGTCGAACTCCTCGTCGAGGAACTCGGGGGTGAACTCGGCAGCCTCTCGCAGGCCACGAGCTCGCAACGCGCCCGAGGGTCTTCGGACGCCGGTGCGCAGGTCGTTGATGGATCGCCGGAGTGTCGCCGTGGATGGATTGAGGCGTGCCGAACCGAGCGCATCGAGCAGGCGAGCGCGGTCAAGACGAATGGACGCCGGAGATGAAGAGGAGGGCTCGGGGTCGAGAAGTATCGCACCCCGGGATGAGTGATCCCGCATGTTGGGCGGTTCCTTGTGAATAAGGATCCGTCCGTAACCGCCGCCAGTCTACATGAAGGGTCATGAGCGAGGGAAGGAAAACTTCCGAGGCCCAGTTCCTCGGCGTCTCTGCGAGACCTCCGCGTCTCTGCGAGAAACAGTCTCGCGAGTAAGCTTTCTCGCAGAGACGCAGAGGTCTCGCAAAGACGCAGAGGAACGAAGGCGCCTACCGCCAGTCCCGCAGCGCCGTCGCCGATTCCCCGAGCCAGTTCGAGAACCGCCGCAACGCCTCGCGCTTGTAGAGCAGCACCCACGCCGTCCCGAACAGCACTCCACCGAGCGCCGTCAGGTACACCGCCGGCGGCAGATTCTGCCACCGGATCGCTCCGACGATCACGACGAACAGGTCGATTGCGAACACCGTCGCGCCAACGAGGAACGGCCCCCTATACATCACCACCCGGCCGACGAGCGCCAGCAGCAGTCCCACGGCGATCGTTGCCATGTCGTATCCGGCCGACGACGTCCCGAGCACGAACCGGTTCTCGAGCGCGTGAAGCAGCATCGGCGCTGCGGCAATCAGACTGCCGAGCCACATCATCGCGCCTGCGCCCTCGTCGTCCTCCCGCCGGCTCTTCACGACGCCAATGGTGACGAGCAACAACCCCGGAGGAAGCGTGTAGTAGGCACTGTCGTCCCACGGGTTCAGGTGGTAACGCAGCCCGATCATCGCGTAGGACAGATACGCGAAGACGATCGTCAATCCGCGATGCAGGGTCGCCGAAGTCTCTGAACGCTCCGCCGCGAAGCCAGCCACGGCGTACCCGGCTGTGGCGATCGTGAACGCCGCTACGGTGGTCCACGAAACGCCTTCCTCTCCAACCATCGCCATCGCCGACATCAATGAGACTGCGGTCAGGGCGTGCGCGATCGGCAGCGCCGGCATTGCAAGTGCGTTCGCTCGAGACGCCAGCAGTCCCCGCAGACCGAACACGGCGACAGCGACCAGGCCGACGGCCACGATGCCGACGCTTTCGTTTCCAGCTGCAGAGATTGCTCCACGACCGATGCACGCGGCAGGGATCACGGCTACGGCCGACCAGATGACCGGCCAGGCCGCGAACCAGCGCTCGCAGCATCGCCAGAGCGCAAAGACAAGGGACAGCGAGCCGAAGAGGAAAATGGCGAAGCGATCCCTCGACGAGAAGGCATCGGCGTTGCCGAAGTCTTCGCTCAGCATCACCAGGTTTCCCGGCAGCATCACCACCGCAGCGACGCATCCGACGCCCATCGCGGCATTCCCGATGGCGGGAAGCCTTGCAGCCATTAATCCCGCAATCGCCGTCAACAGGAGCGGGGCGACACCGGTGAAAAGCGCGACGACGATGCTTTCGTAGCCGGTCGAATCGCGCACTACCCCGGCCATCAGCGAAAACCAACCCGCCACTACGAACAGCCAGCCATACACGCCCTCGACGTGTGTCACGACGCCGTCGCGCTGCTTCGCGGAGATCGCCATCGGCGCGATCGCCAGCAGGACCATCGCGAGAGCGAACAGGTAGCGGCCCTGCGTCGCGAGCACGCTGTCGAAAAGCAGCGGAAACGCCGCTATGCCCGCCACACCGATGGCGATCGAGGTCGCCAGCCGTATCGTTCGACGCAGCGCGATCGTTCGCAACTCGAGCGCCGAGCCAAGCGCGAACCACGATCCGACAAGCAGGGCGACGTACGGCAGAAGCAGGAAGACTGCAAACCGTCCCTCGGCCCATTCATACTTGCGAATGATCTCGCCGGCGGCGAAGAGGGCGACCAGCTGCAGCGTCGCCAGTCCGACCGCGTAAGCAGGATAGCGGACGAGCGGCGCGCGCGTGGTCCATCCGTGCAGAATGGCAGACGCGGACACCAGAAGGCCGAGCGGAATGAGTTGCCACAGCTCGGGGCTCCCTCCGTTGTCCATCAGGCAGAGCAACGCGAGTCCCGAAACGAGGACAAGGCAGGAAGTAGCCGTTCGGGCGCCCGTCCGGTTCGCGGAGCGCTCGTCGCCGATGAGGTCGAGCAGGAACGGCGCGCCAACGAGCAGTCCGGCGAGAAGGGTACTCGTGACGGTCCACGACGCGCCGAGCTCGTGCGCGGCCCAGCCGATCAGGAGCCAGACGATCGAGGTCGCGGCAAAACTCGGTGGCCCGGTCCGCTCGAGCACGGCGTCTACCGCAAACGTCACGGCGAGCAGCAGAGCACCTGCCGCAGTGGCCGCGCGAACGGGCTGGTCGAAGGCGGCGTAACCGAAGCAGGCGATGACGACACAGGCGAAACCGATCCAGGCGAAAGCGCGGCCGCTGCTCTCGAGCGCGGGACCGAACTCGTCACGGGACCTGAGCAGCCGACCGACGACGTGAAAGACCGCCGCAACGACGGCCGCGGCGATCAGCCACGATCCAGGACGCACGTGCTGGCTCAACAGCCATTCCGTCACCGACCATGCCGTGACGGCGGCGCCGACAAACGTCCACGCCTGCTGCTTCTGGCGCCACGCGGACCAGTAGTAACCGACCGCGGCAAGCGCGGGCACGGAGGTCAGAACCAGCGGCGTCTGGTTCTCGCCGGTGAAGTGCCGGAAGGCCGCAAGCAGTTCGCCCGGCACGAACCAGGCAATCGCCGAATAGAAGATGATGGTGAAGGCGAGACCGATGTGGCCGCACCAGAACATCACTTCAGCCAGTCCCGCCCACCTTTCGTCGTCCGGGCGCGCGCGCGAAACGGCCCATTCGCCAACAACGTAGACGAGCGAGACTCCGACGATCGAGAGCGCATACGCGCCGGCTGGCGCCCCGCCCGAGAGCTTGTAGGTGAGCAGCCAGCCCGTCGCCATCGCGAAAGCGTAGGAAAGCACGACGAAGATCCGGTCGCCGAGCCCGAACGCGATGGCCGTCGACACGGCGAACGTCACCAGGGTGACGATCCACGCATTGCCCCGGTCCTCTATGAGTCCCGATTGAAGCCAGAACCACGGGTTCAGCGGAAGCAGCAGGGTTCCGAGCAGCAGAAATCCGCGGCCGATTATGCGCTGTTCGGCGCGGTCCCTCGCCCTGGCGACGAGCGCAGCGCCTCCACTGAGCGTCGCCACGGTGATGGCGGCAAGAATGCCGGCCTGCACCATCGGCTTCTGTAGCTGTTCGCGAAGCGTATCGCGCAACCAGACGAGGATGCCCGCGGCGAGCAGAAGCGCGCCGGCGTAGAGCATCAGCCGGACCGTGCCGAAATCAACGAGTGCATCGATGAACGACCGGCGCGGCGGCTCGGGCTCGCGCTGCGGATACGGCGCGGAAGCTGCTGGTTCGGGGCGCTCGCCGGAAGAATAGAAGGGCGGAGGCTCGGACGTTGCCGACACGCCGGGCACCGGCGGTGAAGGTTGTCCACCCGAGTCCGGCGGCGGCAGTGCCGGAGGCATTGACGGACGCGCAACCGGCACGGGCGGCGGCGTAACGCCAGACAGCATTCGAAGGATCGTGATGCGGTTGTGCTCCGCCTCGCCGAGCATGCGCTGCGCGACGGTCGGGTTGACGACCGCCTGTTTCTGCCACTGCATGATGCGGGAGCGCAGGTAATCGAGAGACCGCAGGTCCGAGATTGCAGCCCAGTCGAGCGTCAGGCTGCAGCGCGAGCATCGGGTATCCGTCGGCTCGGCGGCCAGTCCGCATCGATAGCAGGTGAGGGGGTTCTGGTGGGACATCGTCCGTGCGCCAAGTCTCGCCGATCCTCTCGCACGCGCCAAGGACTATGTTTGAGGGGACGGATCCAGGCACAAAGGGGAAGGGCCACGGATCTCACGGATCTGACGGATAGGGACGGATCTGAATGAAGGATCAGATCCGTCGCTATCCGTGAGATCCGTGAAATCCGTGGCCCTTCTTGCAGATTTGAGACTCGTCAGTCGCCCGTCATCGTGCCGGTCGCCCGGTCGACGAGCTCCTGGATCTCGTCGAACCTGTAGGCCCGTACCATCGAACGCAGCGCATTCGCGAGTCGGTCATCGTGCTCCCGAACCCTCTCCGTCTGCCGGCTCGCTTCCTCGACGTCGCCCTCTGTCACGGCCTGCCGCAGTCGGTCGAGCACGTCATTCGGGACGGCTGCGAGCCTCGCGACCTCGACTGTCGGCTCCGGCGCAAACGAGTCGTCGTCCGCCACGGTATCCTCATAAGTGAACCGCACGCCGAGATGCCGCGCGATCTTCTCCAGGATCGCCCCTTCCGAACACGGCTTCGCCAGGTAGTCGTCGCAGCCCGCCGCAAGGACGTCGTCTCGCTCCTGGTCGAACTCGCTCGTCGTCGTCGCGATAATCCTCACTCTGCGCTCGGCACCTTCCTTCCTTCGGATCTCGCGCGTAGCCGCCGGTCCATCGAGGACGGGCATCCTCGTGTCCATCCAGATCAGGTCCGGCCTCCACTCCTCCCAGGCGGCAACGCCCTCCTCGCCGTTGCGCGCTTCACGAACCTCGCATCCGACCGACGACAGGATCCGTGCCAGCAGCGCCCGGTTCTCCCAGGTGTCGTCCACGACCAGAATCTTCGGCGCCGTAGTTCCCGGCGCGAGTCCGGTAACTCGCCGTGACTCCTGGTCAGACTCCACCGTCGAAGTCAGCGGCATCCGCACGTCGAAGCGCACGATCGTTCCACGACCGACTTCGCTCTCAATAGTCATCTGACCGTCCATCGCCTGAGCGTACGTTCGCGCGATCGTCAGACCCAGGCCGGCGCCCTCGTGAAACCGTTCCTCCGACTGGCCCTGCACGAAGGGTGCGAAGACCCGTCGCAGATCTTCGGCCCTGATGCCGCGACCCGTGTCGCGAACCTCGAAGAACGCGCGACTGTCGCGCCAATCGACCCGCAGTGACACTTCGCCGCGCTGCGTGAACCCGAACGCATTCCCGAGCAGCTTCACGAGGATCTGCCTGAGCTTGTTCTCGTCGCCCCAGACGTAGCGCGGGATGTTCTCCTGCGTCGGGTCGAATACGAAGGTCAAGCCGCGCGCCTGCGCATCGAGTCCGAACATCTCGTGAAGTCCGCGCAACAGCCGGTGAAAGTCGAACGCGTTCTCGCTGAGCTGCACGCCACCCGCTTCGATCTTCGAGGCCGTGAGCAGGTCGAGAATGAGCGCCAGCAGGTTCTCGCTCGATCGCGAGATGATCGCGAGACTCTCACGATCGTCGCTGGAGCGGCCGGCGCTCCGCTCCATCAGCTGGATGAACCCGAGAATCGCGTTCAGCGGAGTTCGAAGCTCGTGGGACATGTTCGCGAGGAATATCGACTTGGCCCGGTTGGCTTCGACGGCATTCTGCTTCTCCTCGAGGGC
>CAZQBW010000187.1:5973-10878 GCA_964591515.1 uncultured Clostridia bacterium
ACGTACTCCTTCTTGAAGTCCGTCGACCAGCCGGACGGCCCGTCATCGAAGCCAACCAGCTGAGTCCGATACTGCACGTCGCTCTCGCGCGCGAAACTCAGCAACGCGTATTCGAAAACCGCGGCGTTGCGGTCATAGGCAAGCTCGTCGCCATCCGCTATCGCCTCGCCATTGCTCGCGACGGCCGAGCGCTCGATGCGCAGTGGACTTGGCGTGTAGTCGATGATCTCGCGCGCAGGATCGAAGACCGATGCGCCGAGCACGGTGCCCGCCCAGATGCGTCCGTCGCTGTCGACGGTCGAGGCGCCGGCGTTGCACTCATTGTTCGGAAGCCCATCGTCGGTCGTGAACGACGTCAGACTGAACGCAGCGGGGTCGTCCGGAGTCGGCGTGTGGTGCGTCAGCCGCGCGACGCCCCGGTTCGTCATGAGGTAGATCCGTCCGATCCGGTCCTCGCAGATCTGGTAGACGACGTTGTTGGGAAGGGCCGGGGACGAGGAGTCCGAGAGCGTCGACCACTTCTCCTGCGGATCGTCGAGGTGTCGCCACGCAACACCGGCACTGCCCGTGCCCGCCCAGAGCGTCTGTCGACCGTGCGAGTTCTTCGAAACGTGGAGACTTCGAATGACGCTCTTCGGAAGCCCGGTTTCCTCGTCGACCGCTGTCCAGACTCCATCGCGAAACATCGCGACACCGGCGTAGGTGCCCGCCCAGATGGTGCGGCGGCCTTCGTCATCTCGCGTTTCGAGGATCGTCAGCACACCGTTCGACGGCAGGCCATCCCGGGTCGTCCACGACGACCACACGCCGTTCGAGAGGCGCGCGGCGCCGCCATAAGTCCCGACCCAGAGTTCGTGTAGGCCGTTCTCCCCGCTGGCCTCGTAAATGCAGCGAACTCCGCTGTCGGGAAGACCACTGGACTTGTCGATGAGGGTCCACTGGTTCCGGTCGAAGCGAGCGAGTCCCACGTTCGTGCCGACCCAGAGCGTGCGGTTCCCGGTGGCCGGACCAGTCTCGCAGAGGGCGAGAACCCGAGCGGAAGGAAGCCCGGTGTGCGTGTCGACGAGTCGCCAACGGCCGCCGTCGTACATTGCGAGTCCGGCGTCCGTGCCGATCAGCATCGTGCGATGTCCGAACGCCCCCGAGGACTCGAGCACGCTGTAGACGTTGCTGCTCGGAAGACCGTCCGACGCGTCGATGACTGTCCAGGAATCGAGTTCCCATCGCACGAGTCCAGTGGCCGTCCCCATGTACAGAAGGTGTGTACGGCCATTCGCCGGATTCGTCAGCAGGGTCATGACGTTGTGGTCCGGCAGCCCCGACGAGCGATCGACTGTTCGCCAGGTGCCTCCCGAGAAGAGTCCAAGACCTTCGGTCGTCCCGACACAGAGCGACTGGACGCCATCCGGCATCAGTGTCGTCGTCACGCAGCGCACCAAGTTGCTCGGCAGGCCGTCCGACGTGGTGAACCGATGCCACGTTTCGCCGTCGCGACGAAACAGTCCTGCCTGGGTTCCGACCCACAATGCCGATGTACCGTCGGCGGCCTTAGACTCGTGAATGGACGTCACCGAAACCGGGGCAGACTGATCGAGCGCTCCGATCGATTCAACCCGGTCATCTACGATTCGCGCGACCCCGCGCGAAGTTCCGACGACCAGTGCGGTCGCGCCATCCGGGCCCGTTGTTTCGAGAAGCGCCGTTGCGGCCGAGGAAGGCAGACCGTCGGCATCGGTAAAGACTCGCCACTCGTTGCCTCTCAGTCGAGCGACCCCCGAGTCCGTCGCAAACCAGACGGCCGACCCTTCGGCAGACGACGCAACGACCGCACGGACGCCGTTCGAGGGCAGGCCCGATCGCGCGTCGAATGACGTCCACGATCCCGCGCTGTACTTCGAGGCGCCGCCCTCGCGTGTGCCGAACCAGACGCCGCCCGCCGGGTCTGCAGCTACGGACGTGACGTAGTTCGACTGCGTGCGAGACGGCATGTTCACAACGGACCAGCGGCGGCCGTTGTAGACCGCGGCTCCGTCCTGTGTTCCCGCCCAGAGATAGCCGTCGCGATCGAAGACGAGTCCCTGAACCGAGCTCTGGGGCAGACCGTCGCGGTTCGTCGTCACGCGGAACACCGGTCGCCCCGTGACAGCCGCCTCGTAAGGCGGTTTCCCGACGGGCTCGTTGCGAACGGACTCGCTGCGGACTGTCCCCTCGCGCGACAACGGCGCGGACTGGACCATCGTCAGGCTCACTGCGGCGAGGGCGATCGCGGTCAGCAGAGTACGCATGTGGAGTCCTCGGGGAGTCGAGGTCGGTATGTCGGCGCGAGAGTAACATGCAGCCGTCTCCCGGACCTTGCCTTCCAATCCCCCTGCTACAATGGCCGCACATGAAGCACGTCATCGTCGGCACCGCCGGCCACATCGATCACGGCAAGACTTCGCTCGTCCGGGCTTTGACCGGCATCGATGCCGACCGCCTCAAAGAAGAGAAGCAGCGCGGAATTACGATCGACATCGGCTTCGCGAATCTGACCCTCGGCGACGTCGAGATCGGCTTCGTCGACGTTCCCGGTCACGAGCGATTCGTCAAGAACATGCTCGCCGGGGCGCATGGCATCGACCTCGTGATCCTCGTGATCGCTGCCGATGAAGCCGTCATGCCCCAGACGCGGGAGCATTTCGACATCTGCCGTCTCCTCGGCGTTCGCGCGGGCGTGATCGCGCTCACCAAGTCGGACATGGTCGATGCGGAGCTTCTGGGGCTGGCCCGTGCCGAAGTCGAGGACTTCGTTGCGGGGTCGTTCCTCGACGGAGCGCCGATAGTTGCCGTGAGCTCGACGACCGGGGCTGGTCTCGATGAACTGAAGGACGTGCTTCGCGATCTTTCGGAGCACGTGCCGGATCGCGCAGCTGATCGTCCGTTCCGGTTGCCGATCGACCGGGCGTTCACGATAAAGGGATTCGGAACCGTTCTGACCGGGACGCTCATCTCGGGCGAGGTCGCAGTCGGTGATGCGCTCGAAGTGCTGCCGGCCGGTCTGAAGGTCAAAGTGCGCGGGCTGCAGGTGCACGGCGCGACGACCGATCGCGCGACGACAGGGCAGCGCACGGCCGTGAACCTGCAGGGCGTCGAGCTGGACGACGTCGAACGCGGTCACGTGCTGGCGCCGGTCGGCCGATTTCGTCCCACGTCGATGCTCGATGTCCGGCTTCGCCTGCTCGAGGGAGCGGCGCGGCCGCTCGAACATCGTGCGCGGGTGCGCTTCCATCACGGCACGACGGAAGCCATCGCCCGCGTGGTGCTCCTCGGACGTGACGCCCTCGAGCCAGGCGCGGAAGCCGTGGCGCAGGTCCGGCTCGAAACGCCGATACTCGCCTTGCCGGGGGATCGGTTCATCATCCGCAGCTATTCGCCGCAGACCACGATCGGCGGCGGCATCGTGCTCGATGCGCTGGCGGTCAAACATCGGCAGTCGGATTCCGAAGCCGCGGCGTGGCTCGAGCAACTCGAAGCCGGCGATGCGGAGCAGAGCGTGGCGCAATGGCTGATCAAGGCTGGAGCCCGGGCACTCTCCCTGTCGGAACTCGTAGCGGTTTCCGGATTCACGGACGAGGAAGCCATCTCCTGCACGGCGGAGCTCATCGCCTCGGGGCGAGCGCGCGCAGTGGGCGATTCGCCGCCCAGGTTCATAGATGCGGCCGTCGCGGCGCGGCTGGAGGCCGAGGTGCTCGAGGCCGTCAAGGCCTTCCACAGGCGCGAGGCGATCGCACCGGGTTTGCCCCTCGAAGAGCTTCGCTCGTCGTTGTTCGCGGTGAGCCCGATCGAGGTCTTTCGAACGATCACGGGCGGACTCGTCGAATCCGGAAAACTGGTTCGCGACCGCGACGTCGTGAGGCTTGCGTCGCGTGCCGGCGCATTGACGCCGGAGGACGAGGCGGCGAAGGCGGCGTTCGAGGCTGCGGTGCTCGAGGCCGGGTTCGAGGCGCCGTCCCACCAGGAAGTCGCCATGAGGCTGGGTCTGGCCGAGGCGAAGGCAAAGAAGTACTGCGACCTGCTCGTCCGCGAGGGCCGACTCGTCCGGCTCGGTGACCTGGTGTTCCACGCTGATTCGCTCGAGCGGCTGAAGGGATTGGTCCGCGACCGTCGAGACGCCGATCCGACACTCGATATTGCTGCGTTTCGCGATCTCTCGGGAGGATTGTCGAGAAAGTACTCGATCCCGCTTCTCGAGTGGCTCGATCGCGAGCGTGTGACCCGCCGTGTGGGCGACCGTCGAGAGATCCTGTAGTGGCACGGCGCCCGTAGAGCAGTCTTGAATGAATTGAGACCGTGGCAGGCACGCGGGCGTCCAACGGAACGCAAGTTTGACAGTCCACTGGGTGGCTACTACTATTCGACTGGCGCGCGGGCGCATTCAGTCAGGAGCGAATTACCGAAATGCCGAACATCGGAATGCCCGAGTTGCTGATCATTCTCGTGATCGTGGTCCTACTTTTCGGCACGCGAAAGCTGCCGGAGCTTGGCAAGGGACTGGGATCGGGGATCCGCAACTTCAAGAACTCGATGAAGGATGGCGAGAAGCAGTCCGAGCTCGAGGCCCGTCAGGCCGAGCAGTTGACGGACGGGAACGAGCGATCCGCTGCGGCGGTCAAGACACCGACTTCGGCCAACTCGAACCCGTAGCCGTCGGAAGCTTTTCTTGCAGCGTGACCGGACGCGGCGCCCGGATTGTCCGCTAGTCCACTGTTTCGTTGAGTTAGCACCCCGTAAGTGATGCTGAGCCACTCCAGGGTTCGTCGCGCTTGCTTGGGTCAGAGGCTCACCGACTACGACCGCGGAGCGGTCGACTCGAGTTTGGCCTACTGAACGACCGCGGAGCGGTCGAAGGAAATAGCCGTGGGTCGC
>CAZQBW010000188.1:0-10849 GCA_964591515.1 uncultured Clostridia bacterium
CCTGGCTGGGTCCATGGAAGCAACGACTGCTTTTCCCACGAGCGCCGGATCGAAACCCGTCTCGAGTCCGAGCAATGCGCGAGAGACGTCAGACGACTTCGCGGCAATCGACTCGGCACGCTCGGCACCGCCTGCAGTCGGCGCCTCGGCGTCAATCGATGCCGCGATCTCTATCTGACGAACCAGCGCGCCGAGCTGCTCGCGCATCGCGCGTTCCGCGGGAGAGAGCCCCTCGACCGTAATCCGCTCGAGCCGGCCCCGGATTTCGGCCAGTTCGCCGGCATAGCGTCGTTTCAGGTCTATCGGCTTCGTCGTAACCCGGACCCTCGAGAAGTAGCGGGTCGCCTTCTGCGCCTTCTTCAGGAACTCGAGCGCGCGCCGCTCGTGCGGGATCGCCTCTGCCGTGTCGGCGATTCCGAGCGCCCGCTCCGCGTCCCACATCGCGCGAATCGAGACGAGAAGGTCGCGGAAAGGCGTATTCGCCGACTGGGCCTCATCGCCCGGACCGTGGGCGTGCGCTTCGGACCGCGCTGCCGCCGCCGCTTCGTGCGCCTCCTCGGCAGCCGCTGTCGCGTCGGGTTTCGCGCCAGCCTCGCCGGCATGTTCGTCGCCGCCGGCATGCTCGGCCCCGTGCGCAGCTTCCTTCTGCGCCTCGGTGACCGCCTTCTCGTCCTTGAACGTGACGGTCGGTCCATGATCGTGCTCGCCGTGAATCTCGATGAACTGGTCGAAGCTCTCCTTGAACTCGCGCTGTTCGCGGGCCAGGTCGGTGGACTCTATCTGGAACTGCGGCTTCGGCGTTCGGTCGCGGCGCGCGTGCAGCTTGAGAGTCTTCTCGAGGATCATCCGCTGCGAAACCAGAAAGCGCTGGAAGTCCTCCGGCTGAAGATCGGCGAGCGTGATCGGCGCCGGCGGATCCGGCACCGAAACTTCGAAGACGAGGCTCTCGGACATCCCGGTCGAAGGACCGGTGACTGAGTTGCGATCCTGCGCCTCGACGTGGAACACGAGCGACGAGCCCGGCACGATGCCGAGCCGATTCAGGTCGAGCCGGCACGAGCCACGCAGCGCGCCCGACTCGGTCCGGCCCGCGGTCTGAACTGGAAGTTCGCCACGGGTGAACTCGGCCGCGTCGCCTTCGCCGATGCTGCGGATCCACGACAGCTTCATCGGACCGAGACCGAAATCGTCGGAAGCTTCGAAGACCACGTCGAGCGTGGCAGGGCGCGATTTCGCGTCGACCAGGATGTCGGCCGACGGACTCGTGATCCGCACGTCGGGCGCACGGTCCTCCGCGATCTGCAACGGCAGGAGGAAGACGCGACGCTCGCCGCGAACGTCCGAAGGCCGGATGGCGATGCTGCCGGGCTCGCGCGCCACGAAAGACGACGAGAGCGCGCCGCTCGCGGCCGCTTCGAGCGCGACTTCGGGCATCGACGCAACCACCATCGACGCCGTGACCGCGGCGTGTCCGGGAACGAGAACGACGTCTACCCGGGATCCGGCGAGGGCAACGATCTCGGACGGATTCTCGAACCGTTCGGCGGCTCGGCCGGTGTATGTCGGAGGAGTGACGACGACCGCCAGACTGTCCGGGCCATCGGTGAACGGCTCGGCACCGGCCTCGGAGCCACTCGCGGCAGATTCAGGCCTGGCTTCGAATCGCGGCGGTAAGAGCCTTCCCGCCAGGTCGTAACCGAACAGCGGCGACGCGAGTGCTGCAAGGAATAGTCCGGCGATGACTGCCGCGGAGCGACCTGCTCCGTCGAGCGGAGCCTCGGCTCGGGGATCGACCGAAGACGCCTCGGCGGCGGCCGCCAGAGCCAGGCGGTCGGCGACATAGGCTGGCGCCTCGCCGCGGGCTCGCAATTCGAAGTAACTGGCGAGCGCATTGACCGATCGGTCACCCCTGGAGGCACGCCAACGAGCCACCCCCGGTAGCGTCCAGTCGCGCCGCGCGATCGCACGAATCGAGATTGCGGCGGCGGCGATCGCGAGCGAAGCCACGACCGAGAGGCCGCCGAGTCGCCAGCTTGCTGAAAGTCCCACGGTCGCGTCGAGAACGACCATCGCCGGGCAAGACGCTGCGGCTGCCAGCGCCCACGGACGGGCGGCATCGGCGACCGTCCTCGTCGCGAGTCTCGTTCGCAACTCTGTGAGCCGGCTGAGGTTCATCGCAGGTACCCTCACTGATACGAATCCCGTCGCGATAGTTTCACCGACACTTCGTACAACTTTCTGGGACCGCAAGGGCACCAACAACGTGCGAGAACGATACGAGGCACCCAATGCAACGACGAACGAACATTCTGGCGGCACTGGCAATCGGAGCGGCGCTTTGTGCGGCATCCACTGACCCCGTCGCGTTGGCGGCGCCGCAGCGAGACGACGAGAAGCGGACCTTCGCTGTTTCGTGCGTGCCGAAGGGTGGTTTGACGGAGGAAGACCGTGAGCACGCGGCCGAATACCTCGCGGAGAACCGCGACGAACTGCCGGCGGCGCCGCGGACCGTCGCGAGCATCGCGCGGGCTACGGGACTCTGGACGCGCGATTGCGCCGATGCGGCGCAACCCATTCCCAAGAAGCTGGTGAAGCTGCTCTCGACGCCCCCTGACGGCACGGCGCGGTTCCTCTTCGACCGGGCGCTCGTCGTCATCGATACCGACTCGAACCGGATCCTCGCCCGCGTCGAGGCAGAAAAGTGACGGGGGGAAGGGCCACGGATTGAACGGATCTGACGGATGAACACGGATCTGAAGTGCAGATCCGTCCTTATCCGTTAGATCCGTTTGATCCGTGGCCCTTCTTCATTATTCGAAAGCTCCCACCAGTAGAGCGCGGCGACGACGAGGGCGTGATCGATCCGGCCGTCGGCGACGAGCGATCGGATGCGCGAGACGGGTTCGAGCACGAGCCGGAGCTCTTCGTTGCCGTCGGGCGATGGCTCGGCGACCTGTTCCACGTCGAGCGCCAGAAACGTGTGGCACCTGTTCGACTGAATGGCCGGATTTGGGTCAACGGTCCCGATGTGCATCCAGCGATCGGTCGCGTAGCCCGTCTCCTCGAGCAGTTCCCGACGGCCGGCGTGCTCGGGAGTCGCATCCGTTTCGTCGATCATCCCGCCGGGTATCTCGAGCGTCGTCCGCCGAACGCCGTGCCGGTACTGCTCGACGAGAACCATTCGGTCGTCGCGCGTGATCGCGACCACGTTCACCCAGTCGCTTGCATCGAGAACGTAGAACTCGCCTTCACGCCCCGACTCCTGCGACGTTCGCCGATGTGCGTTGAGCCTGAAGATCGGCGTATCGGCGAGAATTCGCGACGACACGTGCTTCCAGTGCTTGATCATGACGGCAATGCTACGCCATCCGGACCCGCGGGCGATGCCGCCGCCCGCCGTCGCGACGAACCGGCGTAGATCAGTTCGACGATGGTGGCGACGAGTGCGAGAGCGAGCAGGATCCGCCAGAGCGGCCAGCGCCGCTCGGAGGCCTCGAGCGCGAGCGTCGAGGAGAGTGCCGGCTCGCCGCCCTGACGCGCCAGCGCGGCGACCTCCTCCGCGGAGAGCTGTCCCGGCTCGGATTCCGACGCCGCCACGTTGACCGCGACGAGCGGGACATTGTCCCCTGAAGTCACGCGGACAATTCCCGGCATGTCGAGTCTAACCGTCCCGTCCGACTGCACAGTCAGCTTCCGGCCAGCCAGTTCGACGACTGCACCGTCAGGAAGACCCGTGAGCGAATCGCCGACTTCGCGAGTCTCCGCGGCAGGTTGCCACAGGAGCGAGCGAACGACGTCGGGGAAACCGCCGTCGTAAACGAGACTCCCGGATTCAGGTGACGTGTCGAAACCGGCGACGGTCACACTGCCGGCACCCAACGTCCTGTGAACCACAACCGGTCTTCCACTTCCGTCGCGCGCGAGCACGAGATCGTCCGCGACGGCCTCGACCGGTCGAATCCGGATCGACGCGGCGCGCAACGCCAGCGTCGCCGGATCCTCCGGCGATACGGCGAGTGAAACGGAGGAGCCGGTCGGATCTGCGCCGTCGACGGTCGGAAAGTACTGCGACCCGTATCCCGGCGACGCCGCGAAGATCAGCGCCGAGCCGCCTTCCCGGACCCATGCCTCGAGCGTCGTCGTGGCGCCTGCGACATCCAGCGCACGCGAGCTGACAATGGCGGCGGAGGCCCCTGCGAGCGTCGTCCCGTCGAGTCGCGACGCAACCGATACACGCGCCTCGCCGTAGTTCACTCGCGCTGCGGCGGCGAGGAATGGCGCGCCGGCACCAGGATCGCAAACGATCAATTGACCGGGCCGGCCAACCAAGCCAAAGCGCACGTCGTCGGCGTCGAATTCGTCGGGAGTCGTGACGCGCGCCGTCCACGACTCGCCATCGCGAGCGACGAGAACTCCCTCCGCAGCCGCACCCTCCGCAAGAGGCACGGTCACCCGGGCAACCGATCGGCTTTCCGGACCCGATCGCACGACCGAGACCGCAAGACTCTCACCGCTCGCGACGGTTTCGACCGTGGCGTCGGCGACGAAGGCGTTACCGAACTGATTCTCGATGCGGATCGGCTCGAGCGCGGCCGTCCGGTCGCCGTCGGCCGCGAGCCCTTCGATGCTGGATCTCTGCCAGTCCGAGATGAGTACGATCCGACGGCTTGCTGCAGTCGACGTCGCGAGGCTCCGTTCGACGGTTGCCACCGCGTCGGCGAGTGCCCCTGCCGCGCTCCCCGCTGCATAAGATTCAAGGGCCGCCAACGCGTCCTGCCGCGTGCCCCCGCGAAGGAGCCAGCGGACCTGGCGGTCAAACTGGGCAACGCTCGCAACGTCGCTTTCGCCGAGCCTGCCAATGACGTCACGCGCAGCTGCGAGTACCGCGTCGCGCGTCCCGGGCCTGTCCATGCTGGCTGAGGCGTCGAGGAGGATGACCGTTTCGGCCCCGGACGACGCCGCGCCTCCCGTCCACGCCGGACGCGCCGCTGCCAGCGCGATCAGGGCAATCACCGCGATTCGCAGCGCGAGCAGCCACCGCCGGTTCGGCGGCGTCAGTCGCCTGACGAGCGACGGTGTCTCGCGAAGGAAGCGGAGACTTGGAAAGTCGAGCCTGTGCGATTTCGAACGCCGCAGCATGTGCACGATGACCGGCGCCGCGATGAGACCGAGGGCCGCAAGTGCAAGTGGCGCGAGGAAGGCGACAGGCATCAGAGCCGAGCTCCACGCAGCCGGCGCGCACGCAGCGCGGTTGCGAGCGGCCGGTCGAGGGGTTCGGCCGTGTTGACCGGGATGAAGATTGCGCCGCATCGAGAGCACGCGAGCGCGAGCTCTGCAATGTGCGCGTCGAGCCGGTCACGGTAACCGCGGCGCACGCGACGCGGATCGGCGGTCAGGCGTCCGTCGCCTTCGAGTCCCACGAACTCGGTGTCTCCCCCGATCTCGAGCGACCGCTCCACCGGATCGAGAATGTGCAGAAGCGTCACGTCGAAACCGGCCCGCGCGAGACGGGCGATCGCGTCGCCAATGGACTTCGCAGGCTCGTAGCTGTCCGAGAAGACGAAGACCGGGCCTCGACGCCGAAGCCGCTCGATCACGCCATCGAGCTCGGCGACGAGCGAGGCGCTGCCGTCTGCCTCGAGCCGTTCGAGGCCGAGCAGTATCGCCCGCAGATGCCGGTCACCGCTTCCGGCGGAGATCCGCTCGGTCCGCCCCGTTCCGGCGACCGGTACGAGCGAGACCCGGTCGGACTGTCCGATGAGCAGGTAGGCGAGCGCGGCGGCGAGCATACGGGCGACGTGGAACTTCGTGACTCCGGTCGTGGAGAAGCGCATCGACGCGCTCGCATCGACGATCAGCGTGGCTTCGAGGTTCGTTTCAGCCGAGAACAGGCGGACGTAATAGCGGTCAGTGCGTCCGTAGACGCGCCAGTCGAGTGCTCTGAGGTCGTCGCCGGCGATGTACTGGCGGTACTGCGAGAACTCGGTGCCGATGCCGCGGCTGCGGCTCGCGTGCATGCCGACCATCGTGCCGTCGACGATCGTGCGCGCGATGACGTCGAGCGAACCAAGTTGCGCGAGCAGATGCGGATCGAGCATTACAAGTGAGTCTACGGGTCCACGCTACTGCGGTTTCGAGGGAGAGTGGACAGGATGAACAGGATTTGAAGAGGATTGACAGGAATAACTCTGGTTGAGCGGCTTGAGCCTGAATATGCGGTTTGGTTTCCCAGAAATCCTCTTCAGATCCTGTCCATCCTGTCCACTCTCCTATCTCCGCGTCAGCCAGAAGACGAGGCCGGGGAGGGAGGCGTGGCGGTCGAGATGCGTCTCGGCTACGTGGTCGATGGCGAAGGAGCTCGCGAAGGCGCCTTCGACCTCGCGCGTGCGTCGGCCGCGCTCAGCCGGGTTGCCAACCGGCACTCCGTTGCGAAATGCCTTCACGAATAGCAGGAAGCGGGCATCAGGCGCGGCGGCGTTGGCCAGGTTCCGTGCGTAGGCCCCGCGGTCCCGCGCGTCGAGCTGGTGGAAACAGCCGCGATCGACCAGCACTCCGAAGCTGCGGTCGGGAAGTGGATTGGCGCAGCCGTCGGACGCAAGAAACTCGAGCAGTCCGGACGTCTCGCCGTGCGTCCTCCTGGCGAGGTCAATCGCCGACGGCGCGATGTCGACGCCGATGGACGGAAAGCCCCGGCCAGCGAGCCACGCGGCCACGTCGCCCCGGCCGCAGCCGAGGTCTATGGCGGGCGATCCGGCCACGAACCAGCCATCATCGACGGCCTCGACGATCTCGACCGAGACTTCCCGGTCGAGCCACGGGGCGTCCGGATCGTCCTGCTTCCAGCGTGACTCCCAGTACGCGCGCAGAAACCGGCTGCGGAGTCCGGCCGGAAGCACCGGCATCAGACGGCGTTTCAATGAGTGAGCGACCTTCTTCATGCCGCGCAAGTATTAGCATCCCGCAGACTGCGAAGCCACGGTCCAGGCCAGCGCGATCCGCGGCCTGCCGTATACTCGCGCCACGCACCATGACAGCGGTGACAGCCATCCACACGATCACGCAGGGCTTCGAGACGAGCGTCTCGGATGGGCCGGCGCGCCCAGCCGTTCGCGCAGGCGATCGCGAGCTTTCCTACGGCGAGCTGGACGCCCGTGCCAACGGACTCGCGCACGAGTTGCGAACACGCGGCCTGGTCCAAGGGGACCGCGTCGGCGTGCGACTCGACCGAATCAATCTGCTCGTGCCATCGATACTCGGGATACTGAAAGCCGGGTGCGTCTACGTGCCGCTCGATCCGACTTTTCCGGCCGCCCGAACAAGACTCATGCTCGACGACTGCGGTGCCGGGCTGGTCATTTCGGATGACGGCTCAGGACTCGACCCCGATGCCGTGCCTCCGTCGAACGAGCGTCCGACCTCCGCAGCCGGGCCGGACTCGCTCGCCAGCATCGTTTACACGTCGGGATCGACCGGCACGCCCAAGGGCGTCATGCAATCGCACGCCTCGCTGGTGACGTTCGTCCGCAACTACATCGCGCCATTCGGCGTCACGATCGACGACCGGTTCTCGATGCTCTACTCCTACAGCTTCGCGGCCGCCAACATGGACATCTTCGGAGCACTGACAAGCGGTGCAGCTGTCTGCTTCTATCCAATAAGAGAGCAAGGCGTCGCCGGCCTTGCCGAGTGGATTGCCGACGAACGCATATCGATCCTGCACACCGTCCCGACCGTTTTCCGGCAGCTCGTGTCGAGCCTCGAGTCACGCGAGCCGCTCGCGAGCGTGCGGGCGGTCGACCTCGGCGGTGAGCCTGTCCTTTCGACGGACGTCGAGCGCTTTCGCGAGGTCTTCCCGGCGAGCGCGCTGCTCGTCAACCATTACGCTGCGACCGAGCTGAGTGTGATGGCCCAGATGCCGATTCGCTCGTCGACGCCCGTCACGCCCGGCGCGGTCCCGGCCGGATTCGCTCCGCCGGGCGTGGAAATCTACATCGTGGACGACCAGGGCAGCGTCCTGCCCACCGGCCGTGAAGGTGAGATCGTGGCGTGCAGCCGCGAGGTGAGCGCAGGCTACTGGAACCGTCCTGATCTGACGGCCCGAGCCTTTACTCCGGATCCTTCGGGAGGCGACGTCCGCTGCTACAGGACCGGCGATCTCGGACGACTGGATGCGGATGGATGTCTGCAGCATCTCGGGCGCGTTGACGATCGAGTCAAGATCCGCGGACAGAGCATCGAAGTCGCCGAGGTCGAGAACGCGCTCGTCGCAATCGGTGGAATCGCAGAGGCCGTCGTTGCGGCGCGCCCTTCGCCTTCGGGGTCGACGAGACTCGTGGCCTACGTGGTGGGGCGCGACGGAGGAGTCCCGACGGCCGAGGCCATTCGCGCGCGTCTCGCCGGGACGCTTCCGGATGCCATGGTTCCGGCCGTGGTCGTCGTTCTGGACCGGCTCCCACTGACGGCGAGCGGGAAGGTGGACCGCGCCGCACTTCCGGAGCCCGACGCCGGGCGGCCCACGTTGAACGCGGCGATCGTCGAGCCGCGAGACGACCTCGAGACCACGCTCTGCCGAATGTGGGAGGAAATCACGGGCGTGAAGCCGGTCGGCGTGGACGACGACTTCTTCTCGCTCGGAGGCGACTCGCTCGGCGCAGTCCAGCTGTTCGTGAGAATCGAGCGGATGACGGGGAGAAGGCTGCCGCTTTCGAGCATAATGCGAGCCCCGACCGTGGCGCGGATGGCTGAGCTCGTACGGACGGATCCGGGCTACTCGTCCGCGTGGCACCTGGCCACGTTGTCCGACCGCGGAGCCCGGCCGCCGATCTTCTTCGTCCACGGTCTTCGAGGCGGCGTGGTGTTCCTGCGCGAGCTCGTAGAGGCGCTGGGGCCGGACCAGCCGAGTTACGCGTTCGAAGCCGACGGCCGTTTCGAGGGCCAGCTCGACGCTTCGAGCATCCAGGACCTGGCCGCGGCGTACATCGATCTGTTGCGCGGCAGACGGCCCGAAGGCCCCTACCATCTCTGCGGCTACTCGGCAGGCGGTGTGATCGCTTTCGAGATCGCTCGACAACTCGCCGCCGCCGGCCAGGAAGTCGCGATGCTCGGGCTCGTCGACACCTATGCCCCGGTAGCAGGCAGACGAGTGTCGCCGGTCCAGAAGAAGCTCAACCACGCGAGGATGCTTCTGGAATTGCCGCGCGGCCAACGCATCGCGTTTGCGCGACGAACGCTCGGACGCATCACTCGCCGCGAGCAGCAGCGGGTCGGAGGCCCTGACGTCGACGGACCGCTGCGACGAGCCCTGTTGACCCTGCTCGACGCATACGAGCCCGATGGCGAGTACCCGGGACACGTCGATCTCTTTCGGCCGTCGATCCCGTTCCTCGGCGCGAGACTTGATCGGGCGCTCGGATGGGATCGGTGCGCGGTCTCGAGCTATGCCGTGCACGATGTGCCTGGCGATCACCGGACGGTATTCGAGTCGGACAATGCCCGTGCGCTTGCGGCGTCGATCGCCAGGGAGCTCGAGCGAGCCGCGGCGACCAGGGAATAGGCGCGACGCATGACCGAGATCCGGTTGAAGTACGGAGAAGGGGAATTGACGGCCGAGGCGCCGGACGGGATCTTCGCGGGCACGATCGGTCCGGAAACTCCCGAGCCGGCGGAATCGCCGGAGGACATCGTCCGCCGCGCGCTCGACGCGCCGATCGGCTCTGCGCCGCTCGTCGAGCTCGCGCGCGGCGCCCGCACGGCGTCGATCCTGATCCCGGGGAAAACGCGTGTAGCCGCGACGCAAGTCTACGTTCCGGCGCTTGTAGACGAGCTCGAGCGCGCGGGCGTGCCGCGTGACGGGATCGAGGTCTTCCTCGCCACCGGCACTCACGAGCATCACCTCGAGTGCGACGTGGCCGGCCTGCTCGGTGACGAAACCGCCGCGCGCGTGAAAACGGTCTTTCACGACTGCTTCGGCGAGTCCGGCCTCGAAGCGCTCGGGACGACGAGCTACGGAACGCCGGTATTCGTAAACCGTCGGGTTCTCGACTCGGACGTGCGGATCCTGACAGGCCGGATCGTGCCGCACTACTTCGCCGGTTTCAGCGGCGGACGAAAGGCACTCATTCCGGGCGTCGCCGGATTTCGCACGATCAAGGCGAACCATCGGCTGACGCTCGACCCGGGATCCGGCCTTCATCCGAATGCCAGACCGTGCGTCCTGGACGGAAACCCCATCCACCTCGACATGCTCGAAGGCATGAAGATGGCGGGACCGGTGTTCTGCCTCAACACTCTGCTCAACACGGCGCACCGGCTCGTCGATGCAGTCGCGGGGGACGCAGTGGCGGCACACGTCGAAGGATGTCGCCGTGCGGACGCGCTGCACCGGTCCCGCCTCGACGCGCCGGTCGACGCCGTCATTACGAGCGCTGGCGGCAGCCCGTACGACTGCAACTTCATGCAGTCGCTCAAGGCCGTCATGAACGTCCGGGACGCCGTGCGTCCCGGTGGCGCGATCCTCTGGGTTGCCGAATGCCCGTTCGGCATCGATCCCGACTTCCTGAAGTGGGCGGCGATCGAATCGGACGTCGAGCTCGAGGCGGCCGTTCGGGAGCGTTACAACCTCAAGGGGCACAACACGTTGATGCTACGGCTGCTGTCGCGGCGAGCCGACGTCGCGCTCTGCAGCGGACTTCCGGAGGAGGACGTCCGGGCGATGGGCTTCCACCCGGTCCCGTCACTCGTGGCGGGCCTCGACTGGCTGAAGGGAAGACTCGGAGCCGGCTTCTCGTACCACGTGGTGCCGCACGCGAACGTGACGTGTGCGACGGTGGGCCCGGTTTGAACGATCTGC
>CAZQBW010000189.1:0-10839 GCA_964591515.1 uncultured Clostridia bacterium
CATCGCCATTCCAGTCGCCCGCGAGCGGCACGTAGCCGGCGCCGCCGGCTCCGAAGCTGAAGACCACGTCCGCGCCACCCGCTGCGTTCGTGTTTCGCAGGAAGAAGTTCGACGTCGAAGGATCGTAGACGCCGATCGTGTCAGAGCCAGTGCCTGGAGGCGGGGCCGCGATCATCTTCGCGAGGGCGGCAACGTTCATTCGCAGCGACTGCAGGCCCATGTCGATGGTGACCTTGTCTGCCGTGTCCGAGGACTGGTGATAGCTGGGGTACGAGTTCCAGTCGTTCTCGATCACGAGCAGCGCCGGCATGCCGCGATTGAGGTAGGGAACGTGGTCCGATCCGAACGGGTTGAGCGAAGTCACGATCCGAAGCGTCGTGTACTGCGATGCAGCAGCCGAATAGGCGTCGATCATGAACTGCCCGAGCGAACTCGTTTCCAGGAGGCAATCGAGGTCGGAATCACCGGTGTAGCCGATCATGTCCATCGTCAGGACTGCCTTCACCTTCGCGTTGTCGCCCGACGAGACCAGTCCCGACGCATGTGACGTGCTTCCGTAGAGCCCCTGCTCTTCGCCCGAATAGCAAATGAAGATGACGGTGGCTTCGGGTGGATGGGCGGCGAAGATCCGGGCCATCTCCAGCACGCCCGCCGTGCCGCTGCCGTTGTCTTCGCATCCCGGCGACGGTCCGGAGGACGGCAGCGAATCAAAGTGTCCGCCGACGATGTACCAGTCATTCGGACGCGTCGTGCCCGTGAGTGTCGCAACGACGTTGTACGACGTCGTGCTCGGACTAGGAATGTTAAAGCTCGGAGTCGTGACGGTCATGCCGGGCAATGCCTGGAACTGCCCGACGAGCCAGTCACGCGCGGTGAGGTTCTGGGCGTTTCGCGAGTTGCGGTTCCAGCCGCCGAGCGTCTGGATGTCGCCAAACCAGCGGTTTCCGTCTACTGCATCGACGAGCGCCTGTATCGAGACGTCCCACGCTTCGGGCTCGCGAGCCGGCGAATTGGCAGCCTGGTGAGCAAGCGAGAAGTTCGGAGTGAACGGCAGAACCTCGTTGTGGCTGTGCGGAATCCCCGCGACGCCATCGTGGTCGTGATCGCCCTGGAGTCGGGCCTTCTGTTCCGGAGTAGCAACGATGACGGCGTGTCGACCGCCCGCCGCAAGGACCCGGGCGCCGGACGCCTCGGCATCCCTGCCGTAAAGGATGTAGAGGCTGCCGGGATCGATGTCGCCCGTGAGCATCCTTGACGAGAAACCACCGCGATCGAGGCTCTCGAGTACTGACGGCCGACCGCTGACGAGCATCTGGTCGTCGAGCTCGACCCACCAATCGAGTCCAGGGAGGGTCTTCAGCATCGTGAGGCGTTCGAAGCCGATGCGATCGATGTCGACCACGACGTACACCCGTTTCGGATCCTGCGGACGCGAGGCCGAAACGGAAGGCAGGGCGACGGTGAGCGAAACGACGACGATGCTGAGAAGGGAAACGATCCGCGAAGGTCGAAGCCTGGACATGAATGACGACTCCTGGGGGTGACTGCCGACTGGGGGCGAACCAACCGAGAATAGTGAAAAGAGGCGCAAAACGGAAGTGGTGATACGAAGGGAGTGGAATTCTCGGTGTCTCCGAGTCTGTGTGTGCGAAGCTCGGAAGACGCTACGCACACCGAGACACGAGGCACAGAGTCACGGAGATCACTGAGCAGTGTAGACTTCCGTTGTGCGCTGGTTCGTTCATACGGTCCTTGCGGTGCTCACGCTGTCATCGATGACTAGCGGCACCGCGGCCGACGACCTTGGCAGCCCGGCCGCCATCGCGTTCACGGACGTGGCCGCGCCCGCAGGCGTCGCGAAAGCAGGTGACCCGGGCGCCATCGCCTGGTTCGACATCGACAACGATGGAGACGAAGACCTCTTCGTCGCCGCCCTCGGCACCGATCGGCTCTATCGCAACGATGGCGACGGCGTCTTCACGAAGCTCCGGTCGACCGGTCTCGAGACGACCGCGGCGGCAGGTTTCGGTGCGGCAGTCGGCGACTACGACAACGACGGACTGCTCGACCTGTTCGTCGCGAACCTGGACGCCGGCAACAAGCTCTATCGAAACGAGGGATCCGGCCGCTTTCGCGACGTGACAAAGCGGGCGAAGGTCGGTGGCGGGCCGACGACGGCGAGCTACTCGGCGGCGTGGGCTGACTACGATCGGGATGGCTTCCTCGATCTGTACGTTGCGAACGGCACCCAGCAGCAGACGGCCCGGAATTTCCTCTACCGGAATCAGGGCGACGGCACGTTTCGCGAAGTGGCGGAGTCGGCGGGTGTGGACGGTGGTCCAGCCTCGAGCCTGGGCTGCGCGTGGGCGGATTTCGACAACGACGGATGGCCGGACCTGTACGTCGCGAATTTCGGCCAGCCGAATCGGCTGTACCGGAACAACGGCGACGGAACCTTCCGCGACCGTGCCGAAGCGGCGGGAGTCGACGATTCGGGAAACGGAGCCGGCGCTGCGTGGGGAGACTACGACAACGACGGCTGGCTCGACCTGTATCTGTTCAACACGAACGCGGGCGCATCGGCCGACCGATTGTGGCGAAATCGCGGGGACGGGACGTTCGCCGACGTGACGGTGACGATGGGACTGGCGGAGCAGGGAGACGGCGAGGCCGTGGTCTGGGCGGACTTCGACAACGACGGCTGGCTGGACCTGTTCGTCGTGAACCGCTCGGACTTCTCTCCGCAGAAGAACCGGCTCTACCGCAATGCCGGCGGCGTCGGATTCGCCGACGTCACGCAGCTTGCAGGAGTGTCGGGTACCGGCTCTGGACAGCCTGCGGCGGCCGCGGACTACGACGGCGACGGGTACCTCGATCTGTACGTCGGCAATCTCCCTGGAAAGCGTGAGGAGTTGTACCTGAACCGCGGCGGCTCGTCGCAGTCGCTCGTGGTGCGGCTCGTCGGACGGAGCGGCAACCGCGGCGCGATTGGCGCGCGTGTGACCGTCGTCGTCGGCGGCATGACCCTCACAGGCGAAGTGTCGTCGTCGAGCGGAAGGTCGTCGCAGAACCAGATGGCTCCGCACTTCGGACTCGGACTCGCGACTGGCGCCGAGAGGGTGGAAGTGCGCTGGCCAGGCGGCGCGGTGTCGAGGCTCGACGACGTTCCCGCAGGCGTGGTGGAGATTGTCGAGCCCGAGGCGTAGGATTGCGGTGAAGGGCAGCGGTTGCGGTCCCGAGGAGGTGCGTTCATGCGATGGCAGCTTCCGGTTATTGCGCTCGCGGTGCTCCTGTTCAGTCCGTCCCTCTCCCCCGCATACACGATCGTGCTGAGGGGCGGTGACCGGGTCGACATAGGGGAGTTCTACTGGCTCTCGGGCTCGAGGATGACCTGGGTGACTGCGCGGGGCGAGCGTCACGGTGTCGAGCTCGGTCAGATCGACCTCGACGCCACGTCGAGGCACAACGGTGAAGCCGTGGCATCGTTCATCGATCGCGCGATCCGACGGGGATCGGCCATTGCCGTTCCGCTCTCAATGCCTGCGCCCCGGGCCGATTCGGAAACAGAGGCGATCACGATCACGACGGCCGACCTTGCGCCACTGCGCGAGGAGCGCGAGCGCGATGCGGCTGCGAGGCCAGTGCAGCCTTCTGCCCTTCCGCCGGTCGGGGTCCCAAGGGACGAGGCTCGCGAGGAGGAGGCCAGGACAGTCGAGGACCGCTGGCGTGAGGAAGCCAGAAGTCTGCGCGAGGAGCTCGATTCGGAACAGGCCCAGATCGACGCGTTGAGGTCGGAGCTGGCGTATCGACAGGCGAATCCGAGAAAGTACCGGTTGAGTCACGAGTACAACTATGGGCGGGGAACCGTCGTGGTTGATGGCCGTGGACGATACAGGTATCCGGATTACGGCTACACGACGGGGTCGACGTACAACCGGGCCGACGAAGAGTTTGCTCAACTCAACTCGAGGCTCATCGACCTGGAGATACAGCATCGCGGAACGCTGTCCCGATGGGATGCCTTCCTGGAGCGCGCGCGTCGCGCAGGCGTCCCTCCAGGCTGGCTGCGCGAGTAACAGCGACTGGGTCGTCCTTGTGCAGGCCAGACGTGCGATGACTGAGGACTACCCGGTCGCTGACGCTCCCGGTACTTATCCTGCTGAGACCGGCGTGATGGCTTGCAGAACAGTCCCTCTAGAAGTTCCCGGTTAGTATCGCCTGTCCGTCCTTGAGAAGCGCAACGGTCGAGATTGCCGAGACCGGGTTCAGCGCCGAAGGCAGCGCAAGTTCATCGCCGGCCGGTGACGTACTGAACCGGATTCTCAATTTCCCGTCGTCGCCAGAACTGAACGTGCCCACGAGCGCACCGTTGACCCAGAGCTGGTACTCGGCTTCGACGTCGAGTTCCTCGCATTCAACGCGGAACTTCTGAACTCCCAACTCGATCGACCAGTCCGCCGTGCCCTCGGCATCGGAATCGATTCCGGACGAGACCAGTGTGATCTCGCTGCCCTGCGAACCGGTCCCACCATCGTCGCCGCCACCACCGCCACCGCCGCCGCCATCGTCACCTCCACCGTCATCTCCGCCGCCACCATCGTCGCCGCCACCATCATCACCACCACCGCCGCCGTCATCACCACCACCGCCGCCGTCATCACCTCCACCATCGTCGCCACCACCCATCGCAAAGTCACCGCGAAGCACCGCCGTTCCGGAAGTGCGCACGACCTCGACGACACGGATCGTCGACACGGGCGTCAGCTCGGCCGGTAGCGGACGAGATTCGTCGTCCGTGGAGACCTTGTACTCGATCTGCGCATTGCCATCGGAGTCAGTCGTGAAGGTGTCCGAGTAAGTGGCGCCGGCGGCGTTCGTCACGCGAAGCGCGAACGTCGTCCGAGACGTCAGGCGCTCGACCTTGACCTCGAATTTCTGATCGCCGCTCGCGTCACGCTCGGCTTCACCGTCCGACCGGCGGTCGTTCGGATCGACCGCACGAAGGTCGATCTTGTCGTACGCCGATCCATCGCATGCCGAGGAGGTGACGGCCGCAAGCGGGTCGACGCGGCCGCCAATCTTGCCGCGATAGTTTCCGTTTCCCGAGATGCTGTCGACCGGCGCCGCCGTCTCGATCAATGTGCGCGTCGCACAATCGACGTCGATGCCCCCGGATGCCAGCTGCTTCGCCACGATGAGCGCCGCTGTAGCCGACACGAGCGGCGCGGCAAAGGAGGTCCCCGACCAGGTCGCGTACTGGTTGTCGGGGTAGGTGCTCGCGAGCTCGACTCCGGGAGCGGCCACATCGACCAGCGATCCGAAGTTCGAGAACGGTGCCTTCACCCCACGATCGTCCAGAGCGGCGACCGCAACGACGAAACTCTCGTCTGCCGGGTACTGCTTGAGGCCGTCCGAGCCGAAGTTGCCCACCGCGGCAACGAGCACTGCCGAATCCCGGGCGTCGCTGAGGGCCTTGTCGAGGCCGTCGAGCTTGTCCGGCGCGCCGAAACTCATGTTGATGACGTGCGCTCCGTTGGCACGCGCGAACTCGACAGCCTTCACGATGTTGTAGGTCGTGCCGACCCCGCCTGGATCCAGCGCCCGAATCGGAAGAATACGCGCCGCTGGAGCGACCTTCGCCACGAGTCCGGCAATGAACGTCCCGTGACCTCGCGCGCTGTTGTCGCCCGTTCCGGGCGCCGGATCGTCCATCGGAAGGCCGCCGTCGATGAGGTCGAGCCCAAGCACTCCGCCCGATCCGTCCGGGATGAACTTGCCCGCGAGGTCCGGGTGCGTCAGATCGACACCGGTGTCGATGATCGCGACGATGACGCCTTCGCCACGCGTCTGCGTAACCTGGTCGACTCGCAGTGTCGCGAGCATGGGCTGCCCGTCGTACCTGGCACGATCAGACGTCACGTTGGTGGCCTCGTCGAAGGGAAAAGTCATCGTCGGGTGTCGGGACGGAGGTCGCCGCGCGTTCGGACTCGCCACGAAGTCGTTGCGACCGGCGGCCGCGACTGCCGGGTCGTTTCGAAGCTTCTTCACAGTGCCGTTCGTCGCATTGCCGTCAGGCGTGCTCAGGAGGAACGTATCGCCGGTCTGATCGATGACGGTCGTGCCGTACTGGGCGTTGATCTGGTCGATCGTCGTCCCGGGCTGAAGCGAGACAATCGCCTCGCCACGCACGTAACGCTTCGCGCCGATTCCGGCGGCGCGAACGCTCGCCCCCGGCGCTGAAGCGGACAACACGACCAACGAGGCAACGGCGACGAAATTCCTGAAGTTCATGGTCTGATTTCCCACTTTCGAATATACCCGTCCCGGACTTTCGGTGTCGCGGAAAGTCACGACGTCTTTCCCATCAAGATGAACGGCGCCCAGTAGTAGGGATGACCGTACCGTTCGAGAGACTCGAGCTGCGCAAGCCTCAGAGACGACCGTTTCGAATTGCCGTCCTGCAAATGCCGATAGAAGGTCTGCATCAGCTCACACGTCGACCGATCGTTCACGGCCCACAGTGAAACGACGAGCGACGGCGCACCCGCATAGAGAAATCCGCGCATCAGGCCGCTGAGCTCGTCGCCGGGTGCCAGCCGGTTCACGCCCGTGTTGCATGCAGAGAGCGTCACGAGCTCCGCGTCGAGCGTGAGGTCGAAGACGTCGTAGAAGTTCAGCGGTCCGTCGTCGAGACGCACCGACGAGAACATCGGGTTGTCCTGGCGAAGCTGTCCGTGCGTCGCGAGGTGCAGGTAGCGGCTGCCAGGGGCATTCTCCAGAAACGCCGACTTCGTGGCTTCCGATCCTTCGAGCAGGACTTGCTCGCCAAAGAGCTTTCCGATCGACGCCAGTTCCTCGGCGATGTGCGGCGCATATTCGTCGGCAAGACCGACGGCCAGAAGCTCGCGGCGGCTCGCAGCCGGAGAAACGCGACGCTCGCAGAGACGATGGACGGTCGCGCTAGGCGCGTACGAGATTTCCGTGTCTTCGATGAGATAGGCCCCGGATGGGCGTCTGAGAGCGTGCAGCGGCACGTAGTGCAGGGCACCGTGCGGCACTATCGTGAGTTTCTTGCCTGCGACCGCTTCAGCAATCGGCTCGAACAGCAGGTGGTAGAGCGTATCGAGGTGATGGTCGACCGAGCGCCGGAGGGCCTGACGGTGAGCCTCGGCGTAAAGGGATCCCAGTCCGAACTTCTCGAGCTGAAAGCGCAGGCCGGTGACGTGTCGCTCGATGGTGCGACGGTCCGCAAAGCTCGTTCGAACTTCGGCGCCATCGCGCGTGACGACGAACGCGGACAGCCGATCCTCGCTGAAGAAGTACTCCACGGCTGCCTCGTCGGACGCGAGCTCCCGAGACAGCTCGTCGAGGCTAGCCGGCTCGGCCGCCAGGAGGCCGGCAAGCCCGGCGTCCTCGATCTCGAGCCGCGAGAACAGGCTCACGAGCTCGCGCTCGCAGCGCGTCAGCTCGGTCCGGAAGTGCGCATCGAGGCGCGAATTGCGGGTTCCACCCTTCTCGGCATTGTCGTCGATTCGCGTCGAGTACCAGTTGAGCTGTTCGAGACGCTCGGAGATCTGCCGGCGGACCTTCGCGTCGCCCCGAGGCACGTCGCGCCCGGCCAACTGTGACATGTGCTGCGCCATCAGGTCGGCAAGAGCTCGTGACTTGGCCATCTCGACATAGCGGAATGCGGCGCGAAGGCCTTCGGCGTCGTTGCGCTTGAGGTTCACGGCGACGAGCTGCTCGTAGGCAGGCAGTTTGTCGGCAAGGAATGCCGCCCGGGCCTCACCAGGTCTGAGGCGAAGTCGAAGGCGTTCGATACCGGCAACCGAGCGCTCTAGGGCGGCAACGCCGGCCTCATGGTGTCCCCTGTCGATCTCGAGCTCTCCAACGAGCGCTTCGGCCCTGCATTCGAGCCACGGGTCCGAGAGTCGCGCTGCAGAACGAACGGCGGTGCGCGCCACTCGAATAGCATGGCCACCGCGGCCGAGCTGCATCAGCGCCGACGCTTCGGCAATGCGTGCGCGCGTCCTGCGTCCGACGAGCCGAGCGCGGCCGAAAGCTGCGCCGGCCTCTTCCGCGAGTCTGAGACCTTCCGCGGGGTGGCCGGTCTCAACGGCGAGCTCGGCGCGTCCCAGACGCGCATCGGCACCGAGCACGTCCATCCCGAGCTGGTCGAACGTCGCCTGGGCCGTGACCAGATCGGCCTCGGCGGCTTCGTGGTCCCGGCGGCGCTGGCTGACGCGAGCCCGTACGAGCAGCGCGCGGGCGGCTTCGGCCTCGTGGGCATCCAGAGCCTCGAACTCGGCACGCGCGGCCGCGGCGAGATCCGCTGCCTCGTCGATGAGATTGAGCCGGGCGTGAAGTTCTGCGAGATAGAGATTGCACCACGCGCCAAGGACCCGGTCGCCAAGCGCCACGAGGCGTTCCCGCGCCGAGAAGTAGCTGCGAAGGGCGTCGCCGAATCGTCCCAGCACCGACAGGGCGTAAGCCGACATGTACGTGCACTGTGCCGCCGCGCGCGCCATGCCCAGCGATGTGAAGCGGCGCTCCGCAAGCTCGTAGATCTCGATGGCTTCCTGCGGGCGGTCGAGCTCGAGCAGGACGTTCGCGCGGTTGTAGTCCACCGTCGACATCGACCGTTCGTCGCCGAGCGTTTCGAGCAGGCTGTGCGCCCGTTCGAAGTAGCCGAGTGCCGTCCGGTAGCTGGCCAGAGTGTAGTAGTGCACCGAGCCGACGTTGTTCTCGAGCTGCGCGAGCAGGCGGCTCTCGCCGGCGCGCGTGAGCGTGCGGCGCGCCTTGCGGGCAACGTTGAGAGCTTCCCGGGCGCGTCCCTGGCGATGCAGCAATCCGACGAGCTGGCGCTCGACGGCGGCGGCGTCGACGGGGCGCCGCGAGACGCGCAATCCCTCGACTGCGGAAAGGAACAGCGGCTCAGCCTCGGCGAGCCTGCCGGCGTGGTAGTGAACCTGCGCTACGGCGGCATCGCCGAAACTCCCGCTGGCGGCGTCGCCGACGATGCCGGCGAGTTTCTGGATGGCGTTGGCGAGAGGCGCGGCCTTGGTCAGGTCGACCTCGACGAGCCGATCGACCTCGCCCTTCAGACCTGCGAAATCGTCGGGGCCAAGCGAACGACGCTTGGCGACGACGAACGCGTCGAGGTCGTCGGCACGCACGATCTGCCGGGCAAGCCGGCGCGATGCTCCAGAGTCGATCATTGCGAGGACCTAGCGGATTTCGATCGGGGCGCCCGTGAGGACGATCTCGCGCTCGGAGTCCGACACGAACACGTCGTAGCTTCCAGGCGGGATGGAATCGACCGCGAATTCACCGAAGTCGCTCGTGACCACGCACGCAATCGCTTCTCCGTAGCGGACGAACTCGACGTCGAGTCCCGCAACATTCGCGAACTCGACCGAGTCGGCCGCAAGTATCTGACCCGTGACGGCCACCGTTCGCGGGGCATCGCCTGCCGAGACCAGAAGGTCGACGTCGAACGGCGAGGCCGTGAAGAGCAGCTGGCGCCCGCCGACGGCTCCCGAACGCGCGGGAACGAAGTCGGGCGATGCCGAGCCCGCCAGACTGTCGAACACCAGCGAAGCCACCAGACGGGTGACTTTGGCGACAATTCCTTCCTTCTGGCGCTGGGCGAAGAGAGCGACTGCCTTGCGGGTCAGCCACACCGGCGGCTCGACGAGATCGGCACTTGCCGCCGCGGCAAAGCCGGCAAACCAGTCGATCGTCGTCCGGCACGACGTGCACCCGGTACCGACGTGCGTCTCGACGCTCGAGGCTGCCTCGGGGGCCAACCGGTTGTCGGTAAAATCGATGAGGGTTTCGAATGTGGGGCAAGGCATGGCGTGACCGACTCCTTCGTACAACGTTCGCGACCCAGTAGAGCCACGTCAGACCGGAAAAATACGGAAGATTTGACAGGATTACAGGAATTATCAGGATTCGGGACACTTGCGCCTGCGACGCCGTAGGTTGATACCGGCAGGAATCCTGTAAATCCTGACAAAGCTCCTCTTACACGTTCGGGTCGACGGCCTTTCGGAGCTTCTCGAGGCAGCGAGCCCGTGTAGGCCCGATACTTGCGACCGGCATCTCCATTCGACGGGAGACTTCTTCGTAGGACGGACGCTCCTCGACGAAGTACAGCAGTTCGAGCAGGTTGCGGCAGCGCTCCGAGAGGGAATCGACTGCAATCCGAACGGCAGCCTGACGCTGCAGGGCTATGTGTTCGTCCTCTGCAAGCGGCTTCTCATCGATGAGCTCAGGCATGACCGGCATCGTCGAGTCCGCCTCGCCGCCCTCGCCGATCGGCGCCTCGCGCCGAGTCCGGCCGGACAGGCGCCAGCTCTCACGATTAGTGGTCGTGATGATCCAGCTGGCGAGCTTTTCGTGGTCCTTCAGCTTCGCTAGGTGCTCGAGAAGCTTGAGGCAGACGGTCTGGAAGACGTCAGCCGCCCCCTCCTCACCGAGGCCGGCGCGAATCGGGATCGAGTAGATAAGACGCCGGTAACGGCGAATGACCTCCTCCCAGGCGGCTTCACTGCCCGCAAGGCATTGACGGACAAGGGCTTGCTCGTCGAGCTCTTTCATCGAAGGCTCGGAAGTCGTGACCAAGGAGTTGCTCCTGAACCGACACGCCGATGTGACTGGTGAGCTAAGATAGACAGGCATTGTACGGCAGAATTTCTGTCGGGTTTAACAATGCTTGACCGTGGAAACGCAAAAGCCCCGCTCGACTTTCGTCGGGCGGGGCCTTCGCTCAACTTTTCCGCGCGAGCAGCGTTCAGGCCGCTTCCTGTTCCACAGCCACTTCGAGAAGGAACT